>CALWGM010000001.1 GCA_944380065.1 uncultured Lachnospiraceae bacterium
ATCGTCTGTAAATCCTTCAAAACGAATCGCTGGAACTTTTTCTCCATCCTGTGGAAACATATTTTGAAGCATATATTTTTTTAAAGTTTTCGTCTGTTCACACTTCCGCTGGTGAAGGGTGATGAGGGTATCTAATTGTGCAAAATATTTTCCAATCTTCCGTTGTTCTTCTATATCTTGTGGTACCATCAATTTCGTCTCAAAAAAATCGGATGGTGCAATGTTTAAAAGTCCATGATTTCTAGCACCTTCTGCAGCTATTTCATGAATTCCCTTATGCCAAAGGTTTGTACTGTAATATGAAACTAGAAAATCAGAATCTATAGGAACATTGTCTTTTATGGAAAATACAATGTAAAGTGTTGATAACACGCCATTTTCATAACGATCTAATCTTTTAATTGCTCCCCACGGTGCATCAGAAGAAGTGCTTTTGTTATAGGCAAACTCTCCGTTTTTTATCAGGTAATATCCACTCACATCTTTGCTCGCTACTCTTTTATCAAAGAACTCATTCTGATCAATCAATCCATATTGAGCAGATATTGTTAAAGGTAATTCAGATACTAAATCTTGATTTTTTCTGGTAACACGTTCTGTCAAATCTCCCAACTTACGCTGTTCCCAATCATCTTCATACCCCTTGAATCTAATCACCGGTTTTCCCATATCCATTACCCCTCCATCTTCCCAATCAAATCATTCAGCGATGACAGAACAGCTGCGTCCGATGAGGTCAGTTCTTTTAAAAGCGATAAAAATTCTCCCTGAACCTGTTCCAGTTCCTGATCTGTTTTTTTCATATCCGACAACAATGCATTCAGATCGATGGGTTCCTCTTTTTCGAAATTATCCACATAACGGGGGATATTCAGATTGAAGTCATTGTTTTCAATATCCTCAAAACTGGCAAGAAAAGATTCTTTTTCCACCGTTTCTCTCCTGGTATAAAGCTCAAGAACCTCATGGATATGCTCATCCGTCATTTCATTTTGCTTTTTGCCTTTATTGAATTTCCGGGAAGCATCAATAAACAATACATCGCGCCCGTCTCTGTGTTTTTTTAACACAATGATACAGGTTGGAATGGAGGTGTTATAAAATAAGTTTGCCGGAAGCCCTATCACCGCATAGATGTTGCCGGAACGCAGCAGTTTTTCCCGGATTTTTCCCTCGGCAGCGCCCCGGAAAAGAACGCCGTGCGGCAGTACAATAGCCATCGTTCCATTATTTTTCAGATGATACAACCCATGCAGCAAAAATGCATAATCTGCTTTTGACTTTGGAGCCAATACCCCATAATCACTAAACCTCTCATCCTGCAGAAATCCTGCGGCGGCGCTCCACTTCGCTGAATACGGAGGATTCATCAGCACCATATCAAACTCCGTCTCTTCTCCGGTCGGCCAGTCTCCATCCAAGGTGTCGCCATTGTGAAGGTTCTGATTGTCCGCCGCAATCCCATGCAGGAACATATTCATCCTTGCCAGATTATAAGTCGATGTATTCAATTCCTGCCCGTAATATTGAATATATCCCGGTTCTGAAGCGTACCTTTTTGCATTCAGCAAAAGTGAACCCGAACCCATGCAGGGATCATATACAGACAATCCTCTTTTGTCTTTCTGACCGGAAATTGCAATCTTTGTCAAAATCTTCGACACAGCCTGTGGTGTATAGAATTCGCCTGCCTTTTTTCCTGTTTCAGATGCAAACTGACCGATCAGATACTCATAAGCATTTCCCAGGATTTCCGCATCTGAGTTTAACAAATCCGCCTTGTCGATCTCTTTGATCAGGTTTGCCACCGTATCGCTCTGTTTTTGATCTCCTGCTCCCAGACGGCTGGAGTACAGATCAATATCCGTAAACAGATCTGCAAAGATCGGATCGCTTTGTTCGATATTGTTGAATCCCTTCTGCAGCTGCTCCCGATGAAACGAATTATTTCTCGCCGCTTCAGCAAAATAGGTATATGTCAATTCCGGTTCTATAATATAATGACATTCATCCGCGAGCTGTCCTTTCAATTCCTCCGCGCTCTCATCTTCCAGCGCTTCTTTGTACGCTTCCAATGCCTGTTTTAAAGTCTCAGGCTTTTCGTCATAGAGAAGATCATATACCTTGATCAGAAAAGAATCGGAAAGGTATTTATAAAACACAATTCCCAACAAATAGTTTTTATACTCATTCGCATCCATCTTTGAGCGCAGAATATCGGCCCCGCTCCATAAAACGCTGATCAAATCTTTACTGTTCTCCTGTTCTGCCATCTCATTGGTCCTCCATGTTTACATTCTGTTCTTTTTCATCAGAAATAACCTGACTTCTATTATTGTCAGTATATCACAGCGAACGGCATATCTCACACTTATTTTATTGATTTTTTGTACAAAAACGCTCAGGAAACCCCGCCCGGCTCATTGCCCGCCCTCAAAAAATATGATATATTAATTTTCAGAAAGAGTTTCTCATACTCCTAGAGCGTGTTTGAAAATTGCTAGGCAAACCCATATGCTTTATAGATAAAATGATAGATATAGAAGGAGAGATTCAAAATGGATCAGAAAAAAAACGACCAGAATCCACTGGGATATCAAAGTCTCCCCCGGCTTCTGCGAACCTTTGCAGTGCCAAGCATCATCTCAATGCTCGTGGGCTCACTTTACAATATTGTGGATCAGATTTTTATCGGCCAAGGCGTGGGATACCTTGGAAATGCAGCCACCAATGTCTCTTATCCCCTTACGACGGTTTCCCTTGCGATCGCACTGCTGATCGGAGTCGGAAGCGCGTCCCGGTTCTCCGTAAGCCGTGGCGCCGGAGAAGACGAAACAGCCGGCCATGTCGTAGGAAACGCGGTCTGCAGGATGGTTCGCGCCGGCATAGGCTATGCCGTCCTCATCCAGCTTTTTCTCCATCC
>CALWGM010000002.1 GCA_944380065.1 uncultured Lachnospiraceae bacterium
TGCTCTGTATAGGCTTTCAGGCCATCTGAAAATCTTCTATTCTGTCATACAGGAATCTCTTTGCTGTTTTTGGGATGATCAAAGCATTGAGATTTCCGGAATGTATCAGAATATAAGACACGGCAGACGCCGCTTTCGACTCAGACAAGCTGGAAAGATCATGCTTTTCGTATATACCATATCACATTTGTTTGCCAAATGCCAGAAAGAATTTCTGTTTGCCATAATTTTCCGAGACCTTTCCGAGAATCTTCATTGAAAATTGAAGAAATTCCAACAGGGTATTTCCTTGCGTCGCCCATCCGCCTGTAGTACAATAAAACTACATTCGGACGGGAGGCGCTTTTTATGTATGAAAAGAAAAAATTTATGACTGGAAATTCTGATTTTCTGAGCCTTCAGGAAGGCGGATTTTATTATGTAGATAAAACGCTCCTGATTCGGGAATTGTTGGATCATCCGGCGATGGTGACGCTGATTACACGGCCGAGACGTTTTGGGAAAACGTTAAATATGAGTATGTTACAGGCTTTCTTTGAATCCGGAAGCGGCGGGAAGAAATATTTTCAGCAGCTGCAGATCTGGAACTGCGGGGAAGCATATACGAAACATTGTGAAGCATATCCCGTCATCAGCTTTTCCCTGAAAGATGTAAAAGGAAATTGCTGGGAAGAGATGTATGGACAGTTTTGTAACGTGATTCGCAATGAAACCGGACGCCTGGAAGCCAGGGGGCTGCTTGGCGGCGCCGGAGCTGTCCAGAGAATTGAAATTGAAGATATCATACAGCGCAGAGCGGATCGGATTACTTATATGAATGCCCTGCAGACGTTGGCCATTGCGGTAGAACAGACAGTGGGGAAAAAACCTGTGATTCTGATCGATGAGTATGATGTCCCGATCCATGAAGCACATGAGAAAGGATGCTATGCAGAGGCATTGGGATTTGAAAAAACATGGCTGTCAGCTGGACTGAAGGATAACAGCAGTCTGCAGTTTGCAGTCATTACCGGAGTTCTGCGTATCGCAAAGGAAAGTATTTTCAGTGATCTGAATAATCTGAAAGTGTATTCTGTTACTTCCGATAAGTACAGAGAATTTTTTGGATTTACAGAGACAGAGGTAAGGAACCTTGCGGAATATTATGGTGTGCCGGAGCGGATGGAGGAGATCCGGGACTGGTACGACGGATACCGGATCGGGGAGACCGAAATCTACAATCCATGGTCTGTGATCAATTACTTTTCAGAGGGATGCAGGGCGCATGCATTCTGGAGCCAGACCAGTCAGAATACTTTGATTCAGTCTATGCTGCGAAAATCAAGTGAAAATCAGCAGAAGGAACTCCGGGATTTGCTGGAAGGAAAGAGTTTTGAGAAAGTAATCAGTGACAGCATTACTTACAATATGTTAGATCACGGTTCATTAGAGACAGCTCCGGCAGATGAGACGACCCTGTATACCTTACTGGTGATGACCGGTTATTTAAAAATAGAACGTATTCTTCGGGTGCTGTCTACTGCGTATGTCTGTGAGGTGAAAATCCCAAATCGGGAGATCCGGTCATTGTATGCAGATGAAATTTTGGAGGCATGCAGAGCGATGTTTCCGATTGCGATATCCAACCGGTTTGAAGATGCACTTTTTAGCAGAAATTCTCAAAAACTACAGATCGTTATGAGAGATTTCCTGCTTCAGACTGCAAGTGCATTTGACGTATCCTATGAAGCATTTTATCAGGGAATGATGTTGGGATTATGTGCGGTCATGTATGAAAATTACTGGCTGAGCGGGAACCGGGAATCCGGAGATGGACGTTATGATATTCAGTTGAAACCCAAACAGAGAGAGTGGCCGGGAATTCTGATTGAACTGAAAGTGTACAGAGGAAAGAAAGCAGGGGTTGAACTGCAAAAAGAACTGGATCAATTATCAAAGCAGGCCATACTGCAGATGGAGTCCAACTCATATGAAACAGAATTAAGGGCATATGGCTGCAAAGAGATCCTGGAATATGGGATGGCTTTTCAGGGGAAAAAGGTGGCAGTGGCATCCCGGGTGATGTAGCATACCCCCAGCCCCCTACACCGTCGGCAGGAGCTCCAGGAAATTCCGTGTAGACTCGTTCACCGGCATGGATGGGTTGACGCAGGCGGCCATCTGCCGGGCGGGGATCGTCTCCCGGATGCGCAGTGTCGTCAGCTGTTCCGGATGCTTATCCACGCAGTAATCCGGCGCGAAGCCGATGCCAAGGCCGATGTGTGCCAGGTCGATCAGCAGGTCGTTGCTGGACAGTTCGATGGCGGGCAGCAGCTCCAGATGGTGCTGCAGGAACAGGTTGCGCAGGAATTCCATGGTGGTGCATTTGCGTTCCAGGACGATCAGCGGGTAGGCCGCCAGATCCTGCAGGCTGATTTCATCCCCTGCAAAGGGAAAACAGGCGGGATTGGCGATAAAGACATCGTGGAATTCCGCCACCGTTTTTACGATGTAGGACTGGTTCAGGCGCGGATTGGGCGCGTTGGTCACGATCAGGTCTACCTTGCCCTGTTCCAGCAGACCGACGCAGGCCAGGGAGGTGGCGTTTGTCACCTTGATGGGGACGGTGGGGTATTTTTTATGGAATTCGTTCAGGTAAGGAACCAGAAAATAGCGGCAGATGGTGTCGCTGGCGCCGATGTGGAGCTGCCCGAGACCGAGACTCTGGCTTTCCATCAGCTGCGCCTCCCCATGGCCGATCAGCTGGATGGCGGGCTCCACATGCTTTAATAACAGCTCCCCGGCGGGAGTGAGCTTTACCTTTTTCGTGCTGCGGATAAACAGCGGCTGTCCCAATTTCTTCTCCAGAGCCTTGATGGACTGGCTGACCGCGGACTGGGAAATGAACAGGTAGCGGCTGGCCTCGGAGAAGCTTAAGGTTGTGGCGACATAGTAAAAAACTTTGTACAATTCATAATTGATATCCATGTGGAATTCCTCCCCGCTGCGTTTTTTGTATCTGATCTGCGGCGGATCCCCGTTTTGGGAGCAGGGATGGCTCCGCCGGCCGGACATCCATCCTGTAAAGTATCCTCAGTATAGCATCTGGATGATGAAAAAGAAATCCCCAAATTAGTGGTTGCGGTTTCTCCGGGGGAAATGCTAAAATAGCAGCAGATACAGGCAAAGGGACATACATCAGGAATCGGTTTGTTATAAATTAGTATATTTTATAAAAAGAATTAAATATATTAATTTCACTAATTGATTCCTGTATTTTATACTGGATTCAGTACAGAAAAAGGGAAAGTGTATTTGCCCGTTTCTGGTATGTGGCAGGTTAAGAAGTAATCAGGATGGAGGGATTCCAATGAGCAATGTACGCAGAGTGTATGTAGAAAAGAAGGAAGCTTATGCGGTAAAAGCGCAGGAACTGTTATCCGAGATCAGGAGTTATCTCGGGATTTCCGGAGTGACGAAGGTACGTGAGCTGATCCGCTATGATGTGGAGAATATTTCTGAGGAAACGTACCGGAAGGCTCTGATCAGCGTGTTTTCAGAGCCGCCGGTGGATGACGTATATGAGGAAAGCTTCGACTTAAACGGGGCGAAGGCCTTCAGCGTGGAGTTCCTTCCGGGACAGTTTGACCAGAGGGCAGACTCCGCGGAGCAGTGTGTGAAGCTTTTAAACGAGGAGGAGGAGCCGGTGATCCGCAGCGCCACCACCTATGTGATCGAGGGAGATATCACGGACGCGGAGTTAGACGCTATCAAACATCACTGCATCAATCCGGTGGATTCCAGGGAGACCGGGCTGGAGAAGCCGGAGACTCTGGTACAGGAGTTCGCGGAGCCGGATGATGTGATGGTATTTGACGGATTTTCACAGATGGAGGAGGAGCCGCTGAGAGAGTTATATGATTCCCTGGGGCTGGCGATGACTTTTAAGGATTTCCTTCATATCCAGAACTATTTTGCGGGGGAGGAGCACAGGGATCCCACGATGACGGAGATCCGGGTGCTGGATACCTACTGGTCAGATCACTGCCGCCATACCACATTCTCCACCGAACTGAAGGAAGTGGCTTTTGGTGAGGGCGACTACCTGGAGCCGATTCAGAAGTCCTATGAGCAGTATAAAGAGAATTTTGCAGAATTATATAAGGACAGACCGGAGAAGTTTGTCTGCCTGATGGATCTTGCCCTGATGGCGATGAAAAAACTGAAAAAAGAAGGCAAACTGCAGGATCAGGAGGAGTCCGATGAGATCAACGCCTGCTCCATCGTGGTTCCGCTGGAAGTGGATGGAAAAGAGGAGGAGTGGCTGATCAACTTTAAGAATGAGACCCACAACCACCCCACGGAGATCGAGCCTTTCGGCGGCGCGGCCACCTGTCTGGGCGGCGCGATCCGCGACCCGCTTTCCGGGCGTACCTATGTGTACCAGGCTATGCGTGTGACCGGAGCGGCAGATCCCACGAAGTCCGTGAAGGATACGCTGCCGGGCAAGCTTCCCCAGAAGAAGATTGTACGCTCCGCAGCCAGCGGCTACAGCTCCTACGGCAACCAGATCGGCCTGGCCACCGGCCTGGTCAAAGAGATTTACCATCCGGATTATGTGGCGAAGCGGATGGAGATCGGCGCAGTCTTAGGCGCGGCTCCCCGCCGTGCAGTGCAGCGTCTGACTTCTGATCCCGGCGATATTATCATCCTGCTGGGCGGCCGGACAGGCCGGGACGGATGCGGCGGCGCTACCGGTTCTTCCAAAGCGCATACCACCTCATCCATCGATACCTGCGGCGCGGAGGTGCAGAAGGGAAATCCGCCCACAGAGCGGAAGATCCAGAGACTGTTCCGCCGGGAAGAGGTTGCTTATATTATCAAGAAATGTAATGATTTCGGCGCGGGCGGCGTTTCCGTTGCCATCGGCGAGCTGGCGGACGGCCTGCGGGTAGAGCTGGATAAGGTTCCCAAGAAATACGCAGGACTGGACGGCACGGAGATTGCCATTTCCGAGTCCCAGGAGCGTATGGCGGTTGTGATTGCTCCGGAAAATGTGGATCAGTTCCTGGCCTATGCCGCGGAGGAGAACCTGGAGGCGGTTCCGGTGGCTGTGGTGACGGAGGATCCCCGTCTGGTTCTGGTATGGAGAGGGAAGGAGATCGTGAACCTGTCCCGGGCATTCCTGAATACCAACGGCGCGCATCAGGAGACCAATGTGGCGGTGGAGATTCCGTCCAGACAGGATTGCTATCTGGATAAGATCGCCCTAAATACGGTGGCTGCCGATCTGAAGAAGGATGATGTGAAGGCCGCATGGCTGGATACGTTAAAAGACCTGAATGTCTGCTCCCAGAAGGGACTGGTGGAGATGTTTGACGGATCCATCGGCGCAGGCAGCGTTTACATGCCCTACGGAGGGAAATATCAGCTGACGGAGACTCAGTCCATGGTGGCGAAGGTGCCGGTGATGACCGGGAAATGCGATGCGGTCACCATGATGAGCTATGGGTTTGATCCGTATCTGTCCAGCTGGAGCCCCTATCACGGAGCGGTTTACGCCGTGTTAGAGTCGGTTTCCAGGATCGTGGCGGCAGGCGGCGATTACCGGAAGATCCGCTTCACCTTCCAGGAATATTTCCGCAGGATGAGCGGGGAGCCTTCCCGCTGGAGCCAGCCGTTCGCGGCGCTTTTGGGTGCCTACAGCGCGCAGATGGGATTTGGTCTTCCTTCCATCGGGGGAAAGGATTCCATGTCCGGGACCTTCAATGAGATCGACGTGCCCCCCACCCTGGTTTCTTTCGCGGTGGATGTGGCGAAAGAGCAGGATATCATCACGCCGGAACTGAAAAAGGCCGGCAATAAGCTGATGCTGTTTACCATCCGCAAAGATGAGTTTGACCTTCCGGATTATGAAAAGGTGATGAAGCTGTATGACGCGGTATACGGCCTGATCCGGCAGAAGAAGCTGATTTCTGTTTATGCGCTGGATGCGAAAGGTCTGGCGGCGGCAGTCAGCAAGATGGCTTTTGGAAATAAATTAGGCGTTTCCATCCGCGGATGCCTGAAGCCGGAAGCGGCGTTTGCGCCGGGCTTTGGCAATTTAGTGGCGGAAGTGGCGCCGGAGGATGTGGATGCAGTAAAGGCTGCGGTGGCAGCGGCGGCAGAAGCCTCCGACGTGACGGTAGTGGGTTCTGTTTTGGCTGAGCCGGAGTTCCGGTACGGAGACATGCGGATTTCCATGGACGAGGCGCTGGCGGCATGGACAGGCACGCTGGAAAAGGTATTCCCCACCAGGGCGGCAGATGATACCAGCGAGCTTCCCCTGAAGCTTTATGATACGAAGGAGATTTATATCTGCAGGAATAAAGTGGCGAAGCCTACCGTATTTATCCCTGTCTTCCCGGGAACCAACTGCGAGTATGATTCTGCCCGGGCTTTTGAGCGGGCAGGCGCCAATGTGGTCACCCGGGTATTCCGGAACCTGACTGCAGAGGATATCCGGGATTCGGTGGATGTCTTTGTAAAAGCCATTGACCAGGCGCAGATCATGATGTTCCCCGGCGGATTCTCCGCAGGCGATGAGCCGGAGGGCAGCGCCAAGTTCTTTGCCACCGCTTTCCGCAATGCGAAGATCAGAGAGGCGGTGGAGCGCCTGTTAAATGAGCGGGACGGCCTGGCGCTGGGAATCTGCAATGGCTTCCAGGCGCTGATCAAATTGGGACTGGTGCCTTACGGGGAGATCCGGGAGGGCAGCGCGGATTCGCCGACGCTGACCTACAATACCATCGGACGTCATATTTCCAAGATGGTTTATACCAAAGTGGTGACGAATAAATCCCCCTGGCTGGCACAGGCGGAATTAGGGAAGGTTTATACCAATCCGGCTTCCCATGGCGAGGGACGTTTTGTTGCCCCGAAGGAATGGCTGGACCGGCTGATCGCCAACGGCCAGGTGGCAACCCAGTATGTCAATGAAAACGGAATGCCCACCATGGACGAGGAGTGGAATGTGAATGGATCCTATCTGGCCATCGAGGGTATTACCAGCCCGGACGGCCGGGTGCTGGGCAAGATGGCCCATTCGGAGCGGCGCGGCGACGGCGTGGCGGTAAATATTTATGGAGAACAGGACATGAAGATTTTCGAGTCCGGCGTGGCGTTCTTCCGGTAATAATGAAAAACAGTTCTGGAGCAGCCCTCTTACCTGCCGGTGGGAGGGCTGTCTCTTCAGGGAGGAGATTGAGGTGGCTTTACAAGTATTTAT
>CALWGM010000003.1 GCA_944380065.1 uncultured Lachnospiraceae bacterium
ATGCAGCCAGGGATGGGACGACTGTTTCTGTGTCAGCATGGGAACCAATCGCACCGATGATTACAGCATTGCGCTGAAAGCGGAAGACGGAACGGTTTCTCTTACTGTAAAGGATGCGGAATTTGAGCCCTATTTTGAAGGAGTGCAGCAGGGCGATTACGCGCCGGCTTTTGTAGAGAAAAATGAGATTACACTAAAGGTTCCGGAGATTCCGAATAAGGAAGTGCTGACAAAGCTGAAAAATCATCCCATGTGGCAGGAGTTCAACAAGCGCTGTATTTCCTGCGGAAGCTGTACGGTAGCCTGTTCCACCTGTACCTGTTTTACCACAACAGATATTATCTACAACGACAATGCACAGGTGGGAGAGCGCAGACGGACGACGGCTTCCTGTCAGATCGAAGGCTTTGCCGACATGGCGGGGGGACATACCTTCCGTACAACGGCGGGTGAGAGAATGCGCTACAAGGTGCTTCACAAGTTCCATGATTATAAGGCCAGATTTCAGGATTATCACATGTGTGTGGGATGCGGCCGGTGCATGGCGCGGTGTCCGGAGTTTATCTCGATTACAGCTACCGTCGATAAAATGACGGAGGCTTTAAAAGAGATCATGGCAGAGGAAAAGGAGGGTACAGCATGAATAACGTATTAAGACCGGTACCCTGTGAGATTATCAGCGTCACAAGGGAAAGCAAAATGGAATATACTTTCCGGGTGAAAACAGATATGAAACCGGAGCATGGACAGTTCATGCAGTTATCCATTCCGAAAATCGGCGAGGCGCCCATTTCCGTCAGCGCAAGCGGGGAAGACTGGGTGGAATTTACCATCCGTTCTGTGGGTAAGGTAACAGATGAAATCTTCAAAAAGGGCAAAGGCGATATTTTGTTCCTGCGGGGACCTTATGGAAAGGGCTGGCCGGTAGAGCAGTTTAAAGGAAAACATATGGTGATTATTGCCGGAGGAACCGGCCTGGCTCCTGTGAGAAGTATGCTGAATCTTTTTGCCTCGGATCCGGATTATGTAAAGAGTGTGACTCTGATCTGCGGATTTAAAAATGAGGAAGGCATCATTTTCAGAGGAGAACTGGAAAGCTGGAAGGCCAATGAGAAGTTTACCGCCTGGTATACGCTGGATCACGATAAGATTCCGGGCTGGAACGTGGGATTTGTGACAGAATATGTATCAAAAGTACCATTTGCGCAGTTCGGGGATGAATACGAAGTGGTGATCGTAGGCCCGCCTCCGATGATGAAGTTCACCGGAATCGCGGCGATGAAAGAGGGCGTGCCGGAGGATAAAATCTGGATGTCCTTTGAGAGAAAAATGTCCTGTGCGGTAGGAAAATGCGGCCACTGCAGAATTGATGAAACCTATGTCTGTCTGGAAGGCCCGGTATTTCCGTATACACAGGCAAAATATCTGGTGGATTAGGGAGGGAGAAATAGTATGAATCACGATATAGATGTAAAGAAAATGCGGATCAACTGTTTCCGTCAGTCAAAGATTCCAGGAGAATTCATGCTGCAGCTTCGTGTCCCAGGTTCGCTGGTAGACGCAAAACATCTGGAACTGGTACAGGAATTGTGCCAGCGGTGGGGAAACGGGACATTTCACATCGGTATGCGGCAGACCTTTGATATTCCGGGAATCAAATATGAAAACATTCCTCAGGTCAATGCATTCCTGAAAGATTATATCCAGGAGACAGAGATTGAGGACTGCGATGTAAATATGGAGGTGAATGACTGCGGGTATCCCACCATTGGAGCCAGAAACGTGATGGCATGTATCGGAAATTCCCATTGCATCAAGGCGAACATCAACACCCACGAGATGGCGAAGAAAATCGAAAAACTGGTATTCCCCAGCCATTACCATATCAAAGTCTCTGTGGCGGGCTGCCCCAACGACTGTGCAAAAGGTCATTTCAATGATTTCGGCGTGATGGGAATTGCGAAGATGGAGTATCACTACGAGCGCTGTATCGGCTGCGGAGCCTGTGTGAGAGCCTGTGCGCATCATGCCACAGGGGTGCTGTCTTTAAATAAAGATAATAAAGTGGACAAGGATACCTGTTGCTGTGTCGGCTGCGGCGAGTGTGTGATTGCCTGTCCGGCCAGCACATGGACCAGAAGTGCAAAGAAGTTTTACCGGGTGACACTGGGCGGCCGCACCGGAAAACAGTATCCCAGAATGGGGAAAATCTTCCTCAACTGGGTAACGGAGGATGTGGTTCTGGCCATGTTCGCCAACTGGCAGAAATTCTCCGCCTGGGTGATGGATTATAAACCGGAGTATCTGCACGGCGGCCATCTGATTGACCGGAGCGGATATAAGAAATTTAAGGAAATGATTCTGGATGGAGTGGAATTGAATCCGGAAGCAAAAGTGGCAGAAGATATTTATTGGGCAGAAAATGAGCAGAGGGCAAATATTCATGTGAGACCGGTTTCCGAACATAAAACCGCAGGTCCACAGTAGTGCTGTACAAAAGAGCAGGGGGAAATTTTTATGAGCGTTATAGGTATTATAGGTATTTTAATTGGTATTGTGTTATTGATATGGCTGACCGTGAAAGGGCTTCATGTGGTCATCCTGGCGCCGGTGTGCGCGCTGATCGTTATTGTTATGAATCAGATGGCTCCCGTTACCAGTCTTACGGAAGTGTTCATGGGCGGAACCGTCGGGTTTATGACCAACATGTTTCTGGTGCTGCTGATCGGGGCAATTTTTGCGCAGATCTTTGAAAAATCAGGGGCGGCTTTGAGTATTGCGAATACGATACTGAAAGTTTTTGTAAAGGGAGAGATCCGTTCTTCCAGAGGCATCCTGACTGTAGTTATTTCTCAGGTTGCTATTGCAGCAATCTTTATGTTTGGCGGTATCGATGGTATGACAGAGCTGATTACGGTATTTCCGATTTGTCTGGCTATGTGCAAGCGGATGAATATTACCAGAAATCTGGTTCCGGCGCTGGCATTTACCACAGGCGTTTGGGCGATGTGCT
The DNA here is from genome assembly GCA_944380065.1 of uncultured Lachnospiraceae bacterium. GTDB lineage: Bacteria > Bacillota > Clostridia > Lachnospirales > Lachnospiraceae > Eubacterium_I. Next base: position 3,014 of record CALWGM010000003.1, read on the forward strand.
CACCGGGTGCACCCCAGGCGGTAAACTATCTGGCAGCGCAGTTATGCGGGACTTCTTCTACAGCAGGCCTGATTCCCGGTCTTATCGCAGCGGCAGTGATGGCGGTATTTACGATCTGGTATCTGTATTTTGAAATGAAGCGGGCGATGAAACTGAACCAGACCTTTGAGAGCCTTCCGGATGATCCGGATATGTCGGAAGACAGACGGCTTCCCAACTTCTGGGTAAGTATTATCCCCATGGTTGTAATTTTTATTGCATACAATGTACTGAAGCTGGAACTGGTTGTGGCACTGGCTATCGGTGTGGTACTGGCAATCATTATTTTGAGCCCGACTCTTCTGGAGGGGCCGAAAGGAAAATTCGGAGAATTTTCATCTGTGCTCGGAAAGGGCGCTGACGTAGGCGTACGGATTACTGTGATCGCGGCGGTTCTGGCTGGCTTTGGCAATGTGGTTTCCAATACGCCCACCTTCAACCCGCTGATGGAAAAAATTTCCAGCACACCGATCCCGATCCTCTTTATCTGTCTGGTGATTGTGGCAGTCATCTGTGCGATTACCTCCAACAGCAACGGCGGTATCCAGGTGGCGTTAAATATTACCATTCCCATGGCGCAGCAGGCGGGCATCAGCATGGCGGCGCTGCACCGGGTAGCTATTTTTGCGGCAAGTTCTCTGAATACGCTGCCTACCAATCCTGGCGTTATGATTACCTGTCAGCTGGCGAAGGTGCCGATGAAAGCAGCCTACCGGCCAATCTTTGTACTGACGGTTGTGGCTCCGTTTGTGGGAGCGGTGATTGTGGCGCTGATTTACATGGCGTTCCCGGGACTGGCATAAGAATTGCGGCCGGATGATGGAAAAAATGATTCGGTAAAACCTGAAAAAGCGCAGAGTGCGGAGAAAACTTCGTTGCTGTTATTGGCTTACAGTAACAAAATCCCGGCTCTGCGCTGCATTTGCAGAAATAAAAGAGAGGGAAGCTATATGATAAAAAGAATTGAAAGAGAAACCTGTATCGGATGCGGAAGCTGCGTGGATAGCTGTCCGCTGGATACGCTGCGGATGCGGGAGGGAAAAGCGGTGATTGCCTATCCGGACGACTGTCACTCCTGTTATTTGTGTGAGATGGTCTGTCCTGTGGGGGCAATCTATGTACATCCTTTTAAAGAGGTGTTCCCGCCTGCATTTCCGGAACTGGCCGGCGGTGAAGCTGTGAAAGGGGTGTAGGCTATGGGAAAAACAGAAATAAAAAAGATAAACTGTGATATTCTGATCATCGGCGGCGGTTCTGCCGGGCTGTGGGCGGCAAGAAGTGCAAAACTGAAAAATCCCGCATTGCATGTTGTAATTGCAGACAAGGCAAATACCGACTGGGGCGGTCTGATGTCCCTGTCCGGAGGGGACCTGGAGGTATGTATGCCGCCGGATTCACCGGATGACTGGGTGAAGGATTTTATTTATTACTGGGACGGCCTGTGCGAACAGGATGTGGTGGCCGATATATGGAGCCATTCCTGGGAGATTTTTGAAGAATATGAAAAAATGGGCTGCCAGTATCTGAAAAAAGAGGATGGAGCTTACCAGACAGTTCCGCAGCGTTCTCTGGGTCATGTAAAGCTGTTCCCGGTGAAAACGAAAGGCACCGGAGGACCGGATATGCGCCAGTGCATGATCCGGGAAATGGATCGCCTGCAGGTGACGAGGATGGGGCGTGTGGAAATCACAGAGCTTTTCAAAGACGGCGACCGGATCTGTGGTGCGGCAGGTTTTCATATTGTAACGGGGGAAGCCCTGCTATTTTCGGCAAAAGCAGTCATTCTCTGTACTGGAAATATGGGATGGAAGCCCTCTTATAATAACAATACTACCAGCGGAGAAGGACAGAGCCTTGCCTTCCGGGCGGGGGCCAGACTGCGCAACTGTGAATTTCTGCATATCTGGAACGTTCCCAAACTGTTTGAGTGGGAAGGCCAGACGGTGCTCATGCCTCTGGGAGCAAAATTCGTCAACCGTCATGGGGAAAATTTTATGGAAAAATATTCACCGAGGCTGGGAGCCAATACCGATCCTCATTATATTACGAGGGGAATGGCGCTGGAAATGAAGGCGGGAAGAGGCCCGATCCGTCTGGATCTGAGCGCAATTCCGGAATCCGCCAGACCGATCATCCGTCCGGCAGCAGGCAGACACCTGCTTCATTATGAGAAGCTTCTGGAAGAGGGGATAGATTTCTTTGAAGATCAGTTTGAATGGATTACTCAGGTACAGCTTGGAAACGGCGCTATTGTGACGGATGGACAGGGTTATACGGGAATCCCGGGCTTATATGCCGCCGGACGGTGCAGAAGCATCGATCCGGGTGTATATATGGGAGGCTTTGCGTTGATGACAACCGCTATTACCGGCCGACAGGCCGGCGAGGAAGCCGCCGGGTATGTTTCTTCCGTGGACAGCGGAACAATCAACGGGCAGGAAGCGGAACATTCCCTGGAGCAGACCCTTGCACCTCTGGGCAAAGAGGGAGCGGCGCCGAAGGAAGTGCTGCGCAGGATTCAGGCATTGATTTCTCATTGTGACGTGTCCATTTTAAAGACAGAGAAAGCGCTGAAAATGGCGCTGGAGGAATTGCAGGAGATCCGGGAAGAGTGGATTCCCAATATGGGAGCCGCGGATTCTCATTATCTGCTGAAGCTGGAAGAAGTGAGGGCGATTGCCAACGCAACAGAATATAATCTGACTTCCGCGCTGTTCCGCAAAGACAGCCGGGCAGGTCATTACCGGGCGGATTACCCGGAGCACTATGACGACTGGCTCTGCTGGACTGTTCTGGATAACCGGGATGGACGGCCGGTTCCGTCAAAGATGCCGGTTCCTATAGAGGGGTACAAATACCCGGTAGAGCGGTATTACGCGGATAATTTTACATTCTAAGAAATAACAGATAACCATACAAAATCCAGCCTCATGACTGAAGAGGTGTCAGTCATGAGGCATCCTTTTATCTGGTCTGAATTTACCAGATTCCCATCAGGTGCTGGGCGATCAGACTTACGCCTGTAATGCCGATCCAGCAGCACAGTCCCATGAGAATGGGTTTGCCGCCGGTCTTTACCAGCTTGACAATGTTTGTGTTCAGGCCGATGGCCGCCATGGCCATAATAATGAAGAATTTACTCAATTCCTTTAAGGGATTGAATATACTGGCAGGCGCGCCCAGGCTGACTGCAACTGTAGTGATCACGGATGCTCCCACAAAAAACAGAATGAAAAAAGGGAAGATTTTTCTGAAATTCACTTTTTCCGTGTTTTTGTCGGTGCGCTTTGTGCGCAGGAACGCAAGGAACAGGGTGATGGGAATAATCGCCAGTGTTCTGGTCAGTTTAACGGTTACAGCTTTATCCAGTGTGGCATTGCCAAGGTGATGCATGGAATCCCAGGTGGAAGCGGCTGCGGTGACAGAAGAAGTATCATTTACCGCGGTTCCGGCAAATATGCCGAAAGCTTCGCCGCTGTCTGTGGAAAAGCCGATCATTCCGCCCAGAACCGGGAACAGCAGGGCGGCTATCACATTAAAAAAGAAAATAACGGAGATTGCCTGTGCGACTTCCTCGTCATCGGCATCAATGACCGGCGCTGTGGCCGCAATGGCGGAGCCGCCGCAGATGGAAGAGCCGACGCCCACCAGAGTGGAAATTTTTGACGGTACATGCATCACTTTTTTCAGCAGAGCAGCGATGCACAGAGAAGTGGCAATGGTGGCAATAATGATTGGCAGCGACTGTTTTCCTGTTTCCAGAATTACATTCAGATTCAGACCGAATCCCAGCAGAATTACAGCGTACTGCAAAATCTTTTTTGAAGTAAAAGTAATGCCATCCTGAAGATGGGTTTTATCTTTGAGGAACAGAGTCAGCACCATACCCAGAAGAATGGCAAATACCGGACCGCCGATGATGGGAAATTTTTTTCCCAGGAAATGGCAGACCACCGCCAGGCCGAGGCAGAGGAGCAGTCCTTTCCAGATAGCAGAAAATTTTTTCATGATCATTCCTCCCTTGAAATTGTTCCTGTAGAGGTTACCACAAATTGACAATTAAATAAAATTATATATAATTATTTATCAATAAAAATATCTTATGGAGAAGAAGCATGTTAGATTACAGAGTAGAAACTTTTCTGACCGTGTGCCAGGAAATGAGTTATACAAAAACGGCTGAAATCCTGAATATTACACAGCCAAATGTCAGTCAGCATATCAAATGGCTGGAGGATTTGTATCACCGGAAACTGTTTCAGTATCAGGGTCGCAGGCTGACGCTGACTCCCGCCGGGGAGCTTCTGAAAAGGACGGCCACTGCTATGCGCCATGAGGAAAAGCTTTTAAGAGAGCAGATGGCGAAAGCAGAGGATCAGAAAATGTCGCTGGCGTTCGGGGCGACAAAATCGGTCAATGAGGGATTTATGAAATCAAGGATACCCGGTTTTCTGAGAAAATATGCAGGGGGACGGATCTATTTTGTTGTGGATAATACCAGCCAGTTACTGGAAGAAATGAATCATATGAATCTGGATTTTGCTATTGTGGAAGGGAATTTTGATAAAGAGGTCTATGATTATATTGTGCTGTCAAAAGAACGGTTTATTCCTGTCTGTGCGCCCGGCTATTCGTTTCGGAAAAAGATCCGTTTTCTGGAGGACCTGTTTTGTGAGACTCTGATTGTCAGAGAGCAGGGCTCCGGTTCCAGAGAGATTTTCCACAACATTCTGGGAAGCAGGAATGAGACCTTTGAAAGTTTTTCTGCTGTCATGGAAATCGGAGACATTGGGATCACGAAGGAATTGTTAAAAGCAGGAAACGGAATTGCTTTCATGTATGAAATGGCGGTAAGGCAGGAGCTGGAGGAGGGAAGCCTGAAGGAAATACGACTGCAGGATTTTGACGTTTGCCATGAATTTGCTCTGGTATGGCTGAAAACAAGGCAGTTTTCTTCTTATTATGAAAAACTGGCGGAGGAACTGGTGAAGTGTGACGAAGAACCTTGACAAATCAGAAATGCCCCCCTATAATGTCCCTATAATACATCAAAGGCAATGACTGAAACAAGTAGATACAGATGAAACAGACAGAGAGCTGCCGGCTGGTGAGAGGCGCCTGGGAAGTCTGTATTGAATACCTTCACAAGCCGTGTACCGAACGGGGAGATGTTTTCCTGGCAGGGGTTGAACCGCAGGGAGATGATAGACAGGATCCTCCAGTAGGCTGCACCGGAATGCGACCGTTATACCGCAGGAGTATTGAGCGAATGAGATTCGATGATACTTGCAGAGGCAGATCTGTGTGAGCGGTCTGTGAATTAAGGTGGTAACACGAGATTTATCCCGTCCTTATCTTTTGGATAAGGGCGTTTTTTTATCTTATAGGAAACTCTGTTTCCTATAAGATAAAAAATGCCGCAGGGATCACACTGCGGCGGGATGGAAAAGGTTGCTTGGGCAACCCGCCGCAGGCGGAGAATCCTGCGGAGCAGGATTCTATTTTATTTGCAGGAAATTGCCGGAGGATGGAAAACATAGCAGAAAAGGAGACGAAAAAACGATGACAGTTTATGACGAGCTGGTAGCCCGCGGCCTGATCGCGCAGGTTACGGATGAAGAAGAGATTAAGGAATTGATTAACAATGGAAAAGCTACCTTTTATATTGGCTTTGACCCCACGGCGGACAGCCTCCATGTGGGACATTTCATGGCGCTCTGCCTGATGAAGCGGCTGCAGATGGCGGGCAACAAGCCCATCGCACTGATCGGCGGCGGCACCGGTATGATCGGAGATCCTTCCGGACGTACCGATATGAGGCAGATGATGACGCCGGAGACCATCCAGCACAACTGCGACTGCTTTAAAAAGCAGATGTCACGGTTTATTGATTTTTCCGAGGGGAAAGCGCTGATGGTCAACAATGCGGACTGGCTGATGAACCTGAATTATATCGAACTGCTCCGCGAGGTGGGACCGCATTTCTCGGTCAATAACATGCTCCGGGCGGAGTGCTACAAGCATCGTATGGAGAAGGGGTTAAGCTTCTTAGAGTTCAACTACATGATTATGCAGAGCTATGACTTCTATGAGCTGTACCAGAAATACGGCTGCAATATGCAGTTCGGCGGCGACGACCAGTGGTCCAACATGCTGGGCGGTACAGAACTGATCCGCAGGAAGCTGGGCAAGAATGCATACGCTATGACCATCACCCTGCTTCTGAATTCTGAGGGAAAGAAGATGGGGAAAACCCAGTCCGGCGCAGTCTGGCTGGATCCCAATAAGACCTCCCCGTTTGAGTTCTACCAGTACTGGAGAAACGTGGGGGACGCGGATGTGCTGAAGTGTCTGCGGATGCTGACTTTCCTGCCTCTGGAGCAGATTGACGAGATGGATACCTGGGAGGGCAGCCAGCTGAATCAGGCAAAAGAAATCCTGGCCTTTGAGCTGACCAAGCTGGTTCACGGGGAGGAAGAGGCTGTGAAAGCGCAGGAAAGTTCCCGGGCTCTGTTCTCCGGCGGAAACGCGGCGGATATGCCGACGGCAGAGATTACCGAAGCAGATCTGCGGGATGGAAAGATCGACATTATGGGGCTTTTAGTGGCGGCAGGACTCTGCGCTTCCAGAGGCGAGGCGCGCCGGAATGTGCAGCAGGGCGGCGTTTCCGTCAACGGAGAGAAAGTGACGGATATTTCCGCAGCCTACACACCGGATGAGATCAACGCAGAGGATTTTGTTCTCCGCAGAGGAAAGAAAAAATACTGTAAAATCGTGTATAAATAGAAGGAAAAACTCTTTTTCCGTTCCTATTTGACATTTTTTTCAGAATGCATTATAGTAGGAAAGTCTTCGTGAGGGAGTAGTTTGCGTGAAAACGTGATTTGTCAACAGACTGGCGATGTGCCTGGCAAATCTTAAAGAATGAGACTCATGTATGCAATCAGGGCATACGTGGGTCTTTTTGTATGAAAGCTTACCGGATACGAAAGAAATAAAACAGGGCGTGTCTCTGGGAGGATATGGAGGAAAAATGGGAATTGTAGAATTGGCTCTGATTGGTGTGGGACTTTCCATGGATGCGTTTGCAGCATCTGTCTGCAAGGGCCTTTCCATGAAAAAGGTGGATGTACGGTATGGGCTGGTGCTGGCTGTATTTTTCGGAGGATTTCAGGCGCTGATGCCTCTTTTGGGCTGGCTTTTGGGAAGCCGGTTCCAGCAGTACATTACGAGCATTGATCACTGGATCGCGTTTGCGCTTCTTTTGGTGCTGGGGGTGAAAATGATCATTGACGCAGTCCGGGAGGAGGACGAGGCAGTCTGTCAGAGCGACCGGATGGAGATGAATCTGAAGGAGATTGTTATGCTGGCGGTTGCCACCAGCATTGACGCCCTGGCAGTGGGGATCACCTTCGCATTTCTGTCTGTGAAGATCCTGCCGTCAGTATCCCTGATCGGATGTATTACTTTTGGGTTTTCCATCGGCGGCGTGTTTATTGGAAATGTATTCGGCAGCAGGTTTAAGAAACCGGCGGCAGTGGCCGGAGGGTTGATTCTGATTGGAATTGGAACAAAAATTCTGCTGGAGCATCTGGGCGTGTTGGGGTAAAAAAGGAGATAAATTTATACAAATTTAAGAGAAAGATATCTTGGATGAAACTGGCAAATGGGGTATAATAAGTAGCAAGTGAGATATCGGTGTCCGGGAAATGAGGACAGCATTTGTAAAATTTTCAGAAAGAGGGTATTTATTATGGCATTTTTTGACAAATTGGGCAACACGATTTCAGCGGCAGGAAAAGATGGTCTCAGCAAGGCCCGGGAGTGGGCGGATACCGCGAAGATTTCTGTGGATATCAAGGAGCGCGAGGGAGCGATCCAGAAGATGTACCGTGAGCTGGGACGTGCTTATTATAAGGATCATAAGGATGATGCGGCTCCGGATTATGAGCAGATCGCTGCGATCAAGGCTGCTTTTGAGGAGATCGGTGAGCTGAAGGCCAGCAAGGATGAGATCCGTGGGATCCGCCGCTGTCCGGAATGCGGACAGATCGTTGCGCGTGAGGCGAACTACTGCTCGAACTGCGGTACAAAATGTGAGACTGTTGAGAATGTAGACGGTGAAGTGGTGGACAGCGCAGAGGCAGAGGATGCGGCAGAAGCAGAGGCTGAGGTAGTAGAGGAGCCGGCAGCGGAGGAGAACGCTGATTCTGATGATGTGGAAGAGAAGGAATAATTATTACATTTGAATTTTTTCTGGAGAGTTTCAAGGGATTTCCTGTGAATATGAATAAAACAGGGGACAGTACACGGGTCTGGGAGCAGGCCTGTGCGCTGTCTTTTTGTTTGCCTGAAATTCAGAAACTATTTGACAGCAGAAGAAACCGGGGATAAAATCCCGTCTTTGACAGGGGAGAGGGGAATCTGTATGAGTTTTCCTATATCCGGTTTGCGTTGGAGGAGAAGGAATTGTTTCAATATCTCTTTATGCAGAAAAATGCCTTTCACGAAATACGGCCGGCTTTTCAGCCGGTAATAGAGAGGGCGATTCACCGGTTTATGGAAAAATATCGTCTGTCTTATGACGAAGCACATCATTTCCACGATCAGCTCTGGATGCACGCCCATGGAATAGCATCTATGGCGGCCACAGAGTTCTGCCAGTGGAATCTGGAAAAGGTAAAACGGATGCTGGAAGAATGCGAGTATTATTTGAGCCGGAAGTATGGGGTATAAAAATGTTTTCCAATCAGGATCTGCGAAAAATGATTTTTCCGCTGTTTGTGGAACAGTTTTTGCTGATGCTGGTGGGACTGACAGATACGCTGATTGTAAGTTATGCCGGGGAGGCGGCAGGACATGCGGGAAGCCAGCTGTGTATGTTTTCGATTCTGTTTGGGGTTGTCTGCAACTGGGGAGTTATTGGCATTGCCGCAGGAATGGGGATTGACCTGATTATCCGTGGAGCTATATTCGTCCGGCGGATGAAATCCCGGGAGTGGACAAAATTCCAGGTGATCTGAATCTGCTGCTGTATCAGGATACGGCAACAGATTTTCCGGAAATGATTGACATACCTGATACACAGATGGTATACTAAAGACTCCGAGCAGCCGGGGCAGCAGCGGCGCCCTGTACCATCAATCCGCTATAGTTGGGGTGATATCCTGCCGCGGGTCTTTGATTGTGGAGCTGCCTTTTATAAGCGGCGTGGATTCTTGGGTCTCACGCAACAGGAACTTGTGAACCGGGTCAGGTCAGGAATGGAGCAGCCCTAAGCAGGATCTCCTGTGTGCCGTGAGGGTGCCTGGGATGAGTTGGCTGTAGAAGTAACGTCCATGGTCGGGATTCAACGCAGGATGCTCGGTAAGAGAAATTTATTATATTGAGCATAGAAAAGAAGATGGGCATTTGACCGGATCGGTCGGATGTCCTTCTTCTTTTTGGAGGAAAGCTATCAACGATTCCCGTTTCCGGTAAAAACAATCCGCCGCCCTGTGCGGGCGGCGGGGAATCGCGTACTCTGTTTTAATCAAAGTTGACTTTCTTCGGATCCGGCTTAATGAAGCAGATCAGGACGATCGCCAGGATGGAGAAGATGAAGAACACCCAGTAAGCGATGTTCAGTCTTGCTACACCAATGGCGCCGATGATGATCAGGGCAGTAGAGCGAACGGCTGTATTGATCGGGGCAATCAGACGGTTTGCCTGGATAAATCCGAAACGGCCGAAGCAGGTACCGATCATGGACGGGATCAGGTTTCCGATACCGCCGATACCAAAACCTACGAAGAAGGTTGCCAGACCCAGGGTCAGCATAGAACCGTTCTGGAAGATCATCAGCAGCAGGGCTACCAGATACCATACGCCGTAGATGATGGAGGCGTTTCTGGTGCCGAATTTCTGATCCAGCCAGCCCCAGATGTAGGAGCCGACAATGCCGACAACAGCAGCTACGGTCAGCATCATGATGGCTAACTGCTGTTCGATTCCGGTCATTACCATCTTGGTTACGAAGTTGGAAACCAGTCCGATGGTGGTCATCCACAGAAGGCCGAGACCGATACCGATCAGCCAGGTGTTTTTATCCTTTGCAATGACGCCCATGGTCATTTTTTTCGCGACTGCTTCCTGCTTTGCCATCAGGGCTTTGGCCTGCTCTAAGTCGACCGGCTCGTTATCCGGCGTGCAGCCTACCTCCTCCGGCGTGTTCTTTGCCCAGAAAATGGAGATAAAAGCAAATGCGAAACAGACAATACCCAGCATGATATAGGCATTCCGGGGATTACCGATGGCGTTGAAGATCAGAATGATGGTAGCGGTGCAGATCGGCAGACCCATGGAAGCCCATCCCAGCGCAAGACCTTTTTTCTTCGGGAACCATACATTCATGATGTTGTTTGGTACCACGTTCAGCTGGATGTTGCCGCCCACAAATGTCAGGCAGATGATCATGAGATAAAAGATTGGCTGTGAACCAGTGAAAGCCATGATCAGGCACAGGATACCGGTGACGATGTTTCCGAACAGCGCCATAAAACGGCTTCCTTTTTTGGCGGTCATCATACTGAATACGATAGCCGCGCCGACGCCGATCCATCCGCCGATACCGGCCATGGCGTTGCAGGTGTTGACAAATTCTTCACCCCATCCATGATATGCCTGGAAGGCGGCAGGAAACCAGTTCAGGGCGTCTGTGGAAAGAGCTGCGGCAAGATAGTAGCTGATGGCGCAGTAAATGATCATCGACCAGCCCCATTTGCCGAAGTTGCTCTTTGTGTTGTTGTTTGAGTTCATTTTCGATTCCTCCCTTCATAAAATAAAACCTTTAGACCTCACACACATTATAAATTCTGGTACAAATCATGTCGAGAGAATCATTGTACATAATACATGACAAAAAGGAATATATCCTGTTGAAATTAGATGGAAACTGACATATAATGGAGCAAAATAAAGTGTGTTTTTGTGTAAAAAAACGGAAGTTTCAGAAGAAGCAACAAAAAAACGGTGATTTTACCGAAAGGAGGAAGTATGGAGAGTTCTTTGGCCGGTATTTCCATTCAGCAGATCCTGGTTTTTCTGGAGGTGGCAGAGCAGGGAGGATTTGCGAAAGCCAGCACGGTTTTAAATATGACGCAGTCTGCGGTCAGCAAGTGTATTGCCCGGATGGAGAAGGAGCTGGAAATTACACTGTTTGAGCGGACGACCCGGGAGATCCACCTGACGGATGCGGGAAGGATTCTGTATCATGACTGGAAAATGCAGGTGAAGGCCATGCATGACAGCTATCTGGAGGCGGCGTCCGTGCAGAACCAGATTTATCAGATCCTGCACATTGGGATCTTAAATACGGCGAAGCCGGAACTTTACTTCTGGGAAATCGAAGAACAGTTTCACAGGGCTTATCCGGATATTGAGATGGAACTGGCCAGTGATTATATGACAGATCTGGAGAGGGATCTGGCGGAGGGGAAATATGACCTGATCATGGTTCCGGATTTTGAACGGTTTGCGCTGGAGGAGCTGGGGCTTTGCTGGAAATGGGCGGCCTGTTCCTGTGCGCAGGTGATCATGAGTGTCAATCATCCTCTGGCACAGAAGAAATCGCTGAAAACGGTGGATATTTTATATGAAAGTTTTGCGGTGCTGGAACAGAAGCAGCGCCAGACTTATATAGAGGATTTGAAAGAACGGCTGGGGAAATATCATGTGCAGCCCCATGTGGTGTCCGGGTACCGGAACGCCTATGAGATCAAATATTTATTTCGGAAGCAGGAGAATGCGCTCCTTTTTGCGGACGCCTATTTTGACTGTCCGGAGAATCCCAGCCTGGTGAAGGTTCCTGTGACAGATCAGATCAATGGGATTATCTGTGCCTGGAATCCGAATAATCTGAAACCGCAGGTACAGAAGTTTGTAGAGCAGCTGCGCCCTCTGAGCCATGAGGGAGAGATCTGACAGGCGCGTTTTTGTCTGAAATGCATATTCCATCCGGGAATAAATAAGAAAAAAGGTTTCCTTTTCCGCCATATTGCGTAAACAGCGGCGGAATTTTATAATAGAATTATCGGAAGTTCAGGAAAAGATTTGCCTGTGTCAATACCACAGGCGGCTGAAAAGGAGGAAACGGATATGGCAAAAAAAGTACCTGCAAGTTTGAAGGATCGGGAGAAAAGCTACTATAAGTATTATGCGCAGGATATTGCGGCTGCTCCCCAGGAAAAGTACGATATGATTACGCCGGAGCCGGGCGATAATGCCAAAGCGCTGCGGATTCAGGACAGAAACGACCTGTTTCTGCCGGGGGACCTGCCGGGAGAGTTTGGCTGGTGGATGCTGGAGGATGGGACGGCGCTGATCGCGAACCAGACATTCTTCCCCGGTGTAGATGGAGAGATGTTTGACTGGTGGTTTGCATGGCATCCCATCGACCGTCTGCGCTATGCCTGCTGGGATAATGAGGATCATTATGACGTTTATCTGGATGACCCGGCAAAAGCGCTGGATATGAGTCTTTCCATGAGAGAGCGCCACTGGGGCAGCGTACATAATATCTGGGAGGATATCGGACTGGGAGGCCCGGGGCTCTTACGGATCGCGTTTGAGAAGCCGTCGGTGCTTGGCTATGACGAGAGCAAGGTAGATACCGATGCCTGCAATGCTCTGGTATGCGCGAATGTGCAGATCATCGGGGATGACCAGACGCCGGATGTTCCGGTGGTGATGACACACTTCCTGCGGCCGGCAGAGGGCGGCTCGGTTCTCCGTTCCAGATTCTGGTTCGGTTATCAGATCATCGACGGGAAGGCGGTCAAATGTATCCCGGATGGCGTATCCATTCCGAAGGAAGCTCCGTTCTGCCTGCTGAACCATAACGTGAAAGAGTTTGCGAACCTGGCAGCGATTCTTCCTTCTCTGTATGAAGAGGAAAAGGATCACTGGGTATAAATACAGAGAGTGTCCAAAAGGAGCTGTCGCACGAAAATGATGCGGCAGCTCCTCTGTTTTCAGCTTATTTTGACTGATTCATACGAGCAGGTCAATTTGAGATTTTTTTCATGATTTGCCTGATGCGATCCTCTGTTTCTTCCAATTCTGCGGCAATCTCGGCAATTCCCTTTCCTTTTGCAAGTTTCTTTTGAATCTGCAGTGTTAAAATCTGTTCTTCGCCTTCTTTCATTCCGGCCTGTCTGCCTTCTTCCAGACCAGAGCGTCTGCCCTCTTCCAGACCGGAGCGTCTGCCCTCCTCTATGCCGGCAGTTTTTCCGGCTTCCCAGGCTGCTTCCCGTTCCTGTCGCATATGTTTTTCCTGATCATATTCAAAGATACTCATTTCTTTTGCCTCCGCTCTGTGATTTTCAAGAAATTCTCTCAGGACATCTTCCCGGATACACTCCCGGATCGCGCGGTCTACCGCTTCTTCCAGGGGCATTTCTTCTGTATACTGCCTTTCGATTTCTGTTAAATTCCTATTCTGCTGCACTTACAGGAATCTCTCTGCTGTTTCTGGGATTTCAAAGCATTGAGATTTCCGAAATGTATCAGAATATAAGATGCGGCAGATACCGCTTTTGAATCAGATAAACTGGAAAGATCATGCTTTACCGATAGTAATCTCAATCACACAGGGATTTACCTCTATTCTAAGGGCAAAATCATGATTCATTTGACCTTTGACTATAAAACCGATGAAAAATGCACCACACCGGGCCAATATTTGAAGTATCATCGGACATTCCAGGGCTTCACCACAAGAGAACTGGCAGAAAAAGTTGGCATTGTGCCCGCGACACTGGTTCTGTATGAGAATGACCGGCACCCCATCAAGCACGGTACAGCGGTGGCACTTGCAAATGCGCTGGGTATTGATCGCAATAGACTTCTGGACGAGTATACTGCGTTTGTAGATTACCCGTATTCCGCTCTTTTGAAAAAGGTACGGCAAGAGCTTTCTTTAACTCAAATGCAAATGGCAGAGGTGATTGGAATAGGTCAAACAACCTATTCCGGCTGGGAAAGAGAAGCCCGCGTTCCGCGCCGTAAAGAGTACGATAAAATCCTTGCCGCACTGAAAAAGCTAAAGGTAAATGTGGATACATACATTTGCCAGTCAGCTTCTATCTGATTGAAAATCGCACATTTGCAGCGCAGCGTTCTTTCTATATATAATGAAAG
>CALWGM010000004.1 GCA_944380065.1 uncultured Lachnospiraceae bacterium
ATGAGTCTGATCTGGCCGGAATCCGGGAATTTCAGAAGCTGTTGGAGAGGGGGAAGAGTTGATGGAAAAGAAAAAGGTGCCTGCGCTGCGGTTTCGGGGATTTCATGATGATTGGGAACAGCGTAAGCTGGGAGAACTGGCTTCTCTAATAACAAAGGGTACTACTCCATTAGATAAAAGTAATACAGGCGTTGTGAACTTTGTAAAGATTGAAAGCATTGATGAATCATCAGGCAACATCACAATAACTCAGAAAATATCACTTGATGAGCATAATGGCTATTTGCGTCGTTCTCAGTTAAAGGAAAATGACATTTTATTCTCGATTGCCGGAACTCTTGGGCGTGTAACATCAGTAAATAAAAGCATTTTGCCTGCAAATACGAACCAAGCTTTAGCCATAATCCGCCTTAAAGATGGCTACTTGGATTATGTAAAAACATACTTGAAAGGTAAAGCTGTTGCAGACTTTATTAAGAAAAACCCAACTATCGGAGCGCAACCGAACTTGTCCTTAGAACAAGTGGCGAATCTTGAAATCGCAATACCGTCTGTCCCTGAACAAATACAAATTGGGGCGTTTTTTAAGCACCTCGATCACCTCATCACCCTTCATCAGCGGAAGTATGAAAAGTTGCAAAAACTAAAAAAAGCCATGTTAGAAAAAATGTTTCCGAAACCGGGATGCTCAGTTCCGGAAATTCGCTTCCAAGGATTTACTGACGATTGGGAACAGTGTAAGTTGGGGGATGTTGTTGAATTTCTTGATACAATGAGAAAACCTTTGGAGGGTGCGAAGAGAGTACCAGGTCCGTACCCGTATTATGGAGCATCAGGAATTGTAGATTATGTAGACGGATATTTATTCGATGAGGAACTGGTTTTATTTAGTGAAGATGGTGCGAATATTACGGATAGAAATTATCCGGTATGCTTCCTGGCTACAGGAAAATACTGGGTAAACAACCATGTGCATGTTCTTCGTACAAAGAAAGAAAATGAGAACAATTTTATCTGTAATGCGCTTGAGAGAAAAGATTATACCCAATTTAATACAGGTATGGCAATGCCAAAATTAAATAAAGAAACATGTAAAAATATACCTATTTCTTGTCCTGTTTTTCAAGAACAAAAGAAAATTGGTGATTATTTTAGAGACCTCGACCATCTCATCACCCTTCATCAGCGAAAGTTAGAAAAGCTGAAAAATCTGAAAAAAGCATGTCTGGAAAAGATGTTTGTTTAGACAGGGGGGCTGGTGAAATGGGAAAAATAATTTTATATCATGGAAGTCCGAATAAGGTGATTGTGCCTCAATATGGTTTGGGTGAGGAAAAACATGATTATGGAAAAGGGTTCTATCTTACCGAAAGTAAAGAACTTGCAAAAGAGTGGGCTGTATGCAGACCGGATGAGACAAATGGCTGGCTTCATAAGTATGAATTGGATACGACAGATTTGAAATTGCTGGATTTTCAGCAGTATCATGTCCTTTCCTGGCTTGCTGAACTGATGAAGCACAGAGATGCGGCCGATTCAAGACGATACAAGGTTCTGTCCAGGAAGTTTATTGAAAAGTATGGGATTGAAACCAGTGGTTATGATGTTATTAAGGGGTGGAGAGCCAATGCATCCTATTTTTATATTGCCAGAGAGTTTGTGCGTGACAACATTGACATTGAGATTTTGGAAGAATTGTTGTCCCTCGGGGGATTGGGAATTCAGTATTGTGTGAAGTCGGAACTGGCATTTTCTAAGCTGACAGAGATCAGAGATGGCCTAACAAGTGTTGATTATATCGAATTTAATGATAAGTATAATGAGAGAGATGTGGCGGCCAGAAGAAAGATGCGTCAGCTTGTGGATTCGGAAGCGAATAAGGTAACGAATGTGTTCAGCACATTGTTTGAGAGGTGATGAAGATGCGGGCATATCCGGAAGTGTATTTGAATGACGTTGTGGAAAATCAGGGCAAATTGTTTGATCTTGTATCTCAAAATTACCCGGGAACAGATACGCTTGATTTTATTCATGCATATATGTCAGGCAAAACAAGAAAGAGTATTGATGAAGCGCAGGCTTATGTGAACACAATGAGCGCGTCTGAATTATGGGACTATTTTTGCAAAACAGATGGATTTAAACTCAAATCCGGGAAAACTCTGGAAGGTTTTATGCCGGATTGGATTGGGGAATTTTATGCTTACTATCAATGGTATTACAATATCCCGAGCAGGGAATTGATAAAGAAAATTCCGGTGGATTTTCTGGTGAAAGCATATGGCGGCCTTCATGATCTGGAACTTGATCTGGCAGTGAAAAAGGTTGGTGGTATGGAATGAGGATTATTTGCTTTCATAATCCCGATGAGGAAAATGGATATTTAAGTAACTGGTATCCTTCCGCATTTGTGGTGGATGGCGTGGGCTTTTCCTCTGCGGAACAGTATATGATGTATAAAAAAGCAGTTTGCTTTGGTGATTGGGATACAGCAAAAGAAATCCTGTGTACGGATGACGTTGCGCAGATTAAAGAATTGGGGCGGCAGGTTTCCAATTATAGTGAGAGTTATTGGAACGGCATTCGTCAAATCGTGGTGTTTGAGGGGCTGCTTGCTAAATTTTCACAAAATGAAAATCTGAAAAACCAGCTCAAGGCAACCGATGATGCGATATTAGCGGAATGTGCAGTAAAAGACAGGATTTGGGGAATTGGTTTGTCCATGAAAGATTCTGATCGATTTGAAATAAGCAAATGGAAGGGACAGAATCTGCTTGGTTATACGCTGATGATAGTGCGGGAACGGTTAAAAGGGTATAACCAGTAACCGGATCACTCTGTATCAGTGAAAATGGCGGGGATATGAAGAAATTTACGGACAGACAAGCACCTAAAAATGAAAAATGAGCTTGAAATTTAGAAAGTGGACATGGAAAAATAGTTCTGCTTATTCTCGGACTAAGGATAAGTGGAATTTTCCATATATGGAACTGAATTGATTTAAAAAAGAAAAAATGCGGTTTATGAAATAAGGCAATTTCTTGGGAACAGCGTAAGTTATCTAATGTTACAGAAGAGTTTAAAAGTGGGACATTCATTGCTGCTGATGAAATAGAAGAAAATGGTGAGTATCCAGTATATGGAGGTAACGGGTTAAGAGGTTATTCAGATAAATATAATCATAATGGTGAATTTGCTTTAATAGGAAGACAGGGAGCCTTATGTGGTAACATGAATTTTTCAGTTGGAAAAGCCTATTTTACAGAACATGCGGTAGCTGTAAAAGCTAATGGATTGTCTAATACAAGGTTCCTATATTATCTCTTGGATAAGATGAATTTAGGACAATTTTCTGACCAATCTGCACAGCCAGGATTGGCAGTTGGAAAACTAATAAAACTTGAAAATATGTTTCCATCTAAACAAGAGCAGGATAAGATTGGAGGGTATTTTGAGATACTCGACAACCTTATCACCCTTCATCAGCGATAGTGCCATGGAGGACAAGAAAAAAAGATACATATTCTTGGGAACAGCGTAAGGTGTCCGAACTATCTGAAAAGACCTATGGTGGTGGCACTCCTTCAACCACGAATGAATCATTTTGGGGCGGAGATATTCCGTGGATACAATCCTCTGACATAATGGATGGAAAGCTATTTGGAGTAGAACCAAGGAAACATATAACGCAGGAAGGATTGAATAGTTCCGCTACTCAAATCGTACCCGAAAAATCTATAGCAATTATTACTCGTGTGGGTGTCGGAAAGCTTGCATTTATGCCGTTTTCTTACGCTACAAGTCAGGATTTCCTGTCGTTAGGCAAACTAAATACTGAGCCGTTTTTCACGGTATATGCCTGCTATAAAAAATTGCAATCTGAGCTTAATGCTGTGCAAGGTACTTCTATTAAAGGTATAACCAAAGATGAACTATTAGCAAAAATAATTATGATTCCAGAATATGCTGAACAACAACAAATTGGAACTTTTTTCAAGCAGCTCGACCACCTCATCACCCTTCATCAACGAAACAAAAATAGCCGCTTTTTAGATAAAATTTGGAGGAAAATTATGATTGGATTTGACAGAGAATCGGATTTTGAACATGCCCTTATTACTGCGCTCCAGAGTAATGGCTGGGAGAAGCAGGTGATTGAGCATCCGACGGAAGAGCAGTTGATACAGAACTGGGCGGATATTTTATTTGAAAATAACAGGGATATTAACCGCTTGAATGACTGTCCGCTGATTCCGGAGGAAATGGAAGAACTGATTGAGCAAATCAGAAGATTGCGGACGCCCCTTGCTCTGAATGGGTTTATAAATGGAAAGACGGTTTCGATTACCCGGAGGAATCCGGCGGATACCGTGAATTATGGCAAAGAGATCGGTTTGAAAATTTATGACCGTATGGAAATTGCGGCAGGACAGAGCCGGTATCAGATTGTGGAGCAGCCCATATTTTCGCGGAGGCAGGATGTGCTGCAGGATCGGCGCGGGGATCTGATGCTGCTGATCAATGGGATGCCCGTTTTTCATATTGAATTGAAGAAAAGCGGCGTTCCTGTATCTGAGGCGTGCAATCAGATCGGAAAATATATGCATGAAGGAGTTTTTACCGGGCTTTTTGCTCTGGTGCAGGTGTTTGTGGCGATGAATCCGGAGGAGACGTTATATTTCGCAAATCCCGGACCGGACGGGAAGCTGAACCCGGATTTCTTTTTCCACTGGGCGGATTTTAATAATGAGCCGATTAATGACTGGAGGAAAGTGGCTTCCACGATTCTGTCAATCCCTATGGCGCACCAGTTGATTGGATTCTATACGGTTGCAGATACTTCCGATGGCGTACTGAAGGTTATGCGCAGCTATCAGTATTACGCGGCGAATAAAATCTCAGACCGGGTGGCGAAGCATGACTGGGCTTCGGGAAAACAATTAGGCGGATATATCTGGCATACAACAGGATCCGGGAAGACCATGACGTCGTTTAAGTCTGCGCAGTTGATTGCAAACTCGAAAGATGCAGATAAAGTGGTATTTTTGATGGACAGGATCGAACTTGGCACACAGTCATTAAAAGAGTACCGGGCGTTTGCAGACAACGCAGACGATGTGCAGGAGACAGAGGACACGATTGCTCTGATCGGCAAGTTAAAAAGTACAGATCCGAAGAATACCCTGATTGTTTCATCTATTCAGAAGATGAGCAATATCAAAGAGGATGCCGCCAGTAAAATGTGCGCGCAGGATCTGGTCGATATGCAGTCAAAGCGTCTGGTATTTATTATTGATGAATGTCACAGATCTACATTCGGAGAAATGCTGCATACGATCAAAAACACATTTCCGAACGCACTGTTCTTTGGTTTTACAGGAACTCCGGTTTTCCGGGAGAATGAAAAGGTATTGAATACGACGGCAGATGTTTTTGGTGATGAGCTGCATCGATACAGTATTGCGGATGGGATCCGGGATAAAAATGTCCTGGGGTTTGACCCATCTATGGTGATGGTGTTCCGTGATAAGGAGCTGCGCCAGATGGTTGCTTTGCAGCAGGCAAAGGCGGAGTCCGTACAGGAGGCGGTTTCTGACCCAAAGAAAAGTAAAAAGTATTATCATTTTATGTCGGAGCAGGACGTTCCCATGGCCGGAAGAAGGGAGGAGGATGGCACCTATCTGAAAGGGATCGAAGATTATTGTCCGAAGGAACAGTATGAGGAGGATGCTTATCAGGAGGCAATCGTGGAGGATATTGCGGAAAACTGGCTGACTATGAGCAGAAATTACAAATTTCATGCTGTCTTTGCAGCCAGCAGTATCCCGGAAGCCATACGGTATTACCAGAAGTTCCGGAAAAGAATGCCGGAGCTGAAGGTGACAGGTCTTTTTGATCCGACGATTGATAATGAAAGCGGCAGGAAAGCGTTGGAAAAAGAGGACGGGCTGAAAGAGATGCTGACAGAATACAACGAACTTTATGACCAGCATTTTGACATTGGTAGTTATGCAAAATTTAAAAAGGATGTGGCAGCCCGGTTAGCGCATAAAAAGCCTTATGAACGTGTGAAGCCGGAGCAGCAGCTGGATCTTCTGATTGTTGTGAATCAGATGTTGACGGGGTTTGATTCCAAATGGATCAACACGCTGTACCTGGATAAGATTCTGGTTTATCAGAATCTCATCCAGGCGTTTTCCAGGACGAACCGTCTCTTTAATATCAATGAAAAACCGTTCGGGTCGATCCGGTATTACCGGATGCCGCATACGATGAAACGGAATATTGAAGATGCGGTAAAACTGTATTCCGGAGACAGGCCGAGGGGATTGTTTGCAGATCATCTGCCGGATAATATAGCCCATATGAACCTGACGTTTCAGGAAATGCTGGATGTGTTTCAAAATGCCGGAATTCCGGAACTGGACAAGCTGCCGGAAACCATGGTGGAAAAAGCGAAATTTGCCGGGCTATTCCGGAAATTTTCTACATATCTGCAGGCGGCTCAGATTCAGGGATTTGTCTGGGAAAAAAAGTTTTATGAAAAAACCGTCGATGATGTGGAGAATAAAGACACCATAGAGGTTCTGGTGACAAAGGACAAATATCTGATTTTGCAGCAGCGGTATAAAGAACTGCGCAAACCGGGAGCAGGGTCTGGCGGTGATGGAGAAGTTACTTTTTCTATTGATCCTTATCTCACAGAGCAGAATACGGGGGTAATTGATTATCATTATATGAATTCCCGGTTTGAAAAATGGAAAAAACAGCTGGATCAGCCGGATATATCGCCGGAGGCACTGGAGCTGACCCTGGAAGAGCTGCACAAATCTTTTGCGTTTCTTTCTCAGGAAGAGCAGAAATATGCGAATCTTTTCCTCCATGATGTACAGACCGGGGATGTGAAGCTGCAGGAGGGAGTAACATTCCAGGATTATATTTACCGCTATGTGAACCATGCGAAGCAGGAACAGATCAGACGGCTCCATAAATATTTTGGGTTGAGGGAAGACCTGGTCAGCCAGCTGCTGGAACGCAATGTCACGAAAGAAAATCTCAATGAATATGGGCGGTTTGACGCGCTGAAAGCGACAGTGGTTAAGGAAAAGGCTGCGGAATATTTTACCAGGCTGGATGGGAAGAAAATGCCGATGTTCCGCGTCAACAACCGGGTAAATGCCTTACTGACAGAGTTCTTTCTGGAAGGCGGAATGGATATTCCGGAACCGCCGGACGGGGAGAATCAGGATCAGTAGCCCTTCATCTAAGCAAAAAACGTAGGAGGTTTTCTTATGCTTGACGAGATAAAGGCTACCGATTTATTTAAGGATTATTATGCACAATGGGTACGTATATACAAAGAGGGCGCCATCCGGGATGTGACTTTGGCAAAATATAAAATGGCACAGTCCTGGCTGGAAAAGCTGGTTCCCACTTTGAAATTATGTGAAGTTACGCGGATCAATTATCAGCAGATGCTGAACGAATATGCGCTGTATCATGAGAGACAGACAACGATGGATTTTCACCATCAGTTGAAAGGCGCGATCCTGGACGCAGTGGATGAAGGTCTGATTGAACGGGATCCCACCAGAAAAGTGATTATAAAAGGAAAAGCGCCGGCAAATAAAAAAATCAAGTATCTGAATCAATTTGAATTGCATGCGCTTCTCACAAATCTGCAGTTGGGAAGCGAAGCAAGCTGGGATTATTTTATTTTGCTGGTGGCAAAAACTGGAATGCGCTTTTCAGAAGCGCTGGCGCTTACCCCCAGAGATTTTGATTTCTCACATCAGACATTGTCCGTCAGCAAAACATGGAATTACAAAGGCGGAGGCGGTTTTGCACCTACAAAGAATAAGTCCTCTGTCCGGAAAATCCAGATTGACTGGCAGACAGTGATGCAATTTGCCGAACTCACCAGAAATATGCTGCCGGATGAACCGATTTTTGTCAGGAAGTCCACGGACGGAAGCTATGAGCCGGTGTATAATTCAACCGTCAACGGAATTTTGGAAAGGTACTGTAAAAAACTGGGGATTTCAACGATTTCTGTGCATGGACTTCGTCACACCCACGCATCCATATTGCTTTTTGCGGGGGTATCCATCGGCAGTGTGGCAAGACGGTTGGGGCATGCCAGTATGACGACAACACAAAAGACGTATTTACATATTATCCAGGAATTGGAGAACCAGGATATTGACCTGGTTATGAGATCACTGGCGAATCTTACCTGATCAGAGAATAGGCTGTGATGAAGGGCTGAAGATCCAATGGGTACCGCGAATCATAAGTCAGAAGGGAAATTTCAGGAAAGTAATTTCTGGCGGAGGGCTTGCAGAAACCATCCGGCGTGCGATAAAATGGCGGGTAAACGGGGAGGGAGCATGGGGGAAATAACAGGACAGGAGAACAAACGTTATGATTTATATCGGAGCACATCTTTCGGCCTCAAAGGGATTTTTAAGTATGGGCGAACAGGCGCTGGAAATCGGCGCGGATACCTTCGCTTTTTTTACCAGGAATCCCCGGGGCGGCAAGGCGAAAAAACTGGATCAGAAAGACGCGCAGGCTTTGATGGAACTGATGGCGGAGCACCATTTCGGAAAAATAGTAGCACATGCTCCGTATACCATGAATCTCTGTTCGGCTAAGCCGGACATCCGGAAGTTTGCGGAGGATATGCTGACAGAGGATATGGAGCGGATGGAAGCCACGCCCGGGCAGTATTATAATTTCCATCCCGGTTCCCATGTGGGACAGGGAACAGACGCGGCGGTTCCCATGATTACGGAGGCCCTGAACCGGGCGATGTTTGAGGATATGACGACGACGGTGCTGCTGGAGACTATGGCGGGAAAAGGCTCTGAGGTTGGCGGAAGCTTTGAAGAGATCCGGAGGATCTTAGAAGGCGCGAAGTATCCGGAGCATCTGGGAGTCTGCCTGGATACCTGTCATGTGTGGGATGGCGGTTATGACATTCTGGACGGGCTGGATCATGTGCTGGAGGAATTTGACCGGGTGATCGGGCTGGAGCGGCTGAAAGCCATACATATCAATGACAGTAAAAATGAGATGGGCGCCAGAAAAGACAGGCACGAGTGCATTGGCCTGGGGCAGATCGGGATAGACGGGCTGCAGGCGGTGGCGACGCATCCTCTGCTGCAGGGACGGCCGTTTATTTTGGAGACACCCAACACGCTGGAAGGTTATGCGAAAGAGATCGCCCTGATCCGGGGCTGGACGAAATAAGCACCTTTTGGTAACCACTTTTTTTATCGGTAGATATTTGCTATAATTCTGTAATATCTATATTTAGCATATGCAGGCGAAGTGCAGCGGGGGTCCGGAAGGAACCGGATGGAACATGTGACAGGGTATATCCGGCAAAAGAGGCAGTTACGGAGGAACGAAGAAAGATGAGCTACGCAGACAGAGTATTTATTGATATGTGCAACGACATCCTGACCAATGGCACCAGCACGGAGGGCGAGAAGGTGCGGCCGAAATGGGAGGACGGCGCCAGCGCCTATACGATCAAAAAATTCGGCGTGGTGAACCGCTATGATCTTTCCAAAGAATTTCCTGCGCTGACGCTCCGGCGGACTGCGATCAAAAGCTGTACCGATGAGATGCTCTGGATCTGGCAGCAGAAATCGAATAACATCCATGATCTTCACAGCCATATCTGGGATGAGTGGGCGGACGAGGATGGTTCCATCGGCAAGGCCTACGGTTATCAGATGGGCGTGAAGCATCAGTACAAAGAGGGCATGATGGATCAGGTGGATCGGGTGATCTATGACCTGAAGCATAATCCCTACAGCCGCCGGATCATGACAAACATTTATGTCCATCAGGATCTTCATGAGATGAATCTTTACCCCTGTGCCTACAGTATGACGTTCAATGTGACGAAACATCCGGGGCAGGAGAAGCTGACGCTGAATGCGATCCTGAACCAGCGTTCCCAGGATGTGCTGGCGGCCAACAACTGGAATGTCTGCCAGTATGCGGTGCTGATGCATATGCTGGCGCAGGTGTGTGATATGCAGGTGGGAGAATTGGTGCATGTGATCGCGGACGCGCACATCTATGACCGGCATGTGCCGCTGATCCGGGAACTGATTTCCAGGGAGCCTTACCCGGCGCCCACATTCTGGCTGAATCCGGAGGTGAAGGATTTCTATCAGTTTACCAGAGATGATGTGAAGCTGATGAATTATGAGACCGGCCCGCAGATCACGGACATTCCCATCGCGGTGTGAGCACAGAGGGCAGTATTGCGGATCCGGGACGGCCCGGGCAGAGTATAGAGGAAGGGAAGCAGGAGGTATCTGGCATGAATCTGATTGCGGCAGTAGATAAAAACTGGGGAATCGGCCTGAAGAACAGGCTTCTGGTCAGCATTCCGGATGATATGAAGTTTTTCCGGCAGACGACCACCGGGAAAGTGGTGGTGATGGGGAGGAAAACGCTGGAGAGTTTTCCTGGCGGGAAACCGCTGAAAAACCGCGTCAACGTGGTTCTGACCTCTGATCCGGACTACCAGGTGAAAGATGCGGTGGTGGTACACAGCCTGGATGAACTGCACGCGGAGCTGAAAAAATATCCGTCGGAGGATATTTATGTGATCGGCGGCGAGAGTATTTACCGTCAGCTGCTGGACGAGTGCAGCGTGGCGCACATTACAAAGATCAATTATGCTTACGAGGCGGACGCTTTTTTCCCCAACCTGGATGAAAAGCCGGAGTGGAGGATTACGGCGGACAGCGAAGAGCAGACGTATTTTGATCTTGAATATTATTTTTACAGATATGAAAAAAGATAAAAATGCTTCTTTTGGCAGTGTTTGGTCAAAAGAAGAACTGTGCAGAGAATGACAGATTCACTCCCGGGCACAGGATATCATTGGAACATCGGGTGGATGCGGGCAGGGCTCGGCAGAGATCCGGTGGAAATGATAAAAAAACAGGGAGGATAAGATGAGTAATTTTTTGTTTAGTCTGAATGTCACCATTCCGATTTTCCTGGTGATGGTGATCGGATATTTTCTGAGACGGATTGGCATGCTGAACGATAATTTTGTCACAGTGGCAAATAAGTTCAACTTCAAGGTGACCCTGCCTTTTTTGCTTTTCCGCGATCTTTCTACTGTGGATATTATATCCATTTTTGACTGGAAATATGTGCTGTTCTGCGCGGCGGCTACGTCTGTGGGCTTCTGGGGTTCCTGGGCGGTGGCAAAGCTGACGCTGAAAGACCATTCCTTGCGGGGCGCTTTCACGCAGGCGGCTTTCCGAAGCAGCGCGGCAGTTATGGGTCTGGCTTTTATCCAGAATATTTACGGGCAATCCACAATGGGATCATTGATGATTATCGGTGCCGTCCCGTTGTATAACATATATTCTGTGATCGTTCTCACCTTCGAGGGTGACCACCCGGAAGGGGAACGTGATACCGGCAGGATCAGACAGGCCGGTATTAACATCCTGAAAAACCCGATTATCATCGCGATAGTCCTCGGCATGGTTGTAGCCCTTTTAGGCAATCCGCTGCCGGAAATGGTAAACTCTACCGTAAACAGTGTAGCCCAGATGGCAACCCCACTGGCACTGATCGGACTGGGCGCGGGCTTTGAAGGACGCAAGGCACTGAAAAAAATCAAACCGACGCTGGGCGCATCTTTTATCAAGCTGATCGCCCAGGCAGCGATCTTTATTCCGATTGCAGCCGCTCTTGGCTTTACCGGCGAAAAAATGGTTGCACTCGCAGTCATGCTGGCAGGACCGGCAACCCCGAGCTGCTATATCATGGCGAAGAATATGCACAATGACGGAGTGCTCACCGCAAGTATCGTGGTGGCGACCACCCTCTTATCCTCCGTCACGCTGACCGCGTGGATCTTCATCCTCCGGGCCGTCGGCTGGATATGACCGCAGACAACGAGGAGAATAAAATCAAAACCCATGCTGGCATGAGGTTTTGATTTTATTCGACGAGTGACCGAACATGAGCAAGTAGGGCGAAGCCCGGATTGCGAATGGTCGGAGCGGCAGCGGAGCTGTCGCGCGTCTGCGAAAACATTTTGAAAGAAAAGGAGACATGTATTATGGAAATTACAGGAACCAAAATGTTCCTGCGCGCTCTGGAGGCAGAGGGCGTAGAAAAAATATTTGCCTATCCCGGCGGTACTGTAACAGACCTTTTTGATGAACTGTACCGCAACGGTGATATCGACATTATCCTTCCCCGCCATGAGCAGGCTCTGGTACATGAGGCGGAAGGATATGCGAGAGAGACAGGAAAGACCGGCGTATGTCTGGTAACCAGCGGCCCCGGCGCCACCAATACGGTAACCGCGATCGCGGACGCCTTCTATGACAGCATCCCGCTGGTAGTATTTACCGGGCAGGTAGCGCTGGGACTGATCGGAAACGATGCCTTCCAGGAGGTAGATATTGTCGGGATCACCCGTCATATTACAAAATACAGTGTGACGGTCCGTGACCGGAAGGATCTGGGACGGATCCTGAAGATGGCTTTCCACATTGCTTCCACAGGCAAACCGGGGCCGGTTCTGGTTGATCTTCCGAAAGATATCCAGACAGCCAACGGTCCGGCGGATTATCCGGAGACGATAGATATCCGCGGTTATAAGATCAACGAGGGCGTACATATCGGCCAGCTCCGCAGGGCCACCAAGCTGCTGAAGGGCGCTGCGCATCCGCTGATCCTTGCCGGAGGCGGCGTGAAGATTGCCGGAGCCGGCGAGCTTCTGACAAAATTAGCAGAGGCAACCCACATTCCGGTTGTGACGACGGTGATGGGAAAAGGCGTCATGCCGTCGAACCACCCGTATTATATCGGCTGCGGCGGACTGCACGGAAAATATGCGGCCAATATTGCTGTCAGCCAGTGTACCCTGCTTTTCTCCATCGGTACCAGGTTCAATGACCGCATTACCGGCGACCTGAATGAGTTTGCACCCAAAGCCAAAATTATCCATCTGGATATTGATGCCGCGGCGATTTCCAGGAACGTGGTCGTGGATGTGCCCATCGTGGCGGATGCGAAGATTGCGTTGGAGCAGATGCTGGAATGGATTGAAAAGGAATGGAAAGAGCCGAAGGATACTTCTGACTGGATGAAGCAGATCGCGAAATGGGATAAGGAGAATCCTCTGGAGATGCGGCGGGATAAGGGTATGACCCCGCAGATGATCATGGAGGGTCTGAATCAGGTATATCCGGATGAAGTTACTTATGTAACAGATGTGGGGCAGCATCAGATGTGGGCGGCTCAGTTCCTGGAGATGGATCCGAAGAAGAAGCTGATCCTTTCCGGCGGGCTTGGTACCATGGGCTTTGGTTTCCCTGCGGCTCTCGGAGCGAAAATGGGTAATCCGGAACGTCCGGTGGTGTGCATCACCGGGGACGGCGGTTTCCAGATGAATATGCAGGAAATGGCTACAGCCATCGTGCAGGGTACGCCGATTACCATCTGCCTTTTGAATAATTATTATCTGGGCATGGTACGCCAGATGCAGGAGCTGTTTTACGGAAAACGGTATGCGGCAACCTGCCTGCGCAGGAGGACGACCTGTCCGCTTCAGTGCAAAGGGCCGAACGAAGCGTGTCCGCCCTATGTGCCGGATTTCCTGAAATGGGCTGAGAGCTATGGCGCCCACGGGATCCGTGTGGAAAAGGAAGAGGATATTGTCCCGGCTTTAGAGGCTGCAAAAGCCAATACGGATGCGCCGACACTGATCGAGTTCATGATCGCTACGGAAGATCTGGTGCTTCCGATGGTGCCGGGCGGCAGTCCCATGAGCAAGATGATTTTAAGTTCCAATAAACGTTCTTGATGAAGCGGCAGGGAGGAAAAGTATGATGATGAAAGACAGATGGATTGCATTATATGTAGAGAACCAGGTCGGTGTCCTTGCCAAAATTTCCGGGTTGTTTGCCGGGAAATCTTATAACATGAAGAGCCTGACCGTAGGAACGACAGAAAATGACGATATTTCCCGGATGACAATTTCCAGCACCTGTGACGACCTGACTTTCGAGCAGATTAAAAAGCAGCTGAACCGGATGGTGGAAGTGATCAAAGTTATGGATCTGACCGAGACACCGATCCACATGAAAGAGCTGATGTTTGCAAAGGTCAAAAAGTGCAGTGAGCAGGATAAGGCGGAAGCCTTCCGGATTGCCGCCGTGTTTTCGGTGGAAGTGGCGGATATCGGCCCGGACAGCGTATTGTTCGAGTGCAAGCTGACGGAGCGCAGGAACAATGAGCTGATCCGTTTGCTGAAGGATCGGTTTGAATCTCTGGAGATTGTCAGGGGCGGCGCGGTGGCGATCGAATCCGTGAGCACGTCCTGCAGATGAGGCGCCGCAGTCCGGGATGAGTTGCTGTGAACGGAGTGAGCAGTAACCGATATGACAGCGGAAAAAAGAAAATCTGAGAAAATACTGGAAAATGCGGCCGTTTTGCTGTATAACTGTAATGTGGATTAAAAATGACAGAGACAGAATGCCGTAATTCGCAGGAACTGTCAAAATTTGCAAAATGAGGCGAAATATGCAGGATGAGGGACTGGCAGATTCAAAAAGCGGCCTGCCGGATCATTCCGGCAGGAAGATCCTGGCATATGGAGTAAGAAGTAAAACACAGGAAAGAAGGATACCGAGATGGAAAAGAAGAACATTGACTGGGAAAATCTTGATTTCGGATACCAGGAGACAGATATGCGTTTTGTTTCCATGTATAAGGATGGGAAATGGGACGAGGGAACCCTGACTCCGGATCCGAATATTGTGCTGAATGAATGCGCGGGTGTTCTGCAGTATGCGCAGACTGTTTTTGAAGGCCTGAAGGCATACGAGACCGTGGATGGGAAAGTCGTTATTTTCCGCCCGGATCTGAACGCCAGTCGCCTGGCTGATTCCGCAAGAAGACTGGAGATGCCGGTATATCCGGAGGATAAGTTTGTGGAAGCAGTGAAGAAAACGGTAAAAGCCAACATGGCTTACGTGCCCCCCTACGGCACCGGCGCGACTCTCTACATCCGTCCTTACGAGTTCGGCAGCAACCCGGTCATCGGCGTGAAGCCCGCGGATGAGTATATGTTCCGGATACTGACCACCCCGGTAGGCCCCTATTTCAAGGGCGGCGTAAAGCCGTTATACATTAAGGTATCTGATTACGACCGGGCTGCACCCCATGGAACCGGACATATCAAGGCAGGCCTGAATTACGCCATGAGCCTGTACCCCATCGTGAAGGCCCATGAGGAAGGGTTCTCGGAGAATATGTATCTGGATCCTGCCACCCGGACCAAGGTGGAGGAGACAGGCGGGGCCAACTTCCTGTTTGTGACAAAGGACGGCAAGCTGGTTACACCGAAGTCTGACAGTATCCTGCCTTCCATTACCCGCCGTTCCCTGATGTATGTGGCGGAGCATTATCTGGGTATGGAAGTAGAGCAGAGGGAAGTTTATTTTGATGAGGTGCCGGAATTCCAGGAGATCGGTTTGTGCGGTACCGCGGCAGTGATTTCCCCGGTGGGCAAGATCTATGACCACGGAAAAGATATCTGTGTACCCAGCGGTATGGATCAGATGGGGCCGGTGCTGGCAAAGCTGCGTGAGACGCTGGTGGATATCCAGGAGGGCAAGATTGAGGCTCCGGAAGGATGGATTCAGGTGATTGAATAATCCGGAAGGACGGATCCGCAGGAACCGGGCTCTGAGAAAGCTTTATTCGCAGAATAGCCGTGAGCGGCGTAAATGATAAAAAGGCATATGGCTTGCAGGTGAGACTGCGGGCGGTATGCCTTTTTTGGTTTTTCCTGCATATACTGAAACAGAGTGCAGATCATGTGAGGTCAGAATATGAGCAGGGAAATTTGCATCTTACAGCAGGATACCCCGGAACAGGGCGGGCTGCAGGTAAATGTCACTTCCACCATAGGGATACAGCCGATT
>CALWGM010000005.1 GCA_944380065.1 uncultured Lachnospiraceae bacterium
ATGGAAGCAGCATCGTTTCTGTATTTTCAATTTCCGCCGCATATCCAGCATAAATTAGGGAAACCTCATCCACTTCCATGCGCAGCCCGACCGCCAATTTTTCGCTGAGCAGCCTGGCCGCATCCTCCACCCCTAAGATATTGCTGTCTGTATACAATTCTGTATATGGAGTACATTCACTTGTCCCCTGATAGGCACTGACCCCGGTATCATCTACAATATAGACATATTTATCCGATTCAATCGGCAGATACGGACATCCTACCAGCTGGAACCCCGTCTTTCCCACACGCGGGGCAGGAACCCCTTTATAAACCCGGTGGACAACGTACTCATATCCATAGACGTCCTTCAGCCGGAAAACATTGACTTTGGCCACTTCCAGCGAAACCCCGTCTGGCAGTTCCATTACCGTGCCATGTTGAAAATAATCCAGCAAAAGGTCGGCGCCCTCCTGTATCGTCAGTTCACCGGAAATCAGGGGATACGACTGGTCTCCCAGTTCCTCAAGAGTCCCTGATTCCACTACATCACTGGTATATTCCCCATTCAGATCCTCATCCGCCAGTTCCTGATTTTTCCCGAGAAAATTCTTGATTTTTCCCATTGACATACTAAAACAGACCAAATATTCACAATCCTCCGTGTCCAAAAAGGCACCTTTAGCATTCTTCAGATCCATATGCTCCGCCAATGCAGGATAATAATAGGGATATTCCTTTGTATCATCCCATTCCAGCTCCGGCGTTACTACGCGGACTTCCTTTTCCATATCGACCAGATCCCGCTTCCCGACATCTTCCAGCCATTGTTCGATCATGTCCCAGCTTTCCTGGGGAGTCATGATGATTTCTTCCTGCCGAAGCAGGGAAACCTCCTCACACTCCGGGAAATCCACAAACTCCGCAGATGTAAAAGACAGGTTTTTATATTCCGTATTCCGGACCTGCTCTGCTTCCGTCCCATAATGATTCCGGTACTCAGGAATCGATATGCGGTTCTCTAAAAGCCTGTCTTTATATTTTTCATAGTCCAGCCATCTTCCATCCGGCGTTTCCTCCGCCGCATTTCCCGCCGCATCACCTGACGGCTCCTGCCCCTTCGGTTCCCCGCAGCCAGCCGCGCTGCCAAGCAGGATACCGCCCAAAAGCAGCGTCAAAATCTGTTTTTGTTTCTTCCTGTTTGCCATCTCCATTCCCCCCTTTCGTTTTTACAGGATCAGCATAACAGGAAAATCTTTCTAAATGGCCGCTCCATTTCTTATCAAATTCTTAACTATTTTTCTATTCCACAAAGAATGTTTTTTTCTCACTCACCGCTCATGTCCTGACAGGTCAAACTGTAAATATTGGATGCGAATCCACGCAATAACAATTACTTATTTCACTTTCATCCCCCATAGTTATGTTGAATACAGTTAAAATTAGAAAAATTTGAAATCCGACCGCAGTCTACACCTGCTATGTACGGTTGAAATATAGAAAACTCAGAATCCGACCGCAGTCTACACCTGCTATGTACGGTTGAAATTATCCAGAAAAATACATCCTTCTGCCCGCAGTTTTGTACAAAGCAGGATGCTTTTGCGCAAAACTGCGGGACAGAAGGATGTCTCTGCATTCATTATTCAGACGCGTACTTGCCCTTCACATCTTTCATGCTGAAGCTGATACGCCCCATCTTATCTTTGCCAAGGCAGACTACTGTCACCCGGTCGCCCAGAGTCAGCACATCTTCCACCCGGTTGATCCGCTGCTTGGAGATCTTGGAAATGTGTACCATTCCCTCCTTGCCCGGAGCGAACTCGATGAAAGCACCGAACTCCTTAATGCTGACTACCTTTCCGGTGAGAACCTGTCCGGCCTCAAAATCTGTCACGATGATCTCGATATAGCGTTTTGCCTTCTCCATCATCTCAGCGTCTGTACCGCAGATGGATACGGTACCATCGTCGTTGATATCGATCTTCACGCCGGTCTCGTCAATGATGGCGTTGATGGTCTTGCCTCTCTGGCCCACCACGTCGCCGATCTTCTGGGGATCGATCTGCATGGAGATAATCTTCGGCGCATATTTGCTGAGCTCTTTTCTGGGCTCTGCAATGGCTTTTGCCATAACCTCATCCAGAATATACATTCTCGCTTCTCTTGTCCTGGAAATCGCTTCCTCAACAATCGGACGGGTCAGACCGTGAATCTTGATATCCATCTGGATCGCAGTGATGCCGTCCCGGGTACCTGCCACCTTGAAGTCCATATCGCCGAAGAAATCTTCCAGCCCCTGGATATCCGTCAGAACGATGTAATCGTCGTCGGTCTCCCCGGTCACCAGACCGCAGGAAATACCCGCCACCGGTTTTTTGATAGGCACGCCGGCAGCCATCAGGGACATACTGGATGCACAGATACTTGCCTGGGAGGTGGATCCGTTGGACTCAAAGGTCTCAGATACGGTACGGATCGCGTAAGGGAACTCCTCCTCGGAGGGAAGTACCGGCACCAGAGCCTTCTCCGCCAGCGCACCGTGACCGATCTCACGGCGTCCCGGACCTCTGGAAGGTTTGGTCTCGCCTACGGAGTAGGACGGGAAATTATAATGGTGCATATAACGCTTGTTGGTGATATTTTCATCCAGGCCGTCTACCCTCTGCATCTCAGACAGGGGCGCCAGCGTGGTAAGGGTACAGATCTGAGTCTGTCCGCGGGTAAACATGGCGGAACCATGAACACGGGGGATCAGGTCAACCTCTGCCGCCAGCGGACGGATCTGGGTGATGGCACGGCCATCCGGACGCTTGTGGTCTTTTAAGATCATCTTGCGGACAGTCTTCTTCTGATACTGATAAACGGCCTCGCCTAAAACAGCCAGCCACTCCTCGTTCTCCGCAAAGGCCTCCTCCAGACGCTCTGTGATCTGGCGGATGTTCTCCTCCCGTTTCTGCTTCTCATCGGTAAATACCGCCTCTTCCATCTCTGCAGGCGGAACGATCTCACAGATCGCGTCAAACATCTCCTGGGGGATGGCGCAGCTGGTATACGTATGCTTCGGTTTTCCAACCTCTGCCACGATCTCATTGATGAAAGCGATGATGGTCTGGTTGATGTCGTGAGCCATGTAAATAGCCTCGATCATCTTCTCCTCTTTGATCTCATTGGCGCCGGCCTCGATCATGATCACCTTCTGAGAGGTGGAGGCTACCGTCAGCTGCAGGTCGCCGTTGTCCCATACCGCCTGGGAAGGGTTCACAACAAACTCGCCGTTCTCCATACCGATCTGTGTCATGGCGCAGGGGCCTGCGAAGGGGATATCGGAAATGCAGGTGGCAATGGCGGAACCGATCATCGCCAGCAGCTCCGGACGGCTCTCCGGATCCACGCTCAGAACCAGGTTGTTTAAGGTCACGTCGTTGCGGTAATCCTTGGGGAACAGGGGACGCATGGGGCGGTCGATCACACGGGCGGTCAGCACCGCGTTCTCAGACGCCTTTCCCTCTCTCTTGTTAAATCCGCCGGGGATCTTGCCCACTGCGTACATCTTCTCCTCAAACTCTACGCTTAAGGGGAAGAAATCAATGCCATCACGGGGCTTATCCGATGCTGTCGCAGTAGACAGCACGGTCGTATCGCCGTAATGCATCAGAGCCGCCCCGTTGGCCTGGGCAGCCACACGGCCGACATCCACACTCAGCGTTCTGCCAGCCAGTTCCATAGAAAATGTTCTTTTCATTTTGCTTCGCTCTCCTTTTCTTTTTATGTTCAGGCAGGAGATCCGAAACCACTGATCAGCCCAAACAGAATCCCCGTTTGCACTCATCAGTAATCTCGGATCGCTGCTCCCGCCTGCGGCCGCTGTCTGCCAGCAGCCGCCTGTTTCGTTTTCCATCCGGCCGGGAGCCTTCAAAAGCCCCGCAGAAAACACACAAAGAGCGAGAAATACAAGCTGTATCTCTCGCCGCAATGATTTCCTGTTACCGTCTGATACCTAACTTCGCGATCAGCGCACGATAGCCTTCCAGATCGTTTTTCTTATAATAGTCAAGCAGACCACGTCTCTGACCAACCATCTTGTACATACCACGTCTGGAATGCTTATCCTTCGGATGGTCTTTCAGATGCTCGGTGAGCTCTTTGATCCGTGCTGTTAAAATAGCGATCTGTACCTCCGGTGAACCTGTGTCTCCCGGTTTTCTGCCGTACTCGGCGATGATAGCTGCTTTCTTTTCTTTTGAAATCATGGTGATTTCCTCCTTTATATTTGATATCGCCCGCTTTCGTGAGCTACCAAGTGTGAGGTCGGAGAATCCGGACACTGAGTATGGGCTGAATGCTCACTGTCTGTTACTATATCATACTGTATAATCTTTGTAAACAACTTTTAAAAAAACTTATCGCCGCCGCGCCTTCCGTTTACGGCAGCCTGCCCCTGCAGTCCGAAGAACCTCCGGCAGGTTTCCTTGTCCCGCTCGATCTGCGCCGCCAGGGCTTCCACCGAGGCAAATTTTTTCTCCGGACGGATAAACTTCACAAAAGACACCCGCAGATCCCGGTCATAAATATCCCCGTGGAAATCAAAGAAAAAGGTCTCGATCCCGACGGGATAATTGCCGCCGATGGTGGGCTTCCTGCCGATGTTGCAGACGCCGCAGTAGGTTTTCCCATTGACCACCGCATGGACGGCGTAAACCCCGTTGGGCGGAAGGAGCTTTTCCCCCGGCGGCAGCTGATTGGCCGTGGGAAACCCGATGGTGCGCCCCAGGGCATTTCCGTGGCGCACCGGAGCAGAGACAAAATACTCATACCCCAGCAGATGGTTCGCCTCCTCCATATCCCCGCGGCTGATGCATTCCCGGATCCGGGTACTGCTGATATCCGCCCCTTTATACTGCATTTTATCCACGATCACTGCTTCGTAGCCAAATTCCGGGGCAAACTCCCTTAACTCCCGGTAGGTTCCGCTTCGTTTGTGCCCAAAACAGAAATCCGTTCCGGCCACCATCCGGCGGACACAGATCTTTCCCGTCAGCATCTCTAAAAACGCATGGGGACTCAGGCTGCGGAATTCCTCCGTAAAGGGACATTCGATCAGATAGTCTACCCCCGCCTCCTCAAAAATATGCACCTTTTCTTCATTGGTGGAAAGGACACGGTATCCCTCCTGCCCCAGCGCGCGCGGCGGGATATCAAAGGTAAACACAACGCTGGTAAGCCCCTGCTGTTTTCCCCTGGTCAGCTCTTCCATCAGGTAACGGTGCCCCAGATGGAGCCCGTCAAACTTCCCCAGCGTCACAACCGAAGGTTCCCCGATATGAAAATCCATCGTACTTTTTATATATTCCATAATCAAACCTCCGGAAGAAACATCTTCAGCGGACGGTAGGCCTGCTTTTCGTCCGAGTATTCATAGAGTCCGCAGAAACGGCCCCGGGAATCCCGGACACGGATCCGCCCGCGCGGCATCCTGCCGCAGCTTCCCGCACCCGCAGGCTCTTCCTCCGGGCGCAGCTGGTTTTCATACAGCGCATTCCCGTTGTACAGCATCCGGTCCGCCGTCTCTTTCGTCCTGCAGGCCGGATACTCCGCAAACACATCCTCCACGGGCCGGATCACCTCTGCCAGCGTGCCCTGTTCTTTTTTCTCCTGCAGCGCAGACAGGCGCAGCGCATCCTCCGCCCGGTATCCGGCCGCCCGGGTGCGGAGCAGCGATTCCAGCGTCCCATAGCATCCCAGACGTTCCCCGATATCATGGCAGAGCGTCCGGATATATGTACCCTTGGAGCATTTCACTGTCATGGTCACCCGCGGCAGGCAGATCTCCTCCACAGTGATTTCATCGATGCGGATCCGCCGCGCTTTCCGCTCCACCACCTGGCCTTTGCGCGCCAGGTCGCAGAGCTTCTGCCCGTTGACCTTCAGAGCGGAATACATGGGCGGGATCTGGTCGATCTCACCCACAAAAGACTGTACGGTCTGCAGAACCTCTTCCTCTGTGATCCCGTTTACATTCCCCCGGGCGAGAACCTCCCCGGAGATATCCTGGGTATCCGTATCCAGCCCTAAAAGCATGACCGCCCGGTACTCTTTATCCCGGTCCGTCAGAAGATCGCAGACCTTGGTGGCATTTCCCAGACAGACGGGAAGCACCCCCTCCGCATCCGGATCCAGGGTGCCTGTATGCCCGATCTTTTTCTGTCCGCAGATGCCCCGGAGCTTCGCCACCACATCAAAAGAAGTATACCCGCGTTCCTTATAAACATTTATGATTCCGTGATACATACATCCTCCGTCAGCTGCTCCTGTACCAGCCTCAGCACGTCCGCCAGAACAGCTTCGGGATCCTGGCGGGATACCGTGGCTCCCGCAGCCCTGGCATGACCGCCGCCGCCATAGGAAACAGCGATCTTCGCCACATCCACATACCGCGCGGAGCGCAGGCTGATCTTCCAGCCGTCTTTCGCCTCATAGAGGAACACAGAAACCTCCACGCCCTCTGTCGAACGCAGTTCGCTCACCAGTCCGTCCAGTTCCCCGGGTTCCACCTGAAACGCTTCCATGTCTGCCTTTGTAATGATGCTGCTGATACATCTGCCTTCCAGCCACAGCCGGCTCTCCAGCATGGCCTTTCCCCAGATCCGCTGCTGGGCAAAGGTCCTGATATAATACGTCTCATCCACAATCCTGGGATAATCGATGCCCTTCGCCATCAGCTTCCCGGCAATCTCCATGGTCCTGGGCGAAGTACAGGAATACTGGAAAATGCCTGTGTCGTGGGCGATCCCCAGGTACAGACACTCCGCAATCTCCTTCGTAATCTTTTCAGGATCCATCAGTTCATACACCAGCTCACAGGTAGAGCTGGCCTCCGGGAAAATATAATTCTCATCCGCAAAACTCTGGTTCGTCTTGTGATGATCTATGCAGAGCGTCCTCCTGGCGGAAGCAAACAGATCTCCTGCCGCTCCCAGACGTCCGGTATCCCCGCAGTCCAGAGCGATAAACAGATCATAGGTTCTGCCTGCCGCGGCCTGTACATCCCCCTGGATCTGGTCAGAATTTTTTAAAAACAGAAACTTTTCCGGAACAGGTTCCAGAAACAGATCCACGGAAATCTGCGGATAATATTCCCGGATATAATTATAAACGGCAAGGCAGGAGCCTGCGCAGTCCCCGTCGGGACGCACATGCCCTGCCGCCGCAACCGACGTCACTCCCTGCAGACAGGAATCCAATGACAGTCCCCTCATGCGTCTTCCTCCGTTTCCGGCCGGGTTTCCCTGCCTTCTTTCGCAGCCAGTTCATCGATTTTCTTTGACATACGCACGCCGTACTCGATGGACTGATCCAGAATGAAACGGATCTCCGGCGTATTCCGCAGGTTCAGCGAGTGTGCCAGGCATCTCCTGGCATACCCCGCCGCGCTTTTCAATCCTTCCATTGTGTCCTGCTGAGCCTTTTCATCGCCCAGCACGCTGATATATGCCTTGCAGGTTTTCAGATCAGGAGCCACCTCCACCAGGGACACGCTGGTCAGCGGATGGATGCGGGGATCCTTGATCTCATTGCGGATGATATTGCTCAGCTCCCGCATAACCTCCTCGTTCAATCTGGTATTTTTTATACTGTTTTTCCTCATGGCAATTCCTTTCGTCCGGTTCCTTACCTGGGAACCTCCACCATTTTATAAGCCTCGATCTGATCCAGCTCCGCGATGTCATTGAATCCCTCAAAGACAAGGCCGCACTCGAATCCGGCTTTTACTTCCTTCACATCATCTTTGAAACGCTTCAGGGACGCCAGGGAGCCTTCATAGATCTGCTCGCCCTCCCTGGTAATACGTACCTTGCAGCCGCGTTCAAAGACGCCGTCCAGCACATAGGACCCGGCAATGTTGCCGACGCCGGAAGCCTTGAAGATCTGGCGCACTTCCGCATGGCCGATCACCTTCTCCTCATAGACAGGATCCAACATGCCCTTCATGGCGGCCTCGATGTCCTCGATAGCCTTGTAAATAATATTGTACAGGCGGATATCCACCTTCTCCTGCTCCGCTGTGGATTTGGCCACAGGATCCGGCTTCACATTGAATCCGATGATGATCGCGCTGGATGCGGCCGCCAGGGAAACATCGGATTCGTTGATGGCGCCGACGCCTCCGTGGATCACCTTCACCACAACCTCCTCGTTGGACAGTTTCATCAGGCTCTGCTTTACCGCTTCCACCGATCCCTGTACATCCGCCTTGACGATCAGGTTCAGCTCTTTCAGATTACCTGCCTGGATCTGTGAGAACAGGTCGTCAAGGGACATTCTTGCCCTGGTCTCTGCCAGCAGCTTCTCCTTATCCTGGGAAACAAAGGTCTCCGCAAAGTTTCTGGCCTCTTTTTCAGAATCGCATACCACGAATACCTCCCCGGCATTGGGTACGCTGTTTAAGCCCAGGATCTCCACCGGTGTGGACGGCCCTGCCTCTTTGACACGTTTTCCCTGGTCGTCGATCATGGCGCGGACCTTGCCGTAGCTGCTTCCGGCAGCCACCGACTGGCCAACCTTTAAGGTTCCCTTCTGTACCAGCACGGTCGCCACGGCGCCGCGGCCCTTATCCAGCTGCGCCTCGATCACCAGACCGCGGGCGTTCCGGTTCGGGTTTGCCTTCAGCTCCAGCACCTCTGCGCTTAAGAGAACCATCTCCAGAAGCTCCTGGATGCCTTCCCCTGTGTGGGCGGATACCGGCACGCAGATGGTGCTGCCGCCCCAGTCCTCAGGGATCAGCTCATACTCAGACAGCTCCTGTTTGACACGGTCGATATTGGCGCCCTCTTTGTCGATCTTGTTGATGGCCACAAGGATCTCCACCCCGGCTGCTTTTGCATGGTTGATCGCCTCAATGGTCTGGGGCATCACGCCGTCGTCCGCAGCCACCACTAAGATCGCGATATCGGTAGAATTCGCGCCGCGCATACGCATGGCGGTAAAGGCCTCATGTCCGGGGGTATCTAAGAAGGTGATCTTCTGGCCGTTTACCTTCACCACAGACGCGCCGATGGCCTGTGTAATGCCGCCGGCCTCCTTGGCGGTTTCCCGGGTATTGCGGATCGCATCTAAGAGGGAGGTTTTACCATGGTCAACATGACCCATGACACAGACAACAGGCGGCCTGGTCACCATCGTGGATTCGTCCTCCTCTTCCTCTTTCAGGAGCTCGGCGATCACATCCACCTTTTCCTCCGGCTCGGCAATACAGTTGAACTCGAGGGCGATCTCCTCCGCCTTTTCGTATTCAATCTCCTGGTTTACCGTCATCATAATGCCCTGCATGAAAAGCTTCTTCACGATTTCCGAAGCCTGGACCTTCATGATGTCCGCCAGCTCACGGACGGTCATAACCTCCGGAAGCGTAATGGTGCGCACCTCATCCGTCTTCTTTTCCGCGTGGGGTTGGGGCGTCGCGTTTCTCTTCTTATGCCCGGTCTTTTTCTCTAAGTTGACAAAATTCTCCTGTTTCCGGTTCTTTTTATCGTAATCCTGTTTTTTCTTTTTGTTATTATTGTTGTTATTGTTCCGGGAATCCTTGCCCCTGAGCTCGTCGATGGAACTCTTGGCCGCATCCCGGTTCATGCGGTTGATTTTATCGTCTAATTTGTTTTTCGGATCCCGGAAACGGTTCTGATGATCCTGACGGCCATTTCTGCCGCCCTGATGATTACCGGAATTACTGCGATTATTCGCATTGCCTTTCTGATTCCTGAAATCCTTTTTCTCACCTCTGCCATTTCTGTCGCCCTCCTGTCTTGCAGGCCTGTCATTGTAAACATTCTGCGGACGGTCCGCATAGACGTTTCTCCGTTTCGGCCGCTCTGCCGGCTTGGGCGCCTCAGCCTCCGGACGGACAATCGCCTTCTCCGCCTCTGTCTGCACCGCAATGTGCTGTGCGGGCCTCTCTGCTGCCGGTTTCTCCGCTGCCGGACGCACCGGGCGTTCCCCTGCCGGGCGCACCGGGCGCTCTCCTGCCGGACGTACCGGACGTTCTCCTGCCGGGCGCTTCGGCCGCTCCCCTGCCGGGCGTTTCGGGCGCTCGCCCGCCGGACGCTCGTTGGTGATGCGGGTCTGGTTGCCGCCGCGTCCCCGCTGTCCGCCCCGTTTGTCTCCCAATTTACTGTTCTGGGGATTGTAAACCGCGGAAATGCTCGCCTTCTTTTTCGGCCGCTCCTTTTTCACTTCGCCCTCAGCAGCCGCCTTCTCCGGGGCAGCGGCCTTTTCCGGGGCGCTCTTTTTTCTGTAATGGCTGCGCACCAGCGAAACCATATCCTCTTCCAGCACACTCATGTGGCTTTTTACCTCTATACTGCTTCCCTCTAAGAACGCGATCACGTCCCTGGAGGGTACATTTAACTCTTTCGCAAGTTCATGAACTTTCATTTTTGCCATGCCTGTTCCTCCCTATTCAGTTGTGAAATATAATTTCAGCTGCTTTTCCATGGAATCCGCAAAACCCGGATGGGTGACTGCCGCCATCGAACGGTATTCCTTCCCGATCTGCCTTCCCAGTTTCTCCTTATCCGAATAAAAATATAAGGGAACTTCATAATAGTCCGTCATATTTTTCATCTTCTTTTTCGTATTCTCAGAGGCGTCCTGTGCAACGATCACCAGGCAGGCGCTGCCTTCCTTCACCGCCTTTTCCACAGCAAACTCTCCGCTTTTTACCTGCCCTGCCTTCTGGGCCAGGGAAAGGGTCGACATAATTTTGTCATTCGGCAATCTGTTCCATCTCCTTTTCCAATAATACAGCTGTTTCCTTTGGTATACTCGTTTTGAACGAACGTTCCAGTCCGTGATTTTTTACGGCCGCCTGCAGGCACTGCGGATTTTTGCAGATATATGCGCCCCGCCCGTTCTTCTTTCCGGTGGTATCAATACAGAACTCGCCGTCCTGGGTGCGCAGCACACGTATCATTTCCTTTTTTTCCTTCATCTGTCTGCAGCCGACACACATCCGCATCGGAATCTTTTTCGCCATTTACGGTCCCTTTCTGTTACGGTTTACTCCAACCACAGTAACCTTCTGCTATTCCTGCTCTTCCTCATCCAGGCTGTCATCCTCTGTTCCGGGCTCCTCCTCCGGCTCGCCGCCGTCCTCCGGGAAGTCAGACGCTTCGGATGTTTCCTCCGAAAACTCCTCGGAGGAAAGCTCTTCCCCATCCTCATAAGCGTCCTCTCCATAGGATTCCTCCTCATAGGCGCCGTCTTCATACTCATCGTATTCGCCGTCTTCGTAGTCCCCGTACCCGTCATCGTACTCCTCGTCGTAATCCACATCCTCGTAGTCGGTCTCATAATCCATGAAATCGCCGGCTTCACGGGCCTGTGTCTCACTCTTGATATCGATCTTGAATCCGGTCAGCCGCGCTGCCAGGCGGGCGTTCTGCCCCTCCTTGCCGATGGCCAGGGACAGCTGGTAGTCGGGAACCACAACCTTTGCCGTCTTCTCCTCGCCGTCCGCGATAACAGAAATCACTTTTGCCGGGCTCAACGCGTTCTGGATCAGCAGCGCCGCGTTGTCATCCCAGTTGATGATGTCGATCTTCTCGCCGTTTAACATATCCACAATGGCATTGACCCGGGCGCCGTTCATACCGACACAGGCTCCCACCGGATCCACGTTGGGGTCGTTGGACCAGACCGCCATCTTCGTCCTGCTGCCGGCCTCCCGGGCAATACTCCGGATCTCCACAATGCCGTCGCGCACCTCAGCCACCTCTTCTTCAAACAGGCGCTTTACCAGCTCCGGGTGGGTTCGGGACACCAGGATCTTCGGTCCCTTGGAAGTGGCCTTCACATCCAAGATGTAGACCTTGATCCTCTGGGTGGGCTCAAAATGCTCGCCCCGGATCATCTCATTTTCATTCAGGATCGCGTCCGCCTTCCCCAGGTTGATGCTGACATTCCTGCCCACATAGCGCTGGACAATACCGGTCACCACATCCCTGGACTTTCCGTAATACTGGTCGTAAATCACCTTGCGCTCTTCCTCGCGGATCTTCTGCAGAATCACATTTTTGGCGTTCTGGGTAGCGATACGTCCGAAATCCTTCGACTCGATCTCTTCCCGGATGATCTCGCCCGGCTGGATCGTGTCATCCCGCATCCGCGCCTCCGCCAGCGAAATCTCCAGCACCGGATCCTCCACTTCCTCCACCACGGTTTTCTCCGCGTAAACATGGAACTCACAGGTATCCGGGTTCATCTCTACTTTTACATTGTCCGCTTTGCCAAAATGGTTTTTGCAGGCGGTGATCAGGGAATTCTCAATTGCTTCCAGCAGAACCTCCTTGCTGATATTCTTTTCCTTCTCAAGAATCGTCAGCGCTTCCAGCAATTCCCTGCTGTCGTCCTGTTTGCTGTGTTTCGTGGTCTTAGCCATTTTTTCCTTTCTCCTCCTTACGTTCTCTTGGTTGTTTCCTGCTATTTAAAAGTCAAATGCCAGACGGATCAGCGCGATCTCTTTCTTCTGAAAGGTCATTTCCTCCCCGTCCTCTGTCTCAATCGTCACAGTATCGTCGGTGTAGGCTTTCAGCGCGCCGATAAACTCCTTCTGTCGGTTCACTGCCCGGTACGTGCGGATCTCCACATCCTTTCCCATGCTGCGGATATAGTCCTTCTCCTTTTTCAGGGGGCGTCCCAGTCCCGGAGAACTGACCTCGAACACATAGGATTCCTCAATATAATCCTCCTCATCCAGCAGGTCGTTCATCCGCCTGGCCACAGCCTCACAGTCATTCACCGTAATGCCGCCCTCCTTGTCAATGTAAGCGCGCAGATACCAGGTCCCGCCCTCTTTGACATATTCCACATCCACCAGCTCAAATCCAAACTCTTCCAGTATGGGCAGGATCAGTGCTTCTGTCCGGCTCTCATAGATTTCCCGCTTTGACATTCCTTCACCTTCCTTCTTCGATTTCTCTCAACAACAACTGAGAGTGGGCTCGCACCCACTCTCATCCTAAACAACATATTTTCACATACTACTTTAACACAAACGCCGCAGATGTCAAGGATTTCTCCCGAAAATTTATGGTTTTATCATTTCGATCCCCTGCTCTAACTGCTGCGCCTGCAGCATGCCCCTGGCGTAGGTGACCAGATTGCCGTCCGCGTCGATAAAGACGGTCATCGGCAGCCCGGTGGCGCCGTAGGTCATGGCGGCGTCCAGCTCCGTATCGTAAAAAACAGGGAATTCATACCCGGCCTCCGCCAGGAAATCCCGGGCAGACTCCATGGTCTCCTGGCTGCCGTCGGTCACATTCACCATCATAAACTGGATCTCCGGGTGATTCCGGTACGCCTCGTCAAAGTCCGGCATCTCCACCTTGCAGTAATGGCACCAGGACGCCCAGAAATTCAGGACAATAGGCTTGCCCGCATAGTCTGACAGACGGACCTCCTCCCCGTTCTCATCCAGCACCGTAAAATCCGGCGCCGCTGTCTCCTCCGTTTCCTCCGGCTCCTGCTGCCCGGTACTCTCCGTCACCTCCGCGAACTGCTCCGGCGCGTACCTGTCCTTCAGCGAACCATACAGAAAATAAATCCCCACAAAAGCCGCAGCCGCGACCGCTGCCGCCAGTATCCATTTCACAGACTTTTTCATCCCATTTCCTCCTGTTCTTTTATTGCAGCAGGCTCAGCGCCCTGTTGAAAAGCCCCGTCATCATCAGAATCCCCACCGCTATGAGCAGCGCCCCGCAGACCATGTTGATCGCCCGGTAATGGCGCTTGATCCAGTCAACAGCCGCCTTCAGCCGATCGATCAGGAGGGCGCTCACCACGAAGGGAATCCCCAGTCCCAGGGAATAGGCCAGAAGCATCAGGATGCCGGTCATGGTCTCCCCCTGCTGGGACGCCAGCATCAGCGCCGATCCCAGGAACGCGCCCACACAGGGCGTCCAGCTGACAGAAAAAACGATTCCGAACAGCATGGTGGAAAAAAATCCCAGATCCTTTTGCCGCTGAAATCCCTTCATTCCCTTCAGGAAGTTCAGCCGGAAAACTCCCAGAAAATACAGGCCAAACAGCACCACAACCGCGCCTGTTACCAGGTTCACCGCCGTCTGATGCGCCTGCAGGAGGCCGCCCAGTGTCCCGGCCAGGGCTCCCAGGGCAATAAAAACAATGGTAAAGCCCAGCACAAATCCCAGGGCGTTTCTCAGTGTCCTGCCCATGCCGCCCTCCCTGTTATTCCCGGCAAAATAGGAAATATACACCGGAAGCATGGGAAGCAGGCACGGCGACAGAAACGTAACGATACCTTCTAAAAATGATATGATATA
Source organism: uncultured Lachnospiraceae bacterium (assembly GCA_944380065.1). Classification (GTDB taxonomy): domain Bacteria; phylum Bacillota; class Clostridia; order Lachnospirales; family Lachnospiraceae; genus Eubacterium_I. Next base: position 14,321 of record CALWGM010000005.1, read on the forward strand.
CTGCATGTGTCAGTCCTCTCTTTTTTCTGTATTATAGGGAATATCATGGAAAGTTTCTGTGACAACATCACACAGCCTTCCCCTGACGCACAGGTAGTGAAAAAGCCCCCGGTGGCATTTCGCCGCCGAAGGCTTCCGTAACATATATCATAAGGACAGCAGGAACTACTCCGCTCCCTTTGCCTCTTTCCTGACCTCTTTTTTCTCAGGATCTGCCTCTTTCGACTCCTCCTTCAGGATAATGGTCGCCGCCTCGATCTGATGCTCTGCAATGCTGCTGACATGGATCTTCATATTGCGGATCTCCAGGTCAATGTTCTGCGCCCCCTCGTTGGGAATCATGCCAAGCTCATCAAAAACCAGACCCGTAAAGGTATCGATATCCTCCTCTGTCTCGATCTCGATCCCCAGAGCCTCCTCCACATCGGAAAGCTCCACATTGCCGATCACACTCCAGGTGTTCTCGCCGGTCTTTTCAATGTGCGGCTCCGGAGCCTGGAACTCATCCGGCTCATCGTTCAGCTCGCCCACTAATTCTTCCACCAGGTCATACAGCGTAACCACGCCCACCATGCCGCCGTACTCGTCCATGACCACCGCCATCACGTGCCGGGTCTTTTTCATATTGCGAAACAGAACATCCGCCTTGATCGTCTCCGGCACAAAATAAGCCGGGCGCACAGCAGTGGCAAAAATATTTTCCTTCGTCTTATCCTCCAGCCGGAAATAATCCTTGGCATTCAGGATACCGATCACATGATCCGGGGAGCCGTCGCACACCGGATAGCGGGTGTGACGGGTATCGTGGATCGTCTCCGCCCAGGCGTCCAGATCGTCATCCATCCAGAGAATATCCACATCTGTCCTGTGTGTGGCGATATCGCCTGCATTGATATCGTCAAACTCGAACACATTCTGGATAAACTCCTTCTCCTGGTAAGCGATGATACCCTTTTCGCTGCCCGCATCCACCAGCATGCGGATCTCCTCCTCGCTCACCTCGTCCTCCGTCTCCGTGGGATCGATCCCGCACAGCCGCAGCACCAGGTTGGTGGATACGGAGAGGAACCAGACAATCGGCTTAAACGCAACGGAAATCGCGCTCACCAGACCGGAAATTTTCATCGACAGCTGCTCCGATTTCTTCATGGCGATCCGTTTCGGGACAAGCTCGCCGAAAATCAGCGTAAAATAAGACAGCACCAGCGTGATCACAATGACCGCAATCGTAGACAGAGTCGAGCGGGGGATCGTCACGCCCAGGCTCACCAGCCAGTCTACCAGCGGGCCGGAAAAGTTATCCGCCGCGAACGCACTTCCCAGGAATCCGGACAATGTGATGGCAACCTGAATCGTCGCCAGGAACTTCGCAGGCTCCTGTGTAAGCTTCAGAAGCCGCTTCGCCCGGGTATCCCCCTCCTCCGCCAGCCGCTCCATCTTCGTGTCATTCACCGAGATCACTGCGATCTCCGCGCTGGCAAAAACGGCATTCAGCGCGATCAGTACTACCTGCAGCAACAATAATAAACCTATGGAATTACCCATAATTTTTTACCTCTTTCTTACTCCATTTCTGTTTTTTATTTTACCCTAAAAAAAGCATAAGACATGATCCATGTATCACCACAGGGTACACGGATCATGTCTTACTTTTATATCAAAACAATTAAAAACATTGTTGGTTCGCTCAGGGTTAGCGTCACTATCGCAATCGTCCATTATGTATGATCGTCCTCCTTCTCAAAAAACTACGATTTGGATTATATCGCATCCGTGACATCTTGTCAACAGGGCGGATGGAGAAAAGCCGCTGTTCCTGTTACCGTCTGCGCAGCATATGCGCAGACCCGGGCCGAACTGTTACCTGTTCCTTCCATACCTCACCGCCCGCAGCAGGAAATAAAACAGATAGGAGAGGGTAAAACACAGCGCTGCCCGGACCGTTTTTCCCAGATACAGCAGTTCCGGCACTCCTTTTTCACATCTGATCCATTCCAGGAAACGTTCTGCTTTTTCATCGGCCAGACGCCTCCAGAATTCAAAATCCGACCATTTTGTGGGAATCATGTCAGCCGGTACCTCCGCCTGGAACCGGAGGAAAATACCAAATACAATAACCACTCCCGCAATACATCCGAGACGGATCACAATCCCTCTGATATAAACGGGATCTGTTTTCCTGTATGAATAACCGCTTTCTCCGCGCTTTTTTGCATATTCCTTCCGGAACGCAGACAGATCTTCCGCCATCATCCGGAGCAGCCAGATCCACACAAGAGCACACAGCCCCAGGCCCGGCAGTCCTGCCAGACTGCTGATGAACCTGTAATCCAGGGCAGCCCCCGCGAATCCGGTCTGTCCCAGAATATTCTGTTCCAGAGAGTACAGGGAAGTATCCCCGGAATCCAGCACAGTCATCCTGTCCAGAGGGAAATCCGGAAGGTCACAGGACTGGAACACGGCAGCCTCCCCTGCATCCCCCAGCATACCGGTCACCCGGTATGCGCATCCGTCCATCGTGATGGAAAGCCCGGTGGCATCGGATACCCCGAACAGTTTCAGGGCAATTTCTTCCCCGACCAGGCAGCAGGATCCCAATGTGCCATCCAGTATGGCACTGGAAGATAACAGCAGCCCGCTGTTTCCCTCCACCACATAGATCTCAGCCTCCGCGTAACGTCCCAGATCCTCATTCTGCAGCAGACGTACCCCTCCGTTTCCCCAGAGAACATAAGTCAGGCCCGCTTCCGCTTCCCGGGTTCCCATCCGCATCTGTTCCGCCTCGGAAAAGGAATAGCCCTCCCCGTCCCTGCGGATCAATGTAACCCGGCTGTCATACTCCTTCAGTCCCTGCCTCTGTGACATACCCAGACCAAAAAATATGAGACACGGGATGATGAGAAGGATATAAATGGCAGCCCCCGCAGCACTCTTTTTCCACTTGCACCAGAAATTTTCCGGTTTTGTTCTGTATTTTCCCATTACTCAGTTATTCTCACCCTGCTCCCGTCTGTAAGTTCCTTGTTTGTGGAGACCACCACATCCCCGGAAACAGTCTCCTCAACCGCTGCATACTGTTCATTTTTATCCAGCACAGTCACAGGCATGGCGCCTGCCGTCAGTTCCTGTCCGAACACGGTCTCCTGCTCCTGCACCACATAGATAAAATATTGGTAATTCCCGTTCTGCCTCAGACAGGAAACCGGAAGGCAGGTGGCATATTCCCCGGACTGGTTGTCAACTGTCACAGATATCCTGCTTCCCACCGGATACAGATCACCCGGAATATCCGCCGACAGGCTGTACCCTGCCCCGTCCCCGGAATCCCCGGCGCTGTTCCCTTCCGTAACTGCCGCGCTGAGGACATAGGCTTCCTCTCTTCCTTCCATGTTTTCCCCGCTCAGTGTGACCTCACTGTACTCCGTGATTTCCCGGCTGTCCTCCTCTGATATGGGCGCCACAAAGCGCACCCCTGCCGAGGCATCCGCTATCATCACTGCCACACCTTCCACAGTCTCAGTCCCGGATTTCACAAAAACTTTCCCTACGACGCCCGGATATTCTGCCAGGTACTGTCCTTCATTTTCCAGAAAAGGCCGCAGCTCTGTGAGACTGTCCTCCAGATCCCTGCCCTCCTGATCCAGGGTCAGATCCTCTTTCGTCTGCCGGAGGGAATCCTCCGCAGCCTCCACCAGCCGGTCCTGCTCCCTGGCCACAGCCTCATAAGCTTCCCGTGCCGCATCCACAGCGCTTTCCAGTTCTCCCGCAGCCGCCTCATCATAGCCTGATCCGTCCTCATTCTGTATGCCTGCCTGGTCTGACGTATGACGGGTATCCATGTATTCATGATAAGCAGCCGACGCTTCCTCCCAGGCGCGGTACGCAGCCGTCTTTTCCTGCTCCGCACTGGATCTCACATCCTGCAGAGCCTCCTCTGCCCTGGAAACAGTCAGGCTGTTTCTCTGCTCCGCATTTTTCATCTCCTCTTCTATATCACCGATTTTCTCCTGCAGCTTCCCGGTATCTATGGTAAAAAGGACGTCCCCCTGCTGCACGGTCTGACCCGGGCTGACCCGTACACTCTTCACCATGAGTCCTGCCGGAACATACTGCAGGGAATGGTCTTTTGCCTCCACCGTGCCATCCAGCCTTATGGTGTGTGTGATCGTCTGCGGTCCGGCTTTTGCAACCGTAACCTTTGCTTTTGTGACAGACGCCGTCGCCCTGGAAAACACAGTCAGCACGATCATCAGCCCGAAAAATATGGCGGCAGCCTTTATCCATTGTTTCTGTTTCATGACCCGAATCCTCCTGTCCTCTCATCTGTTCCGCCAATGGCCGCTATTCCCTGCTCCAGATATTTCCGTCCGCATAAAAAAACGAGAAGCGGGGGCAGAAGGGCGATCAGCCCCGCCACAAACGCCACGCCCACATTTTCCCGGGTCACTGTTGAAATATACAGGGATAACGGTTTCAGCCGGTCCGACCTCAGAAAAACTGCCGGCTGCTCAATCAGGTTCCAGTATTCCAGAAAAGCCAGCACAATGACCGCCATGATTCCCGGCATCCCGAGGGGAATCCCGATATACCGGAAAATCTGCCATTCGCCGGCCCCGTCTAATTTTGCCGCCTCAATCATATCTTTTGACAGTGTGGAAAAGAAACGGTACATGATAAATACCGGGAATGTGGAGCAGGCTCCGGGCAGAATCAGCGCCATCAGCGTATCCATCAGTCCCATACGGCTGAGAACCAGGTATTCCGAAAGCATCAGTACCTGAAAAGGAAAGAGCATCAGCACAACATAAAGGGACAGGAGTATCTTTTTCCCGGCAAATTCCCACCGGGCAAATCCCCACGCCGCCGGAAGCCCCAGCAGAAGCTGGCCGCCCGTCACCCCCGCCACAATCTTTACAGAATTCCAGAACATGACGAAATACCCCGGGGAATCCAAAAGCAGCTCCACATAATGCCGGAGGGTAGGCTCCCAGGGAAGCCACGACCAGGAGATCCGCCCCTCCGCTGTCCAGAGGGGCGCCAGACTCTCTCCCAGCTCCTGCGTGCTTTTCAGTGATCCGCCCAGCAGAAATATCAGGGGATACACCGCGGAAAACGCCAGGCCGAATAACAGCAGAAACACAATAATCTTTATGGTAAACTTAACAATCCTGTCCATCCTTCCCCCCTATGTCTGTCTGTCAAATAATTTCTGGAAGATCATGATCAACGCAAACAGCACAATTCCCATCAGCACTGCCCCGGCTGCCAGTTTATTTACCGCCAGTTCCCGGAACCAGTTGTTAAACAGGTGCTGGAGCAGATAGATATGCTCCTCCGGATAATCCCCGGCAACAAGATACGCTTCCCGGAATACCTTGAATCCGTTAATCAGGGATAAGGTGGTAATAAGAAACAGAGACGGCCAGAGATTCGGCATTGTGATAAGGAAAAAACACTCCTTCTCCCCGGCCCCGTCCACCTTCGCCGCCTCATAAATCTCCTGCGGGATTGTCGTCAGCGCGGCAAGCCACAAAATAATATCATATCCCAGGTTTTTCCAGATATAACTGAATACCAGAATTACAAAGGAATACTCTGTGTTCATCCAGTTCTGCGCGTCCACCCCGAATATCCCCAGGAAATCACTGAGGAATCCGTTCCTTGTGAATAACACATTCCATAACAGCACAATCGACGCCACCGGCATTGCCATGGGCATAAGGAATACTCCCCGGATCCATGCCCCGGGACGCTTTCCCTTCTGGAGATATACCGCAACCAGAAGCGACAGGAAAATCAGTACCGGCACACAGACTGCCAGGAACCGGACCGTATTGGCCGATGCCAGCTGGAAAGCCTGACCCGAAAGCACGGTCCTGTAATTTTCCAGTCCGGCAAATTTCTGTCCTGTTCCGTCCAGGAATGATCTGCGGATCACATCCACGTAAGGGATGACAAACAGAACCAGCACACCGATCAGGCTTGGCAGCAGGAACATATATGCGGTTCTGCCCTTATTTTTCTGTAGATTCCGGAACCCCCGTCTGTTTCTGTCTGTCATTTCCCATCTCCCCGTATCCTGCTTTACCATCCCGTTCCTATCTGTGCCGCCTATTCTGAACCACCGTCCGACCAGCAGACTCCACACTGTCCCCTGTCTGTTTTATATCAGGACATGCACTTTCCGATACAGATTTCCCGGTCACACTTCCTGACAATCTTCTCATTATGCGTGATCACGATTACAGTCCGCCCGGCTCTGTAACGGAACACAAAATCCAGAATATCCTGTTCCCTGCTTTTATCAATCTGGCTGGTTGCCTCGTCCAGAATAAGAATATCCGGTTCAGACAATAAGGCCCTCGCAATGGCAATCCTCTGTCTGTGTCCACCCGAAACATTCATCCCGTTTTCAGTCAGAATCCATTCGTACCCGGACGGATTATCATTGATGATTTCATCCAGAAAACATCCATCTACAATTTCCCGAAATTTTGGATCTCCGGTCTCTTTCCGGCTTCCGAAAAGGACTGCCTCCCGCAGTGTTCCTGACAAAATAACTGGTTCCTGGGGCACATAGACCACATGGCTCCTGATACATTTCAGTGACAGTTCTTTTATATCATAATTTCCTATGGTAATAGTGCCACTCGTGGGTTCATACATGCCAGTCAGCAGACGGGCCACGGATGATTTTCCGGATCCGTTCGGGCCTGTCAGAGCCACATGTTCACCTTCTTTTATCGAAAACGACATGTCCTGGAGAACCCATTTCCGGTATCCATACCGGAAAGAAACATTCTGATACCTGATTTCCCCGTTCAGTTCCGGGGTTTCCATACTCCCCTCATGACAGAGATCCTCCGATGAAGCTTCCAGTACATCATTCAGACGATCCGCCGCAATCCATGCTTCCTGCAGCTGTGGCTGCAGACCGATCAGGTTCTGAACAGGAGAGACAAAATAAGACATCAGACTCACAAAAAGAAATAATGTTCCCAGTGTCATTTCACCTTGCAGCACACAGACTGTACCCATCCAGAGAACCGCAACCATACCGGTGCCCTGTACCACAGACAGAAGGGAACTCTGGGAAATATATAAGATGCTTCCTTTATAACAGGATGTAATAAAATTTTCTATCCGGAGCATCATTTTCTTTCCATATTTCTTTTCCTGTGAAAACAGCTTGACTGCCGCAATTCCGTCAATTCCTTCCTTGATTCCGGATGTTACCTGTGCGTCATTTTCCATGATGGTACGGTTGATATGTCTCAGAGGTCTGCGGTACATCAGTACAATCAGCAGATACACGGTCACCATCAGCAGAACAACCAGGAACAACGGTCTGCTGATTCGTACCAGTATCACGATCCCTGCAACCGCCATGACACTGTCAAAAGTAATTGTAAGTACACTTCCGGATATCGCGTCCCGGATTGAATTCATATCCTGATAACGCCCCATGATTTCCCCCGTTTCCCACTGCTGGAAATAAGAAAACGGAAGTCTCAGAAGTTTTTGGATATATTGTCCGGAAAGCTCTGTATCCATTGTTCTCCCTATATCTGCAAGCAGACATCCTCGGATCAGGGCCAGTATAAACTGCACAAATACAAGAAAAATCATGATGGCAAAAAGATAGGGAAGATGCTGCAGCATCTGCTCTGCCTGGCCCAGAAGAAGTTCCAGACCGGTGTATCCGGCCGCCGCTCCCCGGGCAGTGTCAGCTCCCTGAAGCACAAACTGGTCAATAATCTGCTGGTAGGCATATGAATATACCACAGACGAACCGGCAATTAAAAATGACAGCAGAAGGATTTTCACAAACTTCCATTTCAGATCGGCAAGAATTTCCACGTATCTGCGAAACATCTTTCCCCTGTAATCCCTTTTTTCTGTTTCCCCGGTGGGATATATGTCCAGTACATATCCGGTCCACTGTTCCCGGAACAGGTCCGCTGTATATTTTACATGGCCTTTCCCCGGATCAAAAATCCACACAGCTTTCTCTGAACATTTTTTTACAAGCACAAAATGTTCCAGACCATCTATGTGCATATGGCAGATCGCAGGAAGGTGGATCTTCCCTGCTGTAATTTCCTGGAACAGTTCATGCCATTCACCCTGTAAAACTTCGGTTATAAAACCAAGATTTTCTGCCGTTTTACTCAGGGCATACATGCTGGAACCATTTTTATCCACCTGTAAAAACTCCCGCATCCGTACCATGGGCATCTTTATGCCATACAGATTACAGACGGACGCCAGACAGGCCGCTGCACAATCCCGGGTATCATGCTGCCGTACGTAAGCTGTCCCTGACATTTTCATCTCTTTATTCCTCCTGCCATGTGATCCACATGGCAGGACGGACTCCGGAATATACAATTTCTTCGGGAGATACTACCGAATAATTACTAAATTCGGTAATCATACCCGGCCATATTAGATCATCATGGGTCTGGGTTCCTCCGCTTAACCACCAGCCACAGTAATCCTTATCTCCCTGGGAATATATTTGGATATCACAGTTATTTTTTACGTATTTCGAAGGTGAACCATATGCGTCGGGAATACCCATATCCTCCCACAAGGTTCCTGTTTTAAAATATTCTGATATTTCTCTATTGCTTAATAAAAAAATGTAATCCTCTGCTTCCCGTTCCAGATATGCGTCTGCCGGATTTTGCACAATCATCAAACCACTTTTGATAAGACCTCCCGACCAGGAAAGTATGATCTGTTCCCTTTCCTCATCGGTAAACGCCCCTTC
>CALWGM010000006.1 GCA_944380065.1 uncultured Lachnospiraceae bacterium
CTGGGGCTTTTATGACTTGGCCACAGCCTATCAGTCTCTGCACAGCGACTATTGAAACCGCCGTGTACCGAACGGTACGCACGGTGGTGTGAGAGGACGGCGGCTAATCACCGCCTCCTACTCGATCGAAGATCCGGGAGTATCCGGATTCCTGTGGGAGTCAGTCGGTCCGGAGAGGGGACGCTGTCCGGAAAGGAGGAACGATGCGGCTGGAAGAGATTCAGATAGAGATCATCCGCAGCAGGCGGAAAACCATGGCGCTGGAGATCACGCCGCAGTGTGCGGTGCGGGTGCGCGCGCCTCTGGGGATGCCGGAGGAGGAGATCCGGCGGTTTGTACAGGAAAAGTCCGACTGGATCTTAAAGCATCTGGCGGTTATGGAGAAAAAGGCGGGGGAGCTGAAAGAGATCCGCCCCATGTCGGCGGAGGAGCTGGAAGCGCTGGCTGACCGGGCCTGTCAGGTGATACCGGAGCGCGTCCGGTATTTCGCGCCGAAGGTGGGAGTGGATTACGGGATGATCACCATCCGGAACCAGAAGACCCGCTGGGGCAGCTGCAGTGCCCGGGGGAACCTGAACTTTAACTGCCTTCTGATGCTGGCTCCGTCGGAAGTGATCGATTATGTGGTGGTGCATGAGCTGTGCCACCGCAAAGAACTGAATCATTCGCCCCGTTTCTGGGCGGAGGTGGCGCGTGTTCTGCCGGACTATAAGCGGCAGGAGAGGTGGCTGAAGGAGAATGGGAAGCGCCTGATGGCGCGGAATGTGAAATAAGGCGTCCCGGAAAGGGACGCCTTAAAAATTACTGCTGGGGCTGGGGGTTCTGTGCGTCTGTCTGTCCGGCATTTGCGTCTGTCTGTCCGGCAGCCGCATCTGTTCCGGCCTGTCCGGCAGCCGGATCGGTCTGCCCTGCATCCGTGCCTGCCTGTCCCGCGTCAGCCCCGGTCTGCCCGGCCGCAGCATCTGCGTTTTCCTCACCGGAGGTTTCCTCTGATCCGGTGTAAGGGCTCAGATTTACAAAGGAAAGCTCTCCGTCTTCTGTCACGAAAATGGCAACGCGCAGATCTGTTTTGTCAGCAGGGATCTCCATGACATGTTCGCCGTTCCCCTCATGAACCGGATATATCGTCAGTGATTCGTACTCATCGGAGATCTGGAAAATGAATTCGCCTTCCGCCACCGTGCTGCCGGTGCTGTCCGTGACTTCGCAGGTGAAGGTGGTATTGCCCGGAAGGCTGCAGCTGGCCAGATTCCCCGCCTCGTCGGTGGTGCCGGTGAAAACCTCGTCCCGTCTGTCCAGGATGGTGATGGCAGCCGAGGACAGGGCGCTGTCGTCCGCATTGTACCAGACACTGTGCATCTCTATGGTACCGTCTGTGAAATGTGTGGTCTCTGCCTCTGCGGAAAGCGCGTCGCCGTCCGGCTGATCTGTCCCGCAGCCGCTTAATAATAGAAAACTGCCCGCTGTCAGGGCGGCAAGCAGTGTAATCAATGCTTTTTTCTTCATGATTCTGATCCTCTCTGCATATATGATACCTATAGAATGATACAAAACTGTGAACTTTGCAAGAAAAAAATTTGAAAAATGATAAAAAATAAGGATTCCGGGCGGGAGCCGTTGACATTTCTGAAGCGTTCCTACTATAATGGAACAGATATAATAGCCGGGATATGTCGACATCCGGCTAAATCTGGGATCTCCTGCAGATTCCGCAGAATGATGGAGGAAAAGATGAAAAAGATATCCACATGGAAACAGATGCGATGGATGGTTCGGGCAGCAGGCGTGCTGGCAGTGGCCGCTCTGGCCGGTGTCCACACAGAGACAGCCTGGGCAACTTCTGCAGAGGCCGTCAGCGATAATATTGTTGTCCGCGAGGAGGCGGTGGACGGTGCGCAGATCGGCAGCCTGTATGCAGATCAGGAGGTAACGATCACCGGGCAGACCGAAGGATCTGACGGAAATGTATGGTATGAGATTACATTTGAGGGACAGGGAGAGGAGAGAAGCGGATGGGTTCGCTCTGACCTGGTGGAGGAGACAGATCCATCTGCCGGGGCAGAGGATCCGGCAGATGGGGGAGAAGAGACTCCGGCGGCAGGACAGGATCCGGAAGCGACAGGCGCGGATACAGTCCGCGTACAGATAGCGGATGGGTATGTGGATCTGGCCGATGTGCCCCAGGATGCGGCGGCGCTTGTTTCCGACCGTTTTGTCCCGGCTGTCTGCCAGCTGGCAGACGGATCGGTGCAGGCTTACCAGTTGGCAGGGCCGGATGAGATGGTATCTGCCGACGCGGACCTGACGGTTTTCTACTATGTATATGGAACCAATGAACTGGGAGAGCAGGGGTGGTATACATATGATTCCGAAACCGGCACGCTGCAGAAGAGTCTGACGAATATGCAGTATGCGCTTCCTCAGCCGGACAGCACAGCCCAGGCCGGGGACAGCGATGACGGCGGCATGGATCGGATGCTGCTGGCCGGAGCGGGGCTGGTCTGCATTCTGCTTCTGGTGCTGGTGATTGTGGTATCTGTCCGCTACCGGAGACTGAGGAGACTTTTGGAGGAGGCTTCTGATTTTGAGGAAGAGACCGCTGAGGTGAGGAAAGAGATCCCGGAGGAGCGCCCGGAGAAGAAAACGGCTGTGAAAAAGAGCGGACGCCAGAAGAATGAACGCCGGGAAACAGAAAAGGAAGCGGTACAGATCCCGGTTGTGGAAGAGGAGGGTTACGATCTTCCGGACGACGATTCCTACGATATTTATGACTTGGATGACCTGGATCAGATCCTGGATGCGGAAAAAGCGACACAGCCACAGACCCGGACGGATCCGGAAAAGACCCTGAAAGAACAGGAGCCTGCAAGGGCAGCCGGCATGGAAGGCGGCGAGGATGCAGAGCTGGAGCGGATTCTGCGGGAGGAGAGCGAGAAGCTGTTCGGATTAAAAACGGAAAAAACAGGACAGACTGAACATAGCGGGAAAGCTGCCGGGAGCGGAAAGAAAAAAGCCGGAGAGCAGGCAGTTAAGGAACTTAAGAGCGAAAAAGAAAAGAAAAAAGAGGAGATCCCGGATCTGCCGGAGGATATTGAATTTGTGGATGACGGGATCGACGATGACGATCTGGAGTTCCTGTAACTGCATGTTCGGACCTGTCATGTGAGTATTGGGAAGGACACGGAAGATGCAGATAGAGATTGATTTTGAGAGCGACGAGGCGCTGTATATCCAGCTGAGAAACCAGATTATTTACGGAATTGCCACGCGGCAGTACCAGGAGGGGGATTCTCTCCCTTCGGTGCGCCAGCTGGCGGAGGCCATCGGCATCAACATGCACACCGTCAATAAGGCATACGCGGTACTGCGCCAGGAAGGACTGATCCGCCTGGACCGCCGGACAGGCGCTGTGATCGCGCTGAATATTGACAGGCTGAAAGCGATGGAAGAGATGAAAGCCCAGCTGCGTCTGGCGATTGCCAGGGGTCTCTGCAAGGGGATTTCCAGGGAGGAGATCCACGCGCTGGTGGATGAGATTTTTTCGGAGTATTTGTAGTGCGGCAGCAGTCAGACGGCTGCTGCATGTTTTGGAGGAATAGCACATGGATTTGAGTGCGTTTACGAAACAGGCCAGGCAGGTCATGCGCCTGGCCGTAAAATTTGCGGAACAGAAAGAACAGCGGATGCTGGGGACAGAGTATATTCTGCTGGGGATGCTCCGGGAACGGAGCGGCGTTGCCGGGCAGATCCTGCGCCAGTTAGGCACAGAGGCAGATACGGTCTGGCAGATGGTGGACGGGATCGCGCTTCCGGCAGAGGGAGACGTGCTGGAAAAACCGGAGCCGTCGCCGGAGACGAGGGAGATCCTTCAGGACGCCGGGGCGCTGGCCAGACAGTACGGCAGCAGGGAAACCGGGACGGAGCATCTGCTCCTTTCCATGATCCGGCGTCATGACTGCTCTGCTTCCCAGATACTGGCGAATCTTGGGATTGACGTGGGGCAGGTCTATGCGGAGATTTTGGTGGCAATGGGCCGGGAAGAAGAGTTTTCCAGGGAGAAGCTCAAACAGATCCGGACCGGAAAGGCTTCCGAGAAAGGATCCTCATCCCTGCTGGATAAGTTTTCCACAGACCTGACAGCGCAGGCGGCGGCAGGCGAACTGGATCCGCTGATCGGGCGGGAGGCTGAGCTGCAGCGGATCATCCAGATCCTGAGCCGCAGAGGGAAAAACAATCCCTGCCTGATCGGGGAACCGGGGGTGGGAAAGACGGCGATCGTGGAAGGGCTGGCTCAGTATATTGCCCGGGAAGCGGTGCCGGAGCACCTTTTGGGCAAGCGGATTCTCACGCTGGACGTCCCGGGTATGGTTGCGGGGACCAAGTACCGGGGTGAGTTTGAGGAACGGATGAAGGGGATCATCCGTGAAGTGCAGAATTGCCGGAATGTGATCCTGTTTATTGATGAGCTGCACACCATCATCGGCGCGGGCGGCGCAGAAGGTTCCCTGGATGCGGCCAATATCCTGAAGCCGGCGCTTTCCAGAGGTACCGTCCATATCATTGGCGCCACGACGGTGGAGGAGTACCGGAAGCACATTGAGAAGGATGCCGCGCTGGAGAGACGGTTCCAGTCTGTGTCGGTGGAAGAGCCGGATGTGGAACAGACGGTGGAGATTCTGCGCGGCTTAAAGAGCAGATATGAGAAGCATCATCAGGTGGTGATTTCTGAAGAAGGGATCCGGGCTGCGGCGGAATTGTCCGCCCGTTATATCAGCGGGCGTTTCCTGCCGGATAAGGCGATCGATCTGATGGATGAGGCTGCCTCCAAGATGCATCTGGCGGGATTTGAACACTCCGGCCAGCTGATGCGCGACCGGGAACAGATGCAGCTGCTGCAGGAGCGGATGGAGACTGCCATTGCCTCCGGGGATATTGCGGAGGCGTCACGCCTGCATCAGGAACGGCAGGCGCTGCAGGAGACTTTGGGACAGATGGTAAAGAAGTACCACCGGAAGCTTTCTGCCGGCGGCCTGACTGTGGGTGAAAATGAAGTGGCAGATGTGGTTTCCGCGTGGACGCACATCCCGGTCAAACGCCTGACGGAGAATGAAACATCCCGGTTAAAACGGATGGAGGGCGCGCTCCATAAACGGGTGATTGCCCAGGACGAGGCAGTTTCGGCTGTGGCGAAGGCAGTGCGGCGCGGCAGGGTCGGGCTGAAAGATCCCACGCGCCCGATCGGATCCTTTTTATTCCTGGGACCTACCGGCGTGGGAAAGACAGAGATCTCCAAGGCTCTTGCGCAGGAGGTGTTTGGTACCGAGGATGCCATGATCCGGGTGGATATGTCGGAATATATGGAGAAGCACAGTGTTTCCAGGATGATCGGTTCTCCTCCGGGATATGTGGGATATGATGAGGGCGGCCAGCTTTCGGAGCAGGTGCGCAGACATCCGTATTCTGTGATCCTGTTTGATGAGATCGAGAAGGCGCATCCGGATGTGTTTAATATCCTGCTGCAGGTTCTGGACGATGGTCACATTACAGACTCCCAGGGGCGGAAGGTGGATTTTAAAAATACGATCATCATTATGACCTCCAATGCGGGCGCGCAGTCGATCATCGAACCGAAAAAGTTGGGCTTCGCGGTCAGGGAGGATGAAAAAGCGGATTATGAGCGGATGAAATCCAACGTTATGGAAGAAGTGCGGCGGATTTTCAAGCCGGAATTTTTAAACCGGATCGATGAGATCATTGTGTTCCATGCCCTGACGAAAGACCATATGAAAAAGATCGTGTCGCTGATGACGGGAGAGCTGCAGGAACGCTGCAAAAATCAGCTGGAGATTTCCCTGCATATCCGGGACAGCGTGAAAAAATATATTGTGGAAAAGTCCTATAATCCCAAATACGGGGCGCGGCCGCTGCGGCGGATGATCCAGACAAAGTTAGAGGATGCCCTGGCCGATGAGATCCTCTCCGGAAATGTAAAACGGGGGGATACGGTCCGCGTCACGGTGCGGCGGGACCAGATCATTTTTGAGGCTGTAAAAGAGCAGTAGATGTTCCGGCTGTTACGTAAGCGGGAAATGTCCAGGAAGGAAAACAACGATGGCAAAAGGCAAAAATACAGTTTTTTTCTGCCAGCAGTGCGGTTATGAGTCGCCAAAGTGGCTGGGGCAGTGCCCGGCCTGTAAAGAATGGAATACGTTTGTAGAAGAGCCGCCCGCCCCGAAGCTGCCGGGACGGGCGGCTTCGCATGCCCCGGCAGCCGGCGCACCGGGAGCTGCGGCGAAGCCGGTATCCCTGTCTGATGTGGAAGCAGACGGCCAGAGCCGGTTCACAACGGGGATCGGCGAGCTGGACCGGGTGCTGGGCGGCGGGATTGTCCCCGGATCGCTGGTCCTGGTGGGCGGCGATCCGGGCATCGGCAAATCCACCCTGCTTTTGCAGGTTTGCCGGAACCTGGCCGGGGCGGGGCGGAAAGTGCTCTATATCTCCGGGGAGGAATCCCTGCAGCAGATTAAGCTCCGGGCCCGGAGGATCGGGGAATTTTCGGATTCTTTGCGTCTGCTCTGCGAGACAAACTTGGATGTGATCGGGCCGGTGCTGCAGCGGGAGCTGCCCCAGGCGGTGATCATTGATTCCATCCAGACCATGTACAGCGAAGCGGTTTCCGCTGCGCCGGGCAGTGTTTCCCAGGTCCGGCAGGCTACCAGTCTGTTCCTGCAGATGGCCAAAACGTGGAATATTACAGTTTTTTTGGTGGGGCATGTGACCAAAGAAGGCGTGGTGGCCGGGCCGCGTGTACTGGAGCATATGGTGGATACGGTGCTGTATTTTGAGGGAGACCGCCATGCGGCCTACCGCGTGCTCCGGGGAGTCAAAAACCGTTTTGGTTCCACCAATGAGATCGGCGTTTTTGAAATGCGCCGGGAGGGACTGGCTGAAGTGGCGAACCCGTCGGAATATATGCTGAATGGAAAACCGGAGGGGGCTTCCGGTTCGGTGGTGGCCTGTTCCATTGAGGGAACCCGGCCCATTCTGCTGGAAATCCAGGCGCTGGTTTGCCGGACGAGCTTCGGTCTGCCCCGGAGGACGGCGGCAGGCGCGGATTTGAACCGTGTGAATCTTCTGATGGCTGTGCTGGAAAAACGGGCGGGCGTGCCGCTTTCCTCCTGCGACGCCTATGTGAACATCGCGGGGGGCATCCGTATGAATGAGCCGGCGATCGATCTGGGGATTGTGCTGGCGATTGTCTCCAGCTATAAAGAGGTGCCGATCCCGGAGAGCCTGATCTGTTTCGGTGAAGTGGGTCTGAGCGGAGAGGTGCGGGCGGTCAGTATGGCTGCCCAGCGGGTGCAGGAAGCCAAAAAGCTGGGATTTGGGGAGTGTATGCTGCCGGCAGTCTGCGTTTCGGAGTCGCTGAAGGCAGACGGTATCCGGATCGTGGGCGTTTCCAACGTGAGGGAGGCGCTGGCCTATATCGGCTGCTGAGATCGGGAGGCTGTTCCGGCGTAATCTGACAGCAGGATGCCCCGGGGAAACGGCTGGGCGACTGAAACAAATCAGGCGGTACTGCTGCGGCATGGCGGCAGGATTTCCATGAAGAAAGAAAAGGACTGCGTACCGGGGAGATTTTCCGGCAGGCAGTCCTTTTTTATGGCATGCGGTCCCCTGCGGCGCCGCCGCAGGCGGGAATCTGGCAGGTAATTGTAAAAAAGTACAAAAAGAGTACATATGGATGTGCTATACTGACCATAGCAAAGAAAGAGGGGAGCGCTGGGAATGAAACGGGTTTTGCTGGCGGAGGATAACGCCCATATGCGGGAGCTGATCGGGGACTATCTGGAGGAAAATGGTTTTGAAGTGGAGGCGGCAGCCGACGGGCTTGCTGCCTGGGAGATGTTTCAGACTGGAAATTATCAGCTCATACTTCTGGATGTGATGATGCCGGAGATGGATGGATTTACCCTGTGCCGGAACATACGGGAAAAAGAAAATGTGCCGATCCTGTTTCTGACCGCCCGGGTACAGGAGGAGGATCAGCTTCGGGGGTACCGGCTGGGGGCGGACGACTATATCCTGAAGCCCTTTTCTCTTCCGGTGCTGGCGGCAAAATGCCGGGCCATTCTGGAACGGAACGGGGGCGGCGGATGGCTGGAATCGGCCGGGATCCGGCTGAATCCCCAGCAGAGGCAGGTGCTGTGCGGCGGGGAGCCGGTGGCGCTGCAGAGTCTGGATTTTGACCTGCTGTATTATTTTATGCAGAATCCGGGGCGTATCCTGACACGGGAACAGATATTGCTGAAACTGTGGGGATATGAATATTCCGGCAGCGACCGTTCGGTGGATACCCATGTGAAGAAACTGCGGCAGGCGCTGGGAAAATACGGAACCTGTATCCGCACCATTGTAAAACAGGGCTATCTGTTTGACGGGAAACCGGAAGCCGGATACGGCGGGTGAGACGGAGGAACTTCCCTACAGGATACCTGTATGGACAAAAAACCAGTCCAAAAAGGAGGTAACCCTTACAGGGTACCTGTATGGACAGAAACCAGTCCAAAAAGGAGGTAATGTGATGAAAAGTTGCAGGGAACTTTGGCGGAACCGGAAAATATGGTGGAAAAAATATCAGGTGGCTGTCTGGATGGAGGTGATCTTTTTGGCTGTGGCGGCTGTGGCTTCCGGGTGCCTGTACCGGGTGGAAAGAAACCGCCAGCTGGAAACAGCCCGCAGCGACATGCAGGAGATCCATCAGCAGATTTATCTGGCGGCGGAGGATACGGGGCATGATGAGATCCGGAAGCTGGTGACGGATCTCATGTCGGAGACAGTCAATGAAAAAGGGCACGCGGTTTATGCGATCCAGCTGAATCTGTATACAAGAGCTGGCAGCAGCAGCGGTGTCATCGGAGAGCAGGAGATGTATTTTGCGTGGAGCACCAACACCGAGGAAGGGATCCGAACGGAATATTATACCCCGTCGATTTATTTTTCAGAAGCGGAAATGGACGGATTTTTCGGATTTTACAAGGAATATGGAAGCAGCCAGCCCCGGCGGAACTGTTATATCCGCCAGGTGACCGGTTATTATACAGACGGGGGGACTTTCTATCCGATCGAGATCATTTTTGGGGATCACAACGATGAGGAGGAGAGCTATGTCCTGCGAAATGAGCGTGCGGCGGGGAATGTGTCGGAGGAGAAGCTGGTCTGCCGGGTCAGTGACATTGCCATAGAGGATCTGGAGGATCCGGGACAGGTGGAGATCGGTTCCCTGTCCATGAATCTCTATGCCGCGCAGGGAGATGTGGTATGTACCCAGCCATACTATGACCCGCAGACAACCTATGGGCTTGTGACGGGTACCGTGGAGGAGGAGACGAGCTGCAGCGATACAGAATGTTTCTGGACGAGACGGGTGGGAAGTAATCCGTCTATCGGGGGCTACTGCTGTTCCATGAATGCCGATGTGGGACAGATGATCCGGGATGGAGGGAACCTGAAGCGGATGGTCGCGCCGGTCTGGGGATATGGGCAGTGTTTTGCTGCTGTCCTGATCATTCTTTATCTGTACATCCGCAAAAAAAAAGAAAAGCTGGCGGAAATGCACAACACCTTTCTGAATGCTATCGCCCATGAGATGAAAACCCCGGCAGCGGTACTGAAAAACACGGCGGAGTGTATGCGGGAGGGGATCCATCCGGAAAAACAGGAACATTACATGGAAATTATCGGACAGGAAGCCGACCATATGAATGAATTGCTGAATTCCATGCTGATCTATACCCGTGTTACCGACACCTTCTATCAGCTGCAGAAGGAAGAGTGTTTCCTGGAAACGATGGCGCGGGAGGTGAGCAGACATTACCAGGACGTTCTGGAGAAAAAACAGATTTCCCTGATCTGGGATGTGGACCAGCCGCTTGCCATCCGCTGTGACCGGAAGCTGATGGAGATGGTGGTGGACAATTTGTTTTCCAATGCAGTGAAATTCTGCCGGCAGGGAGGCGTGATCCGGATTTCCCTGACTGGTTCGGCTATCCGTGTTTACAATGAGGGGGAAGAGATCCCAGCGGAAGAGATGGAACGGATCTGGGAACCGCTGTACCGGGCAGATCCTTCCAGGGCTTACGAGGCCGGTTCCTCCGGGATGGGGCTGGCCATCAGCGCTGCGGCGCTGAAATTGCACGGGGCAGATTATGGGGTGAAGAATGTTTCCGGCGGCGTGGAGTTTTATGTAAAATTATGAGTGCCTGAAGGTGGGGACACCTGATGCGGGGCGGTCGAGCGAATCGGCCGCCTTTTTTATGCCCTGTAAAAGCGGTTTCCGGCGGCGTATGTGCAGCAGATGTATAAGGGAGGAGAAGATCAGGTAAAACATGGAAAAATTACAGGATATTTACCTGAAACCAATTTCTCTCAGACATGGATGTGTTACGATGCGTCTGCCTTAAAACGGTAACGGAACAATGTGTCAGAGGAGATACCTTTATGGGCAGAAATCGGCCCGAGAAAGGAGTAATCCTTCCAGGATACCTCTATGGGCAGAAATCGGCCCGAGAAAGGAGTAATTATGCCAGATTATCGCCGGCAAAGAGGGGCAAAGGGAACCGCGGCCCGGAGAGTAAAGCGGTTCGTGATCAGCGGAATGAGCGTTGTGGTGGTGACCTCTTCCGTGAACATAAGCATGATATCGTCTGTATATGCGGCCGATCCGCAGGCGGTATCGGAAAATCTGTCCGCAGGAAAACATACAGCCAATACATCGGCGGCGCCGGTGATCAGTGAGATCGTGGCGGATACCGCAGCGCCGGCCGGTTTGCCGGGAGTCGGTGAGGATGCGTTTGAGTACGTGGAGATTTATAATCCCACCGCGCAGACCCTGTCCCTGAATGATTATCAGATCAGGGACATTACCAGTGAAACAGCCACAGACTGGAAGATTCCTGAGGGAACGTCTGTGGAAGCGGGAAAGACCCTGATTCTCTGGATTGGCAACGGGGAAAGCCAGAACTTGGAGACAGAAGATTTCTGCACTCACTATGGACTGGATCAGAATGAGGTGCAGATTGTAAAGACGGAGGATGTGATGGCAGGATTAGACGGGGAGGACGCCCGGGCGCTGCAGATCACAGACAAAGAGGGGGAGGAAATTTTCGCCCAGGCTCTTTATAACGACGGGGAAGAAAAGACCCGGACAGATAGGGGTGTCAGCTTCCTGTTTGAGGAGGGCCTGGTCAGAGAGACGGTGCTGTCTTATGAGGAAGAGCCGACTCCGGGAAAACTGGGAGAAGAACAGGAAAACGCCCTGCAGAATACGGGGACGCTGTCCGGACAGACGGAGGATCAGAGCGCGAAAGATGCCGCTGCAAAGAACGACCCGGCAGCCGCAGATATTACCGTAACGCAGAATGCGCAGACTGCGGATCAGAATCACGCGGATCCGCAGGATACGGACGAATCCCTGAAACCGGATGCGCAGGAGAATACCATGACCACGCCGCTGATCATCAGCGAGATCGTAGCGGATACCCACCAGGCAGATCAGACCACCGCCAGCGGAACCGACGCCTTTGAGTACGTGGAGATCTACAATGCTTCCGACCGGACGGTTTCCATGGACGGGTATCTGATCCAGAATGTCAATGGTTCCACCCTTACAGACTGGGAGATTCCGGCAGGCACGCAGATTGAGGCAGGAAAGACCCTGACGGTATGGATCACCAACGCTGGGAGCAAAGACTTAACCGCAGAGGATTTCTGCAGTTATTACGGCGTCAGCGAAAATGAGATCCAGCTGGTGAAAACAACGGAAAGTGTAAATGGTTTCTCCAACAGCGGCGAGCGGAGCATCCGTCTGATTGTAAGAAATACGGAGCAGACGATTACCCGGATTACCTACAACGATGGAGAGGAAAAGGCCCAGACAAAGAAGGGAATCAATTTCGCCTATGTGCAGGGACAGGTGCAGCAGCAGACTCTTTCCTATGACCAGGATCCCACGCCGGGCACTGTGGCGGATGGCCAGATCCCGGCTGAGCAGTATCTGGTAGCGGAGCAGGCGGATGCGTCTGTGACGGTCACTGCGCCGGAGGAGATCAACAAAGGGGATGATCTGGAGATTTCTGCCGTTACCAGTCTGAAGAAGGTTGTGATGAGCGCCAGTGTGCAGTATGGTGAGAAACAGTATCCCATGACCTATGCGGATGGAACTTATCGGGCGCAGATCCCGGCAGAAGATCTGGAAGGAACAGACAGCGCTGCCTTTACCGTGCAGATGAGCGACGGCGTCAATTCTGTTTCCGCAGAAAAAACGGTGGCTGTGAATCAGGATGCGGTGACAGAGAAATATCTGACCAGCCCGATTCTGATTACGGAGATCGTTCCCAACACGGAAAATGTGGACGGATCGGACGCCTTTGAGTTTTTTGAAATCTATAATGCAGCAGATGCGGCGGTGGACCTGAGCCAGTATCAGTTTATGTATGACAATGGCAGCAGCGTCAAAGAGTGGGAGCTGGCAGACGCAGACCTGATCCTGGAAGCGCATGAAACCCTGACGGTGTGGGTGAAAAACGAAGCCAATATTGCCGCTGATTATACCGCCGCAAACTTTAATGAGAATTACGGCACCCAGCTGGAGGAGGGGAAGAATCTCACCACAGTGAATTCTGACGGATTTTCCAACTCCGGCAGCAGGAAACTGACCATCCAGTCGCGGACAGGGCTGGTTATGAATGAAGTGAGTTATAATGCCGGTGATTCTTCCAACGGTAAACTGGATGTGGATGAGGCGATTTCTTTCAGCTATGACGGAGAAGATGTGGCGGTTCAGTACGACAATGAGGTGACCCCGGGCAGCCTGGGAGAGACCTCGAAAGTCAACGGTCAGTATGTATTTCCTGCGGAGGTGGCAGACCCGGCTGTGACAGCAGATGCAGCTGCGATTGTGAAACAGGACGCAAACTGGACGGTGACTGTGGCAGGAACCAATCTGACAGGAAGCATTTTAAAAGCGGATCTGAATATTTACAAAAAAGATACGGCTGATCTGGTGATGACGGTACCCATGACCTATCAGGAGGATGGTCAGCTGAAAGCTTTGGTATCCGGGAATGAGCTGGCGGCGCTGAAAGAATTCAGCTACGATGTGGTAATCAGCGATGGAGTCAATACGGCCGCATCCGCCGCGGCCTCTGCGGCGGTGGAAGGACTGGTTGACGTAGATCAGGGGAAGGCTCCGGCCCTGGTGGTATCCGAGATCATGCCGGATTCCTCCAATGCAAACGGCGGGGACGCCTATGAGTTTATCGAGATCTACAATAATTCCAACCGGGATATCGACCTGAAGGACTATAAACTTTACTACAATTATCCGGACAACGGGGATGACAGTGATGTTGTATGGTGGGAGACGTCCGAAAGCAGAATCCTGAAATCCGGCGATACACTGGTATTCTGGATCAGGAACGGAAGCAACGATGATCTGACGATTGAAGATTTCAACGCCAAGTTCGGCACGGCCCTGAATGCCGGCCATCTGGTGGAGATTTCCTGCGGCGGTATGGCCAATTCAGGAGCGCGGGGCGTGAAAATTGCCACCAATGTAAAGGATAACATTGATTATGTTACCTACAATATGAACGGTGCGGATAATACTTCCGCGGATAAATCCATTACGTTCCAGAGCCAGTATCAGGAGGATGTATTTACAAGTGTCCTCACTGCGGATGATGCGGATCCGACTCCGGGAACGGTCAGCGACAGCGCAAAACCGGTTTATCAGGCAGAACTGCCGGAAACAGCGGCGGAGCCTGTCCTTACGGATCGCACTCCGGAAACATTTAACGGGGAAGAGGATCTGTCCTTCGCTCTTGACGCGGTATCTCAGGATACGACCATCAAGACCGTACATCTTTACGTAAAGGATAACTATTCTGACGGATATGAAATGTACAATCTGCTCAGGGAGAACGGGGATTCCTTCAGCAAATCTCTTTCTGCGGTAGATCTTTACGGAAAAGAGTATTATGAGTATTACTTTGAGGTCAGCGACGGGTATCAGACGGTAACGACAGAGCCGAAGCAGATTAAAAATGAAAATCCTCTGCCGGAAGGGGATCAGCTGAATGTATCGGATGATGAATTCCTGTCCGGAACCCGGGCCATCATCGGTACCGGCGGGGATCTGAAAATCGACGGCGAGGATGTGAGCGCGCAGACGGTTTCTTCGATCAACGGGGATGCGAAGATCACGTTTGATACCAGCCAGACCGACGTATTCTTTAAAAATTCAGTGGCGATCGGCGACAGTCTGCTGGGAGTCTTCCGTGAGGGGACTTATGATACCTGGGCCACCTACAGCTATGATGTGGACGAGTCTTATTTTGACAGTGAGACAAAAGAGATCACCATTGCTTTTCATGCGGGCAATAAGGCAAACGCGCTGGAGCACGACGTTGAGAATAATGATGATTTTGTTCTGAAAAATATCCGCCTGATCCTGCCGGACGGCGTATCCCTGCGGCCGGTATCCTATGGCGGCGTCAATGGAATCGGCGCCATCGAGCACACAGCGGACAACTGGCATCCGGATCAGCCCCGGGATCTGGGGGATATCACCCCGGAGACAGAGATCAGCATGGGCGACGGCACCACAAAGGTGGAAATTCTCTATGTAACCTTCCAGCTGGATGAGAAGAATTTCAACGCGGTCCGTTATGATCTGGATACCACAGAACTGGCAGACGGGGAGCATACCATTACTTCCGGAGAAAAGACGGCGACGGTGATCGTGGATAATACCGCGCCGGAAATTACCACCAATATCGAAGAGGGCGCTTTGTACAGAAATCATGAACTGGAGGTGTCTGCATCGGATGAACTCAGTGAAACGACAGAGCTGACTGCTGTTCTGGACGGAGAAGTGATTGGCCTGCCTTATACCATCAGTGCAGAAACCTTAGAAGCGGGCACACATTCGCTGGTGCTCACAGCCACCGATGAAGCCGGAAATGTCAGTGAAAAGACAGTTACCTTTGAGATCCCGGAGGAAAACGCTTCGGCAGAAAGCACCTCTCCGGATGACGGCAGCACAGTACACGGCGATCCTTCCCTTTCTGTAAACGTCACAGACCCGACGGAAGACCAGATGACGGTTACGTTCAAGAAGGGCGAGCGGTATGAATTAGGAGATTCGGAGATTACCCAGTCATCCGGTATCAGCAATGCGGCGGGAACCGCCGGTGAATCCTTTGCGGAGAATACGGGCAACGGCCTGCCCTACCAGGTGTTTGAGATCCAGGCAGGAGAAGATGCGCTGGCTGCGGATGAAATCCGGGTACAGTGGCAGGGGACGTCCAACAATGCCAAGACATTTCTGTATGTGTACAATACGACCAGCGGAGGCTGGGATCCGGTAGACACGCAGCAGACCACAGACGGTGAGACCATGACCCTGACCGGGGATGTAGCCCTTGCGGATCATCTGGAGGGAACCATGGTGAAAGTCATGGTTCAGAACGGAGAGGGCTACACGCCCGACCAGTATGCTCCCGGGGAGGGTCTTGATCATGAGAGTGTGAAGCCCAATGAAAACGACACGCCGAGAGAAAATTATGATTTCACATTTGTTGTGGAAAGCGACACCCAGTATTATAACGAGGACTATGAGGGCAATCCGTCTCAGGATGTGGACGGCGTATACCAGTATCAGCTGGATATCCATAAGTGGGTGCTGGAAAACCGTGAGCGGATGAATATCCAGTATATGTTCCACGACGGGGATATCATTGACGATGAGCCGCTGATTCCGGAGTGGGAAAATGCGGATGCGGCATACAGGATGCTGGATGACGCCGGACTTCCCTACGGCGTGCTGGCGGGAAACCATGATGTGGGACACTTAAGCGGAGATTATACCAACTTTTCCAAATATTTCGGGGAATCCCGCTATAACCAGAATCCCTGGTATGGAGGAAGCTACAAGGATAACAGAGGACATTATGATCTGATTACCGTGGATGGCATCGACTTTATCATGGTCTATATGGGCTGGGGGGTCGGAGATGAGGAGATTGCGTGGATGAACCAGGTGTTGGCTCAGTATCCGGAGAGAAAGGCCATCCTGAATTTCCATGAGTATCTGCTGGCCAGCGGAGGCATGGGAGAGGAACCGCAGCGGATTTATGACGAGGTGGTTTCCGCAAACCCGAATGTGTGTATGGTATTGTCCGGCCATTATCACAACGCCCAGACCAGGATCGATTCCTTTGACGACGACGGCGACGGTGTGGAGGAGCGTAAGGTTTACCAGATGCTCTTTGATTACCAGGGGCTGGCCCAGGGCGGCATGGGCTATATCCGTCTGATGCATTTTGACCTGGAGGGACAGCAGATCATCGTGCGGACCTACTCCCCTTCCTTAGACGATTATAACGCCAAGGACGAGACTGATATCGGCAATGTGGCAGGCATCAACGGGGACGAAGAGTTTACCATCCCGTTTGCGGATCTGGGAATCACCCCTGAGACGAAAACGCTGGAGACCACCGGATTATCGGTAGATGTGTATGGCAATGAAGTGATCGGTACTGTGGAAAATGTACAGAGCGGTACTTCTGCGGAGTATACCTGGAAGAATGCGCCGGAGGGAACAACCGGCTGGTATGCGGAGATTACCGATGAAAACGGCGGTCTTTCCAGAACAGACGTGAACTATCTGACTGTGGAGAAGGCCGGTTATGAGCCGGTGATCACTCTGCCGGATCCGTCCGCCGATACGGTAGAGCAGGGCGGCAGCTTTGATCCCATGGATGGAGTGAGCGCAAAGGATTATGCGGGCAGCGACCTGACGGCTCAGATTACAGTGACAGGAACCGTGGACACGTCTGTTCCGGGTACATATGAGCTGATCTATACCATTACTGATGCGAACGGCAATACAGCCACAGTTACCCGTACCATTCAGGTAACAGTTAGGGAGGAGGAAGGACAGAAACCTGGCGGAGATGAGGCGCAGACTCCCGGCGGCGGGAACCAGGATCAGAAACCGGACGGCAGCCAGGGGACGGTACCCGGAGATCCCGATGCGGGGCAGGGTCAGGGCTTCCAGAATCTGTCTTCTGACAAAGGAGGAAACCTGTTGTCAGGGGCGCATGGTCAGACGCCGCAGACCGGCGACACGCTGTTTGCAGATTTCGGCCTGTCCCTGGCAGGACTGCTGGCGAGTATTGCGGTGATCGCAGGCCTGATCAAAAAGAAAGTCTCCGGATTATTGAAAAACAGAAAATAAACCGGGCAGGGATGAAAGAAGCGCGCAGAGCCATGACACGGCCTGCGCGTTCTTTTGGTGTGCCCGTCCGCTTTTTGCTGGAACGGAGCAGCGGCGAAAAAAGACATGACAAAGAGGAGGCAAAAAGCTGCGAAAAAAATGAAAAAAGTTGTTGACAATAAATGGTTATGGTGATATTATAAACGAGCTGTCGCGGTGAGCAGCCGCAAAGCAAAAAAATAAAATAAAAAAGTTGTTGACAAACACCTGAAACTGTGATAACCTATCATGGCTGTCACAAAACAGCAACAACAAAGAACCTTGATAACTGAACAGTGAAATAACCTTGAAAGATTCTGAAAAAGTTTCAGCCGGGAGCGATCCTGGCATCAAGAACAGCAATCGGACGATTGCGCAACCAGAAACAGTAAAGAAAAGGAC
>CALWGM010000007.1 GCA_944380065.1 uncultured Lachnospiraceae bacterium
GCAGACGCTCTTTCACACTGTCAGGCGCATCTAATTGTTCCACTGCCTCCGCAAACTGGTCGGCCTCTGACTCGGTATCCTCCTCACCCAGCTCCTGCCGGATGACCTTCTGCTGCTCCCGCAGTACATAATCCTTCTGGTTTTTATCAATGCGTGCTTTTACCTTCTGCTGGATATCATTTTTAATCTGCAGGATATCCGTCTCATCCGAAAGGATTTCCAGCAGTACCTCGTAGCGTCTCCGCAGGTCCACGGTCTCCAGGATCTGCTGCTTTTTCTGATACGGCAGAGGCAGACTGTTCCCCACGATGTCTATAAAGGTATCCAGCCTGGTCAGCCCGTCCAGCTGCCCCCGCAGCTCCTTCCCCACCTTCGGGTTGGCTCCCGCGTAATCGATCAGCTCCTCCTGCAGGCTGCGCAGCATGGCCTCCCGGACCACCTCCGGGTAACTGTCATTCTGATGCTCCGGCAGAACAGTCTGCGCCATCAGGTAATCTTTCTCCTCTGTGAAGCAGATCAGTTCCGACCGGCAGACGCCGTCTATGATCACCCGGACAATGTCATTCTGCATTTTTACAATCTGTTTGATGCGGGCAATCAGCCCCATCCGGTACAGATCCCGCTCCCGCGGCTCTTCCACCTGGATATTCTTTTGTGTAATCAGAAAAATCCGTCCGCCCCGCTTCATCGCTTCTTCCACCGCGCGGATGGATTTTTTACGGCTGATATCAAAATGTGTGACTACCCCCGGCAGAATGCAGGCGCCCCGCAGTGCCACCGCCGGGATTGTCTGTATCATCTCACTCATTACTTTCTCTCCGTCTGTAAAGGGCGGCGCCATAAATGACCCCGCCCCCAATGAACTATCCAAAAACTCTGATTCTTTCCGTCAGGCCGCCCGTTCCAGCACAACCTTCCCGGTGCCCTCCACATATTCTCTGGTGATGGTACATTTGCGGATACTGGTATCCGAAGGGATCCGGTACATCAGATCCATCATCACGCCTTCCATGATCGCCCGCAGCCCCCTGGCTCCGGTCTTTCTGCTGAGAGAGAGATCTGCGATCGCTTCCAGAGCGTCATCCTCAAACACCAGCTCCACGCCGTCCAGCGACAGAAGCTTCTCATACTGCTTCAACAGAGAATTCTTCGGCTCCCGCAGGATGCGGATCAGATCCTCCCGCTCCAGCGCAGCCAGGGAAACGGTGATCGGCACACGTCCCATAAACTCCGGTATCATACCGAACTTCACGAAATCCTGCGGAAGCGCTTCCTTCAGGATCTCACTCACATTCCGATCCTCACGGATACTGAGTTCTGAGTTAAATCCGATGGATCCGCGGTCCAGCCGGTTCTCAATGATCCGATCCAGTCCCTCAAACGCCCCGCCGCAGATAAACAGGATATTCGTGGTGTCAATGGGGATCAGCTCCTGCTGGGGATGCTTTCTGCCGCCCTGGGGCGGAACAGACGCCACCGTACCCTCCAGGATCTTTAAGAGAGCCTGCTGTACCCCCTCGCCGGAAACATCCCTGGTAATGGAAGCATTTTCCGATTTCCTGGTGATCTTATCAATCTCATCGATATAAATAATGCCGTATTCTGCTTTTTCCACCTCATAATCAGCCGCCTGGATGATTTTCAGCAGGATATTTTCCACATCCTCGCCTACATATCCGGCCTCAGTCAGCGTGGTAGCATCTGCGATGGCAAACGGCACATTCAGGATCCGCGCCAGGGTCTGCGCCAGCAGTGTCTTGCCGGAGCCGGTCGGCCCCAGCATCAGGACATTGCTCTTCTGCAGCTCCACATCCACTTCTCCCTCCGCCAGGATCCGTTTATAATGATTGTAAACCGCTACGGACAGAACCTTTTTTGCCTCGTCCTGTCCAATGACATACTCATCCAGAAACGCTTTCATCTCTTCCGGCTTCAGAAGATTGATCTCATTCTTCAGCCCTCCGGCCTCCTGCTCTTCGCCGTCATACATCTCTTCTTCCAGGATCTCATTGCAGATCCCGATACACTCGTCACAGATATATGCCCCGTTAGGTCCGGCAATCATCCGGTTGACCTGCTCCTGTGACCTGCCGCAAAAAGAGCAGCGGACTCTTTCTTCCTGATTGATTCTTCCCGCCATGTTTCCTCCAAAACAATCTAAAACTTACTGTCTGCTGCTGATCACAGCGTCGATCAGGCCATACTCCATCGCTTCCTGCGCAGACATGAAATTGTCACGCTCAGTATCCGCCGCAACCACCTCGATGGGCTTGCCGGTATTCTCCGCCAGAATACGGTTCAGGCGTTCCTTGGTCTTCAGGATATTTTCCGCCACGATCTGGATATCTGTGGCCTGCCCTTTCGCTCCGCCGGAAGGCTGATGGATCATGATCTCCGCGTTGGGAAGCGCAAAGCGCTTGCCCTTTGCGCCGCCTGCCAGCAGGAACGCACCCATGCTGGCTGCCATACCGATACAGATGGTAGAAACGTCGCATTTGATGTACTGCATGGTATCATAGATCGCCAGTCCGCTGGACACCACGCCGCCCGGGGAATTGATATACAGCTGGATATCCTTTCCCGGATCCTCTGACTCTAAGAACAAAAGCTGTGCCACGACCAGGCTGGCTGTGGTCCCGTTGACCTCCTCACCCAGGAAAATGATCCTGTCCTTCAGAAGCCTTGAATAAATATCGTAGCTGCGCTCGCCCCTGCTGGTCTGCTCCACAACATAAGGTACTAAACTCATAAAGTGCCTCCTTCTTTCCTATGCGGGATCCGCTGTCTGCAGATCCTTCCTCCTGACAAAAGCAGACCGGCCAGGCCGGCTCGATCTGCTTTTCTTTTCTTCACTATAACCCGGGCATTTCCATCCGCCCAGGGTCCTTCTTCTGTTATATGTTTACTCTGCTGCTTCCTCTGCTGTCTCAGCCTCTGCAGCTGCCTCCGCCTCTTTTTCCTTTTTGGATTTTGCCTTTGCGCGGGGCTTCATATTCTCCGCAATCAGCGCAAGCGCTTTCTGGGACGCCATATCGAGCTTCATGTTCTCCTTTTCCTCTTCGCCCATGTAGCTCTTTAACTGCTCTGCTTCCATCTGGTACATAGAAGCCATCTTCTCGATCTCAGCATCCACATCCTCATCTGTGATCTCGATATTCTCAGCCTTGGCAACCGCCTCTAATACCAGCTCCTGTCTGATACGCTTTTCAGCATCCGGGCGAACCTGCTCCTTCAACTGATCGATGGTCGTACCGGAGAACTGCATATACTGATCCATAGACAGTCCCTGCTGCGCCATCTGCTGTGCGAAATTGTTGATCATGTTCTCGCACTGGGTATCGATCATCGCCTCCGGAATATCCATCTCGGATTTCTCAATGATCTTTTCCAGAGCCTCTTCCTGCTGCGCGTTCTTCGCCTCGTTCTCTTTTCTCTCTTCTAATTTCTTCTTTACGCTCTCTTTGTATTCTGCAACCGTATCAAACTCAGATACATCCTGCGCAAACTCATCGTCCAGCTCCGGGATCTCCTTCGTCTTGATCTCATGGATCTTTACGTTGAATACAGCATCCTTGCCGGCCAGATCCTCTGCATGGTATTTCTCCGGGAATGTAACCTTTACTTCCACTTCCTCGCCGGCATTCTTGCCGATCAGCTGATCCTCAAAGCCGGGAATAAAGGAACCGGAACCGATCTCCAGGGAATGGTTCTCTGCCTTGCCGCCGTCAAAAGCAACGCCGTCCACAAAGCCCTCATAGTCGATCACTGCCGTATCCCCGCTCTCGATCGCACGGTCTTCAACGGCTACGATCCTGGCATTGTTCTCGCGCTCCTGGTTTACTGCGGTATCAATCTCCTCATCAGAAACAGATGTGTCAATCTTTGTCACTGTCACACCCATGTACTTGCCAAGAGTCACCTCCGGCTTTACAGCAACCTCTGCTGTGAAGATGAAAGGCTTGCCCTTCTCGATCTGAACCACATCGATCACCGGTCTGGATACGATATCCTGTCCGCTCTCCTTCGCTGCGTCACTGTATGCGTGGGGAATGAGACTGTTCGCTGCATCTTCATAGAAAACGCCGGGGCCGTACATCTTCTCGATCATCATTCTGGGCACTTTGCCCTTCCGGAACCCGGGCATGCTGATATCTTTCTTCTGTCTATTATAAGCCTCCTGCAGGGCTTTCTCCAGCTCCTCCGCGGATACTTCAATGGTAAGCTTCACCATGTTTTTTGCTTCCATGTTCTCAACCTGTACACTCATTTTACTGTTTCCTCCTTCTATTTATATCAAATAGCGGGGGCATATCCTTCCACAGCAAAAAGGGCATACTACCGCCATTTACAGTCATTTTTGAATTATAGCACAAGGGTTTTGCAAATGCAAGGAAAAAGTAAAGCAGATCCGCACTCAGAAGGCATTCGCCGATTTTTCATTTTTATGCAGATTTTTTAAATAAATCATAATCTTCACCTGAAAAACCTGGTCTTTCACAGCATAGCGGAAATATCCGCCATGGCGTTCCGCAATGTCCCGGATCCTCCCAAGGCCGATCCCATGCCACTTTTTCTCTGTTTTTTTCGTCAGCAGGTTTCCGCTCCCGTCCTTTTCCACGTCCGTACAGGAATTTTCCATTTCCAGGAGAAGCTTCCCCTCCCGGATCCACAGCCGGAAGCGGATCCATTTCTCCCCGTCCGTCATCCGCCGGCAGGCCTCCAGCGCATTGTCCCAGAGATTCCCCATCAGAGAACAAACCTCCCCGTCCGCCAGTTCCAGCGGGAAATCCAGCTGCCCCTGCACGGTGCAGCTGGCATGGATCTGCTGCTCTCGGGCTTCCTGAATCTTATAACTGAGCATCCGATCCAGGATTTCATTTCCGGTCACAGATACCACCGAATCCTGCTGAAACGGTTTCCCGATCTGTTCCATATAAGCATGGTACTGATCCAGCTTCCCGCTCTGCACCAGGCCGTCCAGGATCAGCAGATGATTTTTCAGGTCGTGATACAGATGCTCCCGCTCCTGATACAGACCAAGCATCCGCCGGTTCTCATAATCCAGGCTTTCCGTATACATCTGTTTCAGACCAAGCTGTTCCCTGTATCTGAAACAGAACAGCACCGCCCCTATCAGAGCCACGAAAAGAAGCACAGCGATCAGATACAGAACCATACGGATCAGGAAATCGCAGGACGCCGTTCTTTTTAACTGCTGCAGATCCGTCAGAAAAAATCCACCCGCATATTCCATTCCGCAAAGGAAAACACAAAACCGACGGAAACGTTTTCCGGTTGAGGGAAGAGCCAAAAAACACGTTCCTCTGTACCGCTTCTGCAGGAAACAGCCGACCAGGAAAAAGACTGCCCGGTTCAGCGCCATGCCCCCTGTGCAATACCCTCCATTCTCAGACAGGATCAGCCGGAGGCTCCCCGGCTGCACAGACATAAGTTTCAGGATCTCTGCCGCAATCAGATCCAACACGCCCGCCAGCAGAATATAATTTGCAGCCACAAATACCGCTGCCCCGCGCCGGTATACGAACAGCCAGGAAACGGCCAGACACAAAGCTCCCATCGCAATCACAGCAGCCGGCCACAGGCCGGATTCTATCTTCCATCTGCAGAGTCCATACAGAATACCAATCCCCAGACTGCACAGCCAGGCCAGCAGCGTCTGCCTGTTTTTGCAGTAGCGGGGTTTTGCAAACCATTCCATAAACCAGATGGCAAGACGGATCTCCAGTACCGCCAGAATACCCTGTATCATTTCCCAGAAGAACAGCATGGCTACTCCCCTCTCAGAAACTGATACAGGGACTCATTCACGAACTTTACCTGTCTGCTGCTGATATACACGGGCTCTACCGTCCGGTCAAAAAAAATTTCCTGCCCCTCCAGCCGCTCGATCCGGTTCAAATTGACGATATAGCTCTTTCCGATCGCCAGCATCTGCGGCGCCCGGATCTCCTGCCTGATCTGCGCCAACGGTTTCCGTTCCGCATACGTCCGCCCGTCCCCGCAGACATAAATGCTGTTCTTGCCGTCCTTGTAAATATAACAGATTTCCCGGTAAGCAATCTTCTCAATCCTGCTGTGTTTGCGGAAAATCCGAAACTGCGCCGCCTGATCCGACTGTTCCCTGACAATCTCATCCAGCACCTGCTTCAGTTTCTCCTCCATCTGGCTCTTTAAAATATAATGAAGCGGATGATAGTCATAACCGGCCAGCGCATATTCCGCGTGTGAGGTCACAAACAGGATCTGCGCCGCCTGGTCCTTTTCCCGGATCAGTTCCGCCAGCGCCAGACCGCTCATACTTCCCGTAAACTCAATATCCAGCAGGTACAGGTCATAAAACTTCTGCTCCGACAAATCGTACTGCAGCATTTCCGGCCTGTCATAAAACAGGAGCTCCACATTTCCCCCTTCTTCCCTGCACTGACTGACAATCTCCCTCACCTGTTCATAAAACTGCGGCTCATCATCCACGCAAACCATTTTCATCTTCCGTCATCCTCCTGTGCACAGATTGTAACATCATTTCACAGGAAATAGCAGAGTGTGTCCGCAGAATCCGGGATTTTTGACTGCAAATTGATGATTCTGACGATCAGAAACAGAAAAGGGCCGCAAACGCTGCCCTCAATCCGCTTTTAGATCCTCCAATGCAGACCTTGCCTGTTCCTCATCGATCTCCGCAAGGCTCATGGCCTCTTTTACCGAAAAGCCCCTGCGTATCATATTTTTAAATACAATGATCTGCCCATCCTGACGTCCACTGGCATATCCCTCTCGCCTACCCTCTGCACGTCCCTCTCGTCTTCCCTCATTCATGATCGTCTTCGCCTCATATTCCAGAATTTTCCCACCCATAATCTCACCCAGCCTTTCTGAAATGCCTGTATACTTCTTTGTCAGATTCCGAATCACCTTCAGCGACATGGCAAGGAGCGTCTTCACGAAATATTCGCTGATCATCCCCTGCACACACGCCTGTTCCAGCCGCTCCCGGATCCCGCAAAAAACCTGTTCCAGCTCCCTCCTCCGACTCTCGTCCGCCTCGTATTCTGCGAAATCTTTTTCATAGAAGAAAATGTAAAACGGCAGGAAAAAGTACAGCTTCCTCTCAAAAAGATCATCCACAGAATAATCCTCTATTTTGATGGCCGGGATCTGATATCTGCAGGAATCCTCCGGCACGTAAAGCTGTACCTCCATGGAATCCGGCGTATTCCGGGTACTGCGCAGGTAGAAAACCGCAGAGCGCGGGAATTCCACCATATAAACATCCCCGGCCATTCTGGCATGCCGCATGGCGATCTGGACGTCATACGCAAACATCCGCACCACCATCGTTCCATCTGCGGTGCTCTGGCATTCCATGTGATAATGACTGCCCCCGATCATCACATGGGAATCCGAGACCACCTTT
>CALWGM010000008.1 GCA_944380065.1 uncultured Lachnospiraceae bacterium
GCAGCAAAATAAAACTCCTGAACAAAAATGAACTTGCAAAGTTATTACAGGAAGCTTCCAAACGGGAAGGATGTTACTTTGAAATACTGCTTGCGCTTTTTGCAGGGCTGCGGCATGGCGAAATACTTGCCCTGAAATACTCCGATTTTGATCCAGCCAACCAGACATTGACCGTCAACAAGCAGTATACGACAAATTATTGTATGTCAGAAGGTAACGACCAGTTCAAATTTGCAGATTTGAAAACGGAAAAACAGCCAAAGGCGGACAGCAGCAGGGTCCTGAAACTGCCAGGCTTCTTCTTTGAAGAATTAGAAAAGAAAAAAGCCTTCAATTCTGTCATTATCAACAGGAAAAAGCAAAAAGGCTGCCAGGACCTCGATGAGGAGTATGTTGCAATCAGCCCTTCTGGGAAAAGGAAATCAGATGGTACATTATCCAGCGCATTGCGGAGATGCTGCTACTATGCAAATATACCATTAATTTCCTTCCATACCCTGAGACACCAGTTTGCAACCATGCTGCTTGAAATGGGGATACCGTTGGAACAGATCAGCCACTTATTAGGGCATAAAAGCACCATGACAACATTCAATTATTATTGCGGGCTCATGGATGAAGATGACAAAATACAGGATTGCTTTGACGGCTTCATGCCTGTCCCTGAGTGTGGGGAGGCAATGCCATGGCTATAATAAAACCTGATATCAACCCTTCGTTCGCGTATGGGCCGATCATATCCTATCAATTTAACGGGGCGATCAGCAAGGATAAGGGTAAGTATCGGTTTCGGTATACACTTACTTTCAAGTCCGGATATGTCTTCCATACACAAAAAAGCGGTTTTAAAACGGTCCATGATGCAGAAAAGGCTAGGGAATTGACCCTTATAGAGCTTGCACAAAACAGATATATCCCATTCCACTATTCTGTTTCAGATTTTTTTGACTATTGGCTTTACCAATACCAGATGGAAGAAAGGCATATCGCATACAATACGTACAAGTCTTACCATAATGTCATGTACAATTACCTGCTCCCATTTTTTGGCAAAGATACCAAAATTGAGACCCTGCAGCTTGAGGATATCCAAAATGCGGTATCCTCCATACCTTATGAATCATTAAAAGTCAATGCAGCCTATGTCATGAAAAATATCATGGAATCTGCTTTCCAAAAAAAATGTATCCCGGTCAGGATGTGTATATATCCCACAATTATCCTCCAGGGAAAACGCATCAAAAGCAGGAAACGGGATGTTTCATTATCTATTGAACAGATAAAGGAGATTTTATGCCTGGCAAAACAGGAGTATAGCCAACTGTTCCTACCAATCCTTCTGTCTTTGGTTTTGGGCACAAGGATTTCCGAAACAATAGGGATCAGGTATTCTGACATAGATTTTACAGCCAGGAAGATCTATATCCAGCGTCAGCTTGGCCGCTCCCTTTCAGGATCCGATTCTGAGTTCCTTGTATCCTCTCCAATAGATACAAAAACCCCAAATGGTGTGAGGGCCATCCCGACACCAGAATGGGTACTTGATGAGATCATAGTCCAACGGGCAAACTACCAGAGGAACAGGCAGCACATAGAAGATTTCCATGACCTGGATTATGTCTGCTGCAAAAATGATGGGTCACCTTTCCATAGGAAATCTTTCAGCCGTGATTTTACAAAATTACGTGAGCGTTTAGGGCTTACAGATTTCCATTGGCATGATTTCAGACATGTTTATGCTACAACCCTGAGGAACAATTCAATAAACATGAAAGCCATATCTGAATACATGGGACATAGCACACCTGAATTCACGGAAGATGTTTATGTCACAGCACCTATGGTGGTGTATGACTGCACTCCAATCCAAAAAGAATGGGATTCCTTAAGGCCAAAACCTGCTGTCGCTGATGTGTTCCGGTTTACAATCCCATTCACGGATGAATGGATCCATTCATTGCTGGGCATGGATACAGGTACTGGAGACGCTACCTTAGCCTATGGAAACAGCCCAAAAGAAGCAAAATAAATTATCAGACAATTTATGGCGACAATCCAGCTTTTTTCTGTCCCGTGCTGTTTAATGCCAGGAAATACCATATTTTCCGAATTGTAGAAAATATTTGGAAAACTCAGAAAATGTCGCCATCCAGAAAAAAAGCCCCTATTTTTGAGCAAAAACAGCTATGAATGCCTGTTTTCCTATAAAAAAGGCGGCAAAAATGAAACAACGGGAATTACAAATATATTTGTGCAAAATATATAAAAAGGATGTTTAAAAAGTGACAAAATTAGCGTTAAGTGATGAAATTTTACTGAAAATCCAGCAGCCAGCCCGCTATATCGGGAACGAGGTCAACATGGTAAAAAAGGACCCGGAAGGAAAAATCAGGGTCGTGTTTGGCTTTCCGGACGTCTACGAAATCGGAATGAGCCATATCGGTATGCAGATCCTCTGCCACATGCTGAATCAGAGGGAAGACGCTTACTGTGAACGTGTATTCTCTCCCTGGCCGGATCTGCATCAGATCATGAAGGAGCAGAAGATTCCGCTGTTTGCCCTGGAGACCCAGGATCCG
Source organism: uncultured Lachnospiraceae bacterium (assembly GCA_944380065.1). Classification (GTDB taxonomy): domain Bacteria; phylum Bacillota; class Clostridia; order Lachnospirales; family Lachnospiraceae; genus Eubacterium_I. Next base: position 2,580 of record CALWGM010000008.1, read on the forward strand.
ATACGGGATTTTGATTTCTTCCTGATCACTCTGCAGTATGAGATGGCGTACCCGAATATCCTGCAGATGCTGGATCTTGCGGGGATTCCATTCCGCAGCAAAGACCGGACGGATGCTGATCCCATCGTGGTGGGCGGAGGTCCCTGTACCTACAACCCGGAGCCGGTGGCCGATTTTTTTGATATCGTTTATATCGGCGAGGGGGAGACTGTGTATGACCAGCTTCTGGATCTCTACAAAACCCACCGGGAAAGCGGCGCTTATGACCGGCGGACTTTCCTGCATGAGGCGGCGAAGATCCCGGGACTCTATGTGCCGTCCCTCTATGAGGTGACTTACCATGAGGATGGGACGGTTGCTTCCTTTGAGCCGGTGCAGAATGATATTCCACGCAAAATCCAGAGACAGGTTGTTTCCGATATGCGCGCGGCGGTCTATCCGGACAGGCCGGTGGTTCCCTATATCAAGATCACCCAGGACCGGGTGGTGCTGGAGATTCAGCGCGGCTGTATCCGCGGCTGCCGTTTCTGCCAGGCGGGCATGATCTACCGGCCTTTACGGGAACGGGATCTGCAGTTCTTGAAGGAGCGGGCGGCTCAGATGTTAAACAGTACCGGACACGAGGAGATTTCCCTGAGTTCCTTAAGTTCCAGCGATTATACGCATTTGGAGGAACTGCTGAATTTCCTGATAGATCATTTTAAGGAAAAGCATGTGAATATTTCCCTGCCTTCCCTGCGGATTGATAATTTTTCCCTGAATATTATGGGAAAGGTGCAGGATATCAAAAAGAGCAGCCTGACCTTTGCCCCGGAGGCCGGATCCCAGCGTCTGCGGGATGTGATCAATAAGGGGCTGACGGAGGAAGATATTCTTCACGGGGCAGGGCTGGCTTTTGACGGCGGCTGGCAGAAGGTCAAGCTGTATTTCATGCTGGGACAGCCCACAGAGACCGTGGAGGATATGCAGGCCATCGGGGAACTGGCGGAGAAAATTGCGGAGCGCTATTACGAGATCCCGAAGGATCAGCGGAACGGCAAATGTCAGATCACGGTCAGCACTTCGTTCTTTGTGCCGAAGCCTTTTACGCCCTTCCAGTGGTATCCTATGTGTACGAAAGAGGATTTCCTTGACCGCGCCCATGTGGTCAACGGAACCATCAAGTCCCAGCTGAACAAAAAGAGCATCAAATACAACTGGCATGAGGCGGATGTGACCATCATCGAGGGAATCCTTGCCCGGGGCGACAGACGCCTGGCAGACGTCCTGATCCGCGTTTATGAAAAAGGCGGGATTTTTGCTGCCTGGTCTGATTTTTATGATGATTCCATGTGGCAGGAAGCCTTTGCGGAATGCGGCACAGACGTGAATTTCTATACGGTGCGCCAGCGCGGGGAGGATGAGATCTTTCCCTGGGACTTTATTGATGCCGGCGTGACGAAGGCATTTTTGTGGAAAGAATGGCAGCGGGCGCTGCGCGGGGAAGTGACGCCCAACTGCCGGGAGCGATGCGCCGGATGCGGGGCAATGAAATACAGGGGAGGCGTATGCTATGAGAATCAGGATTAAATTTCGTAAAAATGGTGTGATGCGTTTCGTGGGACACCTGGATATCATGCGCTACTTCCAGAAAGCCATGCGGCGGGCGGACATAGATATCGCCTACAGCGAGGGTTTCAGCCCCCATCAGATCATGTCCTTTGCCGCGCCCCTCGGCGTGGGAATCACCAGCGACGGGGAGTATCTGGACATTGAAGTAAAATCCACCGATTCTACGGAGGTTTCCCTGCGGGCGCTGAATGCTGTGATGGCGGACGGCATGGAAGTATCCGAATATGTGGCTCTGCGCCAGGAGGCAAAAAAAGCGATGACGGCGGTGGCTGCCGCAGATTATTTTGTTTATTTTAAAAAGAATGAGGATTTTTCCGCGGATGAGATCCGGGAGATGATCCGGGGATATTATACAGACAGGGCGCAGATCGCGATCACAAAACAGACGAAAAAAAGTGAGAAGACCATCGACGCGAAGCCGCTGATCTATCAGTTTGCTCCCTGGGCCATGGAGGTGGCAGAGCCGAATACGGAGCTGGACGGCTGCCGGGGATTTTTCCTGCAGCTGTGTACCGGAAGTACGGACAATATCAAGCCGGAATTGGTTCTCAGGGATTTTTATGAATTTTTCGGGAAAGCATACGATCCGTTCAATCTGCAGATCCACCGGCTGGAGATCTACGAGCAGACCGGGGACGGACTCCGGCCGCTGTATCAGGCCGGTGACAGGATTGTGTCCCGGGATGGAGCGGCAGTATGACGGGACGGAAACTGATCATCACGGAACTGGCGCTGGGAGACCGGCGGATCCGCCTGTCCGGCCTGACGGAAGATGGACGGCTTCTGGAAGCGCGGGCAGAACCGCTGAAAGAACAGGATTCCGGGGCGAAAAAGGAAGAAACCGGGCGGAACGGGGACGGATGGAAAGCGGATCGCTCTCTGCTGGGGAATATTTATGTGGGCAGAGTGCAGAGGATTGTTCCGAATCTTCATGCGGCGTTCATCGAGATTGCGCCGGGAAAAGCCTGCTATTATCCGATATCAGAAAAGGAAGCGCCTGTTTTTGTAAAAAAGATTCCTTCCCCGCGTCTGGTGCAGGGGGATGAACTGCTGGTACAGGTCAAAAAAGAGGCGGTTAAGACCAAAGCGCCTGTGGTGACTGCAAACTTAAATCTCAGCGGCCGCTATGCCGTAGTGACCGCAAACGATCACAGAGTTGGTGTTTCCGGGAAGCTGACGAGAGAAAAGCAGGAACATTTTAAAGCGCTGATCCGGCAGTTTTTCGGCGGGCAGCTTTCCTGCGGCGTGATCATCCGCACAAACGCCGGCGAGATCCCTGATGAAGATGTGCTGGCAGAGGTGGGCAGACTGAAGGCGGCATTGTCGGACCTGATACAGAAAGCTGCGGCACGGACCTGTTTTTCCTGTGTGTATCAGGCAAATCCCAGGTATCTGTCCTATCTGCAGGATGTATATCAGGAAGGGTTGTCGGAGATTCTGACAGACCTTCCGGAAGTATACGCGAAGGTGGAGGAGTACCGCCGGGATTATCCGGCTCTTTTGTCCGTACCGCTGCGTCTCTATGCGGATCCGCTGCTGCCCCTGGCGAATCTTTATAATCTGCACCGGCAGCTGGAGCGGGCGCTGCAGAAAAATGTCTGGCTGAAGTCCGGCGGATATCTGGTGATCGAACCTACGGAGGCCCTGACAGTGATTGACGTCAATACCGGGAAAAGCATGGATCAAAAAAATCCCCAGAAGCATTTCCTGAAGACGAACCTGGAAGCCGCCGACGAGATTGCCGCCCAGATCCGGCTGCGCAATCTTTCCGGAATTGTGATCATTGATTTTATCGACCTGGCCTCCGCAGCCGACCGTGAGACCGTCATGAGGCGGCTGCGGGCCGCTGTAAAGGAGGATCCGGTTCCGGTGTATGTGGTGGATATGACGAAATTGGAGCTTGTGGAGATGACAAGAAAGAAAATTGAAAAATCGCTGGCGGAACAGTTGGGATAATGTTCCCCGGCAGAAAATCCGGATTTGCGTTTATGGACGGACAGATCACCAGTCAAACGGTGTATCTGTCCGTCTTTTCGTTCTCCGCATCGCTGCACTGATTTGATACTTTACACAATCTTTACATATTAGAAGTTGCGGTTTTTACATAAGCATGGTAAAATACATGTAAAATTACTGCGAAATAGTTGTTTCTTTTGGATATATTTCACGTTGATTTGCGATAAAATGCTGACTTATATTGTCAGGAAGTGATAAGATACCGGATGCGCTCCCGAAGCGGGAAGAATTTGCTTTGGGTCTGCTGTTTTTAGGGGATGATACATGTGGAAGTATTAAGGGCGATCTTCACCTATCTCGGTGAATGGAATCATGTGACGGTGGCGTTCCGGCTTTTGGTTTCCCTCCTGTGCGGCGGCGTGATCGGCATTACACGGAGCGTCAGACGGCGGGGCGCCGGGTTTAAGACCCATGTGCTGGTCTGTCTCGGATCCACACTGATTATGATGACAGGAGAGTACATCTATCATACGTTTAATTCCGGCGGCGATATTGCCAGGCTGGGGGCGCAGGTGGTCAGCGGCGTCGGCTTCTTAGGGGTCGGGACCATCATTGTGACCGGACGCAACCAGGTGAAGGGGCTGACCACAGCCGCAGGGCTGTGGACCTGTGCGGGTATTGGCATCAGTATCGGCATCGGATTTTACAGCGGGGCAGTGATTGCCACCGTCTTAGTGCTGATCCTTTACCGTTTCCTGGGCGGAGTGGACGGGCTTGCCTACAAGCATGCGCGGATCCTGGATCTGTATATTGAGTTTGAGTCCCGGCGGGCGGTTACCGTTTTTGTGGAGGAGCTAAAGAAACTGAATTATAAGATTCTTCAGTTGGAATTAAATAAACCGAAGAAGAAAAATGGGAAAGAAGATGTTGTCAATGCGGTTCTTGTGGTCCGGGCCGGCATGGAGGTCAAGAGGACACAGATGGTCAGCCAGATCAGCAGCATCGAGGGCGTGGACTATGTAGAAGAACTGTAGGTCAAATGTGGATTGTGTTGTTTCAATTTATATATAAGCACACAACGGATGTTGGAAATGCACAACGATTATGCCGGATACCGGGAACGGTATGGGCAGGAAAAAGGAGGAATTTTCTATGAGAAAGATGAAGAAGACTTTGTCGGCTGCGACAGCTGTGATTCTGGCAACAAGCCTTTTCGCGGCAGGCTGCGGCACTCAGGAGGCGGAACAGGGCGGACAGACCGGTACATCTGCTGAGGCGGAGACCACGGCGGCTTCTGACCTGAACAGCAAGACGCTGGATGAGATCATTGAGGCGGCAAAGGAAGAGGGTCGTGTAGAATCGGTCGGCATGCCGGATTCCTGGGCAAACTGGGGGCTGATGTGGCAGGGACTGGCTGATACCTACGGCCTGGAGCATGCAGATGCGGATATGTCTTCTGCGGAGGAGCTGCAGATGTTTGCTACGGAGGGCGAGAACGGAACCAAGGACATCGGTGACGTGGGTCAGGCTTTCGGCGCGCAGGCAGTTGAGGAAGACCTGGTACAGGGCTATAAGACCTCTTACTGGGACAGCGTTCCGGACTGGGCAAAGGGTGAAGACGGCAAATGGATGATGGCCTACACCGGAGCCACCACATTCCTGGTAAACACGGACCTGATCGAGGGCGAAGCGCCCACTTCCTGGCAGGATATCCGCGAGGGATCCTATAAGGTATCCGTCGGCGATATCAACGGCGGCAACGCTCAGGCAGCGATTGTTGCTTCCGCTTATGCATTTGGCGGCGCTGACAGCGATATTACAGATTTTGACGCAGCTTTAGATGCAGCGTTTGAGTTCTGGACCGAGATGGCTGAGGCCGGACGCATCAACACGGTTGATATTACACAGCAGGGATTTGAGACCGGCGAGGTTCCGGTTGGCGTTGTATGGAGCTTCACGGCGATTCCGTACAAGGATGCGATCACCGAGTACAGCTTCGAGGCCAATATCCCCACAGACGGCGCGATCCTCAGCGGATATGCATCTGTGATCAACAAATATGCGCCTCATCCCAACGCGGCAGCCCTGACCCGTGAGTACATCTTCAGTGACGAGGGACAGAACCTGCTTGCGGCAGCCGGCGCAATCCCTACCAGGACGGATGTGGAGATTTCGGAGGAGATCCAGGCAAATACCTTCCATACCGATGACTATGCAAATGCCATCCCCATGACAGACACGGACGCTTATACCGCAGTCTGCGAGAAGATCGTGGAGAGATGGTCTGCGGAGATCCTTCCGCTGCTGGTAAACTGATTCAGCATTTGATAATATTCAGAACATAGTGTGCTTTTCCACAGGGGCATAAGGCGTACATCATGTACGCCTTATGCGCTCTGTAGAGGCCAATGGAAACAGGTAAACGTAATGGGAAGAAAAACAATACTCATATTATTAGACGCCTGCCGGTTTGACCTGGCAGAAGAAACTGCCGGATATCTGGAACATCTGATCGAGAGATCCTGCGGGGCAAAATACTGTGTACAGGGAGAATTGCCGTCCCAGTCCCGTCCGATGTACGAGACAACGATGACCGGCCTTCCTTCTTCCGTGCATGGGATCACGGACAATGAAGTGGTGCGCAGGTCGGATTGTGAAAATCTCTTCAGCCTGTGCCGCCAAAACGGGTTGAAAACAGCTGCCGCAGCCTATTACTGGATGAGCGAGCTGTATTACCGCGCCCCGTTCTGCCCGGAGTGTGACCGCTATCTTGCGGGAAACGGAGATTCCCTGATTGATTATGGGATTTTCTATTATGAAGATATCTATCCTGATTCACATCTTTATATGGATGCGGAATTCCTGCGGAAGACTTATCATCCGGATTTTCTGCTGATCCATCCGATGAACATCGATGACAGCGGGCACCGGTTTGGCGGGGATTCCCCGGAATATCTGCGGGCCGGGCTGCGTTCTTTTGAACAGATTGCCAGGCTGCTTCCCGGATGGCTGTCGGAGGGATACCAGGTGGTTGTGACTGCGGATCACGGGATGTCGGCGGGCGGATACCATGGCGGGAACCGTGAGCCGCAGCGGCTGATTCCCCTTTACATTTTTGCGGACGGGGTAAAAAACGGGGATTTTTCGGACAGAAGGATTTCCCAGCTGAACACGGCTCCGCTGGTATGCCGGCTGCTGGGCATCCCTCCTGCAGAGGCCATGATGCAGGAGCTGGAAATTGAGATGGCAGATTAACCCATACAGATGTATGGCTGGCAGATGGGAGTTGAACCTATGAAGAAAAGAAAGTATATTTATCTACTTGCCTTGCTGCCGTTTATACTGGTGGCATTTATGTACGAGATCATTCCTCTGGCAAAGATCATCGTAAACAGCTTCCAGCCGAATGAGGGGCTGGGCTTTACTTTGGAAAATTACCAGACGGTGTTTACGCAGCTGCTGTACCAAAAGGCGATCATCAACAGTATCAAGATTTCGCTGATTTCGGCGGCGGCAGGGATTGTGATTGCCTTTTTCGGCGCGAAATCCGCGCATGACGTTGGAGGAAAGCTGAATAATGTTTTTACAACCATTCTCAATATGGTGTCGAATTTCGCGGGCATCCCGCTGGCATTTGCTTACATGATCCTTCTGGGAAACGCCGGTATTATGGTACAGATCGGCAGAAATTACGGGCTGGAGGCGCTGGCGAATTTTAATCTGTATTCTACCAACGGTATCAGCCTGGTATATGTTTATTTCCAGATACCGCTGTCCACGCTCCTGCTGCTCCCCGCATTTGAAGGGATCCGCAAGGAGTGGAAGGAAGCGTCCACGCTTTTGGGCGCCGGTATGGGGACTTTCTGGGGAAGAATCGGGATTCCGGTTCTGATGCCCAGTATCCTGGGCACCTTCAGCGTACTTTTTGCCAATGCTCTGGCTGCATATGCGACCGTTTACGCATTGATGATGAACAGTATGTCCCTGCTGCCTGTGCAGATTGCAGGAAGCTTCGTGGGCGAGGTGACGATCAAAAAGGGACTGGGCGGCGCATTGTCCGTCGTCATGATGCTGATCATGGTTGTCATGATTATTGTCACGAATAAGATCAGCAAATATTTCCAGAAGGGAGTGAAGCAGTAATGAAACAAAAACGGATTGGTTCCTCTATCATTGTTGTCCTGGTTATGATCTATCTGCTGATCCCCCTTGCGGTGACGATTATCTATTCCCTGTTTGAGCAGTGGACAGATATTGTCCCCAGAGGCTTTTCCTTTTCTGCCTATGCGGAGATTTTCCAGGATAAAGAGTTTCTCCTGAGCCTGGGACGGACGGTTGTGATCTGTATTATCCCTGTGGCGCTGACCATTGTGCTGGTGCTGCTGGCCCTGTTTGTGACGACGATTTATTTCCCGAAGTTAGAACAGTATGTGCAGATCATCTGTATGATCCCCTATACGATCCAGGGCGTGATCCTTTCCGTCAGTATCCTGGGACTTTACGTCAGCAACCCCACGTTCCTGGGAAACCGGATCGTGATGCTGATCGGCGCTTATTGTATTATCATACTTCCCTATATCTATCAGGGCATCCGCAACGGTATGCGTTCCGTCAATATGCCGATGCTCTTAGAGGCGGCGGAGATGCTGGGCGCGTCCAAGCTTTACGCGTTTTTCAAGGTGATTGTTCCGAATATCCTGTCGGCGATTGTGGTTTCTTCCCTGCTGGCGATCGGAATTATTTTCGGTGACTACGTCCTGGTAAGGAACCTGGCCGGTTCTGTATTCCCGAATGTACAGATTTATCTGTATCAGGCCATGAAGTCTGACAGTATGAAGTCCAGCGCTGTTTTTGTTGTGATTATGGCCGTTACCTTCCTGATCAGTGCGGTTGTACTTTACTTCAGGAGCAGGGAAGGACAGCACCGCAGTGAGCGGAAAAGAGCAAAGGAGTAAAGGAGAAAACGAACATGTCATATATACGTTTTGAGAACCTGTATAAAAGCTTTGGATCCAACGAAGTATTAAAAAATATTAATCTGGAAATTGAAAAAGGCCAGCTGGTTACCTTGCTCGGCCCTTCCGGCTGCGGAAAGAGTACGCTGCTGCGCTGCCTGGCGGGGCTGGAAACCGTGACCAGCGGAAAGGTGTATCTGGACGACAGGGATATTACCGATGTGAGTCCCAAGAACAGGGACATCGGCATGGTGTTCCAGCAGTACAGCCTGTTCCCCAATATGACGGTAGAACAGAACGTGGCGTTCGGGCTGAAAATGAAAAAATATGAAAAAAGCAAAATTGACACAAAGGTGAAGGAAATTGTGGAAATTGTAGGTCTTGGAGACAAGATGAAACATTATCCCTCCCAGCTTTCCGGCGGACAGCAGCAGAGAGCTGCCCTGGCAAGGGCGATTGTGACGGAGCCGAAGGTTCTCCTTTTGGATGAGCCGCTGTCTGCCATTGACGCCCTTCTGCGCCATTCCCTGCAGATTGAGATCCGCAGGATCCAGAGGGAGCTGGATATTACCGCGATCTTTGTAACCCATGACCAGGATGAGGCCATGGTGATGTCGGATATGATCCACCTGATGTATCAGGGCGTCATCGACCAGTCCGCAAAGCCTATCGAGCTGTATACGAAACCGGCGACAAAATTTGCCGCGTCCTTTATCGGGCATTACAACGTGCTGTCAGCTGCGGAGATGGAGAAGGTCTGCGGGCAGAAGATCGACAGTGAGAATATTTCCTTCCGTCCGGAGATTATTAAGATTGCCGGAAAACCGTCTGAGGATCCGGACTGCTATGTGATGAAAGGGAAAGTGGCTGTCAGCCTTCCCCACGGAAACATCCTCCGTTACGGCGTACTCTGCAACGGGATGCAGATCGATGTGGATGTACTGTTTGATAATGTGGAATTGTTTGATGTTCATGATGAAGTGTACCTGTCTGTGAAAAAGGATGACTGCATTTACCTGTAAGGGAGTGTTATTATGACAAAAAATTTTGCGCACCGGGGATATTCCGGGAAATATCCGGAAAATACATTGCTGGCTTTTGAAAAAGCGCTGGAGGCCGGGTGTGACGGCATTGAATTAGATGTGCATCTGTCCAGTGACGGGGAAGTGGTGATTATCCATGACGAGCTGGTGGACCGGACAACCGACGGCACCGGACTGGTGGGCAGCCATACGCTGGCGCAGCTGAAAACACTGGATGCGTCCGCCGGATTCCGGGGTGTATACGGACGGAATGAGATCCCGACGCTCCGGGAATATTTTGAACTTGTGAAAGAGAAAGATGTGGTGACCAATATCGAGCTGAAAACCGGCGTGGATACCTATCCGGGGATCGAAGAAAAGACGCTTTCCCTGATCGATGAATTTGGCCTCCGTGACCGGATAATCATTTCCTCGTTCAATCATTATTCGGTGATGCATTTTAAGGAGCTGGCTCCGGACATCCCCTGCGGATTTTTGGAGGAAAGCTGGGTGATCGGTATGCCTGCCTACACCAAAGAACACGGGATGGAATTTGTGCACCCGATTTTCAACGCAGTAACAGAAGGGTTTGCGGCCCAGTGCCGGGCGTGCGGCATCGGGATCAATACCTGGACCGTGAACACCAGAGAGGATATGCTGGATATGCTGCAGAAGGGCGTCCACGCGATCATTGGAAATGAGCCGGAGCTGGCGGGACAGGTGATCGCCGAGTATGAAGCAGGCAGGCGGTGATGTCTGATGGACAGGATCTTGAGTGTCGGCATTGATATTGGCACATCTACGACACAGGTGATCTTCAGCCGGCTGTCCGTGGAGAATACGGCCGGGTTTTTCTCCGTACCCCATGTGGATATTGTCAGCAAGGAGATTCTCTATAAAAGCGTCCCACAGGAAACGCCCTTAAAATCCCCGGTGCTGATCGATGCCGGAAGGGTGCGGGAGCTGGTGGACCGCGAGTTCCGGAAAGCCGGATACCGGCCGGAGGATACGCAGAGCGGAGCGGTGATTATCACCGGAGAGTCTGCCCGGAAAGAGAATTCGGATGCTGTGCTGGCGGAACTTTCTGATTTTTCCGGGGAATTTGTGGTTGCCGCCGCCGGCCCGGATCTGGAATCTGTCATTGCCGGAAAAGGCAGCGGCGCATATCAGTACAGCATCGACCATCATTGCCGGGCCGTCAACCTGGATATCGGCGGAGGTACTGCAAACGCGGTGCTGTTCGACAATGGAGAGACGGTATCCAGAGGCTGTGTGGACATTGGCGGCCGTCTGATCTGCGTAAATGGAAATGGCATGGTAAAAAAGGTCAGCCCGGCGGCCGCTGCGGTGGCGGCGGATCTTGGCGAAGCGGTTTCTGTGGGAAGCAGGGTTTCTGCTGCGGCGCTTTCCAAAGTCACAGACCGGATGGCCGGTCTGCTGGAGAGCTTTTTAGGGATTGCGCCGGCGGATGAGCTTTTGCGGGAAATCCGTACGCCGGGGAGCAGCCGGCTGACGGCCGGCGGAGATTTTGACGCGATCTTTTTTTCCGGCGGGGTGGCGGATCTGATTTATCACGACTGTGAAAACGATTTCCGGTATGGTGATATCGGCGTCCTCTTAGGGCGCTCTGTCAGGCAAAGCAGGCTCTGCCGGGATTTTCAGATGCCGGAGGCCGGGGAAACCATCTGTGCCACAGTGGTGGGAGCCGGAATGTATACGACAACCATTTCCGGCAGTACCATCAGCTACTCTTCTGATATTTTCCCCATGAAAAATGTGCCGGTTCTGAAGCTGGGCCGGCAGTTGGAGGAGGACTGTTTTCAGGGGAGGAAGCAATCCCTGATCTGGCAGATCCGCTGGTTTTTGGATCAGACCGGAGCCAGCAGGCTTGTGATGGCCATGAAGGGGAAACGGAATCCGGATTATGGGGAAATCAGCCGGGCGGCCCGGTGCCTGTGGGAAGCTCTGGATGAGACGCTTCCTTATGGGGCTCCTGTCCTGCTGGTGCTGGAGCAGGATATCGCCAAGGCGCTGGGGACGCTGCTGCGGCGGTTTTCCGGCGGCAGACGCCAGCTCGTCGTGGTGGACAATATCCGGACAGAAGAAGGAGATTATATGGATTTTGGGAAACCGGTGATGGCCGGCATGGTGATCCCGGTGATTATAAAAACAATGGTATTTGGATAGAAGAAGGTGATAGATTGAAATTATCGACACGGCTTTCAGGACGTACCTTTCAGTTCTCATCTGTAAAGGAAGTTCTGGCAAAGGCCAACGAACTGAAATCCGGCGATATACTGGCGGGGGTTGCGGCAGCTTCCGATCTGGAACGGATTGCGGCCAAAGAAGTACTGAGCGGGCTGCTTTTGTCTGACCTGAGGGAACATCCGGTGGTGCCCTATGAGGAGGATGAGGTAACCAGGATCATCCAGGACGGCGTGGACGAAGCCGTTTATGGCAGAATCCGGAACTGGAGCGTGGGAGAGCTCAGGGAATATATTTTAAATTACGGTACATCGGAGGATGACATCCGGCAGTTAAGCAAAGGCCTCACCAGCGAGATGACGGCGGCTGTCTGCAAGCTGATGTCCAACCTGGATCTGGTATATGCTGCCGGGAAGGTGAGGATCCCGGCACACTGCAATACGACCATCGGGCTTCGGGGGACGTTGGCCACCCGTCTGCAGCCCAATCATTCCACTGATAACGTGGAGGGGATCACAGCTTCCCTGTTTGAGGGACTCAGCTATGGCTGCGGGGACGCGCTGATCGGACTGAATCCGGTGAATGATACGGTGTCCAGTCTGTCGGAGGTGCTGAAACGATTTGATGAGGTAAAGAGAGCGTTTGAGATACCGACCCAGATCTGTGTCTTAGGGCATATTACCACGCAGATTGAGGCTGTCAGGAACGGGGCGCCGGCCGACATGATTTTCCAGTCCATTGCCGGCAGCGAAAAGGGCAACCGGGCTTTCGGCTTTTCCGCGCAGACGGTCCGGGAGGCTATGGAGCTTCTGCAGGAAAAGGGAACGGGACAGGGGCCGGATGTGCTGTATTTTGAGACCGGCCAGGGATCCGAGCTTTCCTCAGACGCACATTACGGCGCGGATCAGGTGACGATGGAAGCACGCTGCTACGGGTTCGCCAGGCAGTTCCATCCGTTTATGGTCAATACGGTGGTAGGCTTTATCGGACCGGAATATCTCTATGACAGCCGGCAGGTGATCCGTGCCGGACTGGAGGATCATTTTATGGGAAAACTGACGGGGATTCCCATGGGATGTGACTGCTGCTATACCAACCATATGATGGCGGACCAGAATGATATTGAAAATCTTTCCCTGCTGCTTGCTTCTTCCGGCGTCAATTATATTTTAGGCGTGCCTGCCGGTGATGATGTGATGCTGAACTATCAGACGAACGCTTACCATGACGCGGCGGCGATCCGGGAGATCCTGGGGCTGCGGCCGATCCGGGAGTTTGACCAGTGGCTGGAAAAAATGGGGATCAGCGAGAACGGGAAGCTGACGAAATATGCCGGCGACCCTACGCTGTTTATCCGGCGGGGAGGTGGAACATCATGGCATTGAGCGAACAGCAGATCCGGCAGATTGCGGAGGCTGTTTTGGCGGAGCTTGCGGCAGCGGGGAAGCTGCCCCAAAAGAGCTGCGGGCTGAAGCAGCCGCAGGATGAGAAGGCGCTGCGGCGAATGCTCCGCACTACGACCGCCAGGATCGGCATCGGAAATGCCGGGCCGAGGCTGAAGACACAGACGCTGCTGACCTTGCGGGCAGACCATGCGGCAGCCAGGGACGCGGTTATGATGGATGTGGATCAGGGACTGTTAGACAGTCTGGGGCTGTTCACCGTCCAGACCTGCTGCAGTGAAAAGAATGAATTCCTTACCCGGCCGGATCTGGGACGGAAGCTGAATGAAGAGGCGGTGCGTACCATCCGCAGCCGCTGTGAGATGCACCCGGATGTCCAGATTTGTGTGGCGGACGGCTTAAGCTCTACCGCCATTCAGGCAAATATACCGAATATCCTTCCCATCCTGAAGGAGGGGCTTTCGGAGCAGGGGCTGAAAATGGGAACGCCGTTTTTTATCAAATATGGCCGGGTGGCGGTGGAAGACCAGATCAGCGAAATCCTGGGAGCACGGGTGGTCTGCATCCTGATCGGCGAACGTCCCGGCCTTGGCAGTGCGGAGAGCATGAGCGCCTATCTGGCGTACGACGCGAAGGTGGGGATGCCGGAAGCACGGCGTACCGTGGTTTCCAATATCCATAAAGATGGTATCAACGCGGTGGAGGCCGGGGCTTATCTGGTGGATCTGATCGGTGAGATTTCAGAGAAAAAAGCCAGCGGCGTAGATCTCCGGCACTGAAACGGACGGAGGATGGGATGACTTATGAAACATGATGCGATCAGGACGAAGATCCTGAGTGTTCGAATGATACCAAACGCGGATCCCATGCTGCTCGGCGCGCTGCATCTGCCGCGGGAATGCCGGAGTCTGGGGCTGATTACTACAGACTGCGACGACGTCTCCTATGCGGCGCTGGATGAGGCGACCAAAAAGGCGCAGGTTTCTGTGGCGTACGCAAAAAGTATGTATGCTGGCTCCTCGAATGCCAGTACAGCCCTGGCAGGAGAGTTCATCGGCATTCTGGCAGGCGAAAATCCGGCGGAGGTAAAAAGCGGCCTGGAGGCGGCGGTTTCTTTTATAGAGGAGGACGCCTGTTTTTACAGCGCCAATGAAGAGGACAGCGTGGTCTATTTCGCCCACTGTATTTCCAGGACCGGTTCCTATCTTTCCGCCCTGGCGGGAGTCCCGGAGGGGACTGCCATGGCCTATCTGATTGCGCCTCCCCTTGAAGCGATGGTGGGGCTGGACGCGGCCATAAAAAGCGCCGAGGTAGAACTGAAATGTTTTTACGGTCCCCCGACAGAAACCAACTTTGCGGGAGGGTTGCTGACCGGGGACCAGGCAGCCTGCAAAGCAGCCTGTGAGGCGTTTGCTGAAGCAGTCTGCGAAATTGCAGGTACCCCATTGTCCTTTTAGGCAATGCGGTGAAAATACAGGACAAAGGAGGTGCATTTATGGAGTTTGACAAAGACCTGCAGTCGATCCAGCAGGTCAGGAACTTAGTGGCGAGAGCTGTGGTGGCCCAGAAAGAGCTGGCACGGATGCCGCAGGAGAAAATCGACACGATCTGCCGTGCGGTGGCAAAAGCCTGCGCTGCCAATGCGGAGTCTCTTGCCAAAATGGCGGTGGAGGAAACCGGATTCGGTATCTGGCAGGATAAGGTTCTTAAAAATATGCTGGGTTCCATTATTACCTGGGACAGTATCAAAGATACCAGAACGGTGGGAGTGATCCGGGAAGACCGGGAAAAAAGACTGATTGAGATCGGTGTTCCCATGGGAGTCGTGGCCGCGCTGATCCCTTCTACCAATCCCACTTCCACAACCATGTACAAATCCATTATTTCGATCAAGGCAGGAAACGCCATCGTGATCAGCCCACATCCCAATGCAAAGGAATGTATTATCAAGACAGCGGAGATCATCAGCCGGGCGGCTGCGGAGGCCGGGGCGCCGGACGGGATCATCCAGTGCATTTCCCTGCCGACCATGGAGGCCACCGACGCCCTCTTAAAGAGCCGCAGCATCGGTATCATTCTGGCCACAGGCGGGGAAGCGATGGTGCGCGCCGCTTACAGCTCCGGCAATCCGGCGCTGGGCGTGGGACCGGGAAACGGGCCGGCCTTTATTGAAAAGTCCGCGGACATTCCCCGGGCTGTGAAGCGGATCATGGACAGCAAGACCTTTGACAATGGAACCATCTGCGCGTCGGAACAGAGTATTATTACGGAGCGGTGCATCGAAAACCAGGTGGTGGAAGAGGTCAGACGGCAGGGCGGGTATTTCCTGTCGCCGGAAGAATCTGAGCAGCTGTCCGGCTTCATTTTGCGGGCAAACGGCACGATGAATCCGCGGATTGTGGGAAAAAGCGCCCGGCAGATCGCTGATATGGCGGGCATCCGGATCCCTGCCGGAACAAGAGTCCTTTTGTCACGGCAGACAGCTGTAGGGAAACATATTCCGTATTCCCGCGAAAAGCTGTGCCCGATTCTGGCGTTTTATGTGGAAGAAGGCTGGGAGGAGGCCTGCCGCCGTTCGATTGAGATCCTGAATAACGAGGGGATCGGACACACCATGGTGATCCACAGTGAGAACGAACAGGTGATCCGGGAATTCGCCCTGCAAAAGCCGGTATCGCGGCTTTTGGTGAATACGCCGGGCGCCCTTGGCGGCGTAGGGGCATCCACGAACCTTCCGCCGGCTCTGACGCTGGGATGCGGCTCTGTGGGCGGAAGCGCCACCTCGGATAATGTGGGGCCGCTGAACCTGATCAATATCCGGAGGGTTGCCTGGGGCGTGCGGGAATTGGAGGATCTGCGGGCAGATTTCGGCGGTGTGCAGCCGACAGTTTTGCAGGAACCTGCAGCCTGCGGCCGGGCAGAGGAAAAATCAGAACCGGCCAGCGGGGCATTCCAGATCGATCCGGAGGATATTGAGCGGATCGCTGCCGCAGTGATGGAGCGGCTGGGCGTCCGCTGAAGCAGCTTATTTTAAAGACGTATACTATTATTTATTTCATTTTCATGGAGGTAACTGATTATGGCAGACAAATTAATGGCACTGGGAATGGTTGAAACACGGGGACTGGTTGGTTCCATTGAAGCGGCGGATGCGATGGTAAAGGCAGCCAATGTGAATCTGATCGGAAAAGTACATGTGGGAGGCGGTCTGGTAACCGTTATGGTAAGAGGCGATGTAGGCGCTGTGAAAGCTGCCACAGACGCAGGCGCCGCCGCCGCATCCAAGGTCGGGGAACTGGTTTCTGTACATGTGATCCCCAGACCTCATGATGAGGTGGAGTATATTCTCCCTACCCTGCAGACGTCTGATAAATAAAGGATGCGGGAATGATCTTTGATAAAGCAGGTGAAGCAGAATGCAGATTTTAACAGATTCCGTGCTGCGCGCCCATTGGTTCCGCACGCACGAAAAGACATATTTTATATCAGAAGATACACGGCTCACGCCTGCGGCAAGAGATTTTATTAAGGAACAGGGGATTTCGCTGGTGACAAACGGCGCGGAGGCAGTGTGCTGCGCAGATTCGTGCAGCGGCAGGCAGACTTCTGAAAAACCGGAGGATATGACGCATCTGCGGGGAAATATTCTGGTACCGAAGACGCATCCGCAGATCGCGTTCCGGGGGATGCTGGACAGCCTGGAAGCAAAAATCATGGAAGTGCAGGTCATTGCCTCCGAAAACAGCCAGCCCTGGCTGGTGGAGGCCTTAGACGAAGTGCTTGCCTTTGTGCAGCAGGTTTTAAGGGCGGAGGTTATGGACGAGCCTGTGGCGGAAATGAAGCTGCTCGGTATGGATCAGGAGCAGATCCATTATGAATCCCAGCATCCGCAGGAAATTTTCGGTATTTCCCATCCGCTCCCCAACTTCCGTATGGGCAACGTCTGCGTGGCGCTGAATGAGCTGCGGGCTTTTGTCCGGGAAACAGAGCTGTCTGCGGTCCGGGCATTCTGTGAGGGCGGAAACTGCAGACGGATCGATATTGTCCAGGCACTGAACCGATTAAGCAGCCTGATCTATATCCTGTTTTGCAGACAGTATACCGGACAGGGCGGAAAGCCTTGCAGCCGGCATCCGGCTCCTTCTGCCAACACAGTGAAAAAACGTTTCCCGGTGGAAGCCTCCGGACGCCATGTCCATCTGACCCGGGAGGCTGTCCGGGCGCTGTTTGGCCAGGAGGATCTGACGAAACAGTCTGACCTGAGCCAGCCCGGGCAGTTTGTGGCAAAGGAACGGGTGAAAATCATCACGGCGAAAGGGGAATTTGACCATGTGGCTGTGCTGGGACCGGTGCGGAAAGAGGTGCAGACAGAGCTGTCCCTGACCGATGCGCGGATCCTGGGAATTGATATTCCGGTGCGGCTTTCCGGTGACCTGAGAGGGGCTGGTGACGTCATTTTAGTCGGACCGAAAGGTATTTATAACGCGGTCGGTTCCGCCATCGCCTCCCGGGCGCACATCCACATGACGCCGGAGGACGCGGCAGAGTTTGGCGTCCGTGACGGGGACAGTGTCAGAGTCCGTCTGGATACCGGCCGGCCGGTTACCCTGGACGAGGTGCTGATCCGGGTAAACCGTGATTTTTCACTTGCCATGCATTTGGACTATGATGAGGCCAACGCCTGTTCCTTCCGGCAGGGAGACACCGGCGTGATCGTGTCCGGCGTCTGTATCCCCGGGACGGAAACCGGGTCTGTACAGGATACCGCATGCCAGGCCAATACACAGGCCGCCGCGGCCGCATCCGGCCTGTGCGGGTCTTCGGCACCCAAAGCTGCCGGACAGTCCTGCAGGCGCGCCAAAAGATGCCTGATTACGGAAGAAGCAGCGCTGCAGCTTTTAGCAGAGGCAGGCGGCAGCGGGGAGATCTGTATTGCGAAAGACGCGATCGTGACGCCCCTGGCCTGGGATACTTTAAAAGAACATAAGCTGCGTGTGGTCAGAAAATAAAGGGCTGCCGGAAACGGCGGCACAGAGGAGAGAAAAGATATGCTGATCTGTAAGGTTGTCGGCCATGTCTGGGCGACAAAAAAAGATGATGGTTTAAACGGGCTGAAGCTGATGGTCGTACAGGAAATCGACGGAGAACAGTGTTTCGGACATACATTTGTAGCTGCCGATATCGTCGGCGCAGGAATCGGGGAGCGAGTTCTGGTTGTAGGCGGGAGTACGGCCAGGAAAGCGTTTGGCCGGGAAGATATTCCTGTGGACAGTGCGATCGTGGCGATCATTGACAGCCTGGAGATCACAGGACGCAGCGACAGCGAATAGAGGTGAGCCAGATTGGATTTATTGGGCAAAATAAAAAATGCCGGTATCGTCGGCTGCGGCGGGGCAGGATTTCCCACCCACGTGAAGTTGGATGCGAAACCGGAATATTTTATCATTAACGGAGCGGAATGTGAGCCGCTGCTGCACACAGACCGTTATATCATGACACATCTGGCGGACCGCCTGATTGCCGGGGCGGATGCGGTCTGCCGCGCCCTGTCTGTCCGTGAGGGCTATATTGCATTGAAAAAAAGCTATCAGCAGGAAATCAGCGCCCTGCAGGCGGCGATCGAAAAGGCGGGATCCTGCATGAAGATCCATGAAATGGATAGTTTTTATCCTGCCGGGGACGAACAGGTGATCGTATATGAGGTCACCGGGCGCGTTGTGCCGCCTGCCGGTATTCCTCTGAACGTGGGCGTCGTCGTGGACAATGCGGCGACTGTGCTGGCAATTGCCGACGCCGCAGATGACATCCCGTTCACGGACAAATACCTGACGGTGACGGGGGAAGTGAATGAACCGGCTGTCTTAAAGGTTCCGGTGGGAACTTCTTTCCGGGAGTGTATCCGGCTGGCGGGCGGCGTTTCCTGCAGCCGGCCGATGGTGGTATCCGGCGGACCCATGATGGGAAAACCCCTGTCCTGGGAGGAGGCGATGGAAAACGCTGTCACAAAAACCACGTCCGGCATCCTGATTCTGAAAGATTCCTCCGTGATCGGGCGAAACCGTGACATGGAGATCCGACATATGCTGAACCGGGCAAAATCAGCCTGTATTCAATGTTCCTTCTGTACATCCCTCTGTCCGCGGCATTTGTTGGGCCATCCGCTGAAGCCCCACAGAATCATGCGGAAAATAGCTGCCGCAGGAGACCCGGATGTACTGCTGGCAGATGAGGAGATCCGTCAGGCAGCCATCTGCTGTGAATGTGGAGTTTGTGAGGTTTATGCCTGCCCGATGGGCTTAAATCCCAGGAAGATCAACAGTCTGCTGAAGGCAAAGCTGGCGCAGGCCGGGATCCGCTATGAGAGAACGCAGGAGGAATACTGCGCCGATCCGGGACGGGAATACCGGAAATGCCCGACGAAGCGCGTGGCCGCCAGGGCAGGCGTGCTGCCGTATTATGGCATTCAGGACTTCGCGTACCGGGAGTTTGAGCCGGAGCGGGTGGAAATACCGCTGAAAATGAATATCGGAGCGGAGGCCGTCCCTGTTGTGGGACAGGGCAGCCAGGTGAAAAAAGGACAGAGGATTGCGGCCTGCCCGGATGGGAAGCTGGGCGCAGACATCCACGCAAGTATAGCGGGCACAGTATCGTTTGGCCAGCATTCTGTGACCATTGACCGGACAGGCGGGAGGTAATTATGTTTGAAACAATCGGTTTTCTGGAATTGAACAGTATTGCCAGGGGAATCGAGGCAGCGGATATTGTGCTGAAAACGGCAGAGGTGGAACTTCTGTTCGCGCGGGCGGGCTGCCCGGGCAAATATGAGATCCTGTTTACCGGGGAAGTGGCAGCTGTGCAGGCTTCTATCGAAGCCGGAGCGGCCGTGGGAGGAGAGCATACCGTAGACTGCTGTGTGATACCGCGCGTCCATCCGCAGGTGATCCGTGCAATCCACCTGGCCAATATCCCGGAGCAGATGAACGCACTGGGAATCATGGAATTTTACAGCGTAACAGCCTCTGTGTACGGTGCGGACGCAGCCGTGAAAGCCGCAGAGGTAGATCTGATTGATGTGCGGCTGGGAACCGGGATCGGAGGAAAATCTTTCGTGATTCTGACCGGAGAAGTAGCGGCAGTCCGGGAGGCGGTTTCCTGTGGGATTTCCACGGAAAACGCACAGGGCATGCTGGTTTCCAGCGTGGTCATTGCCAATCCGCGCCGGGAGATTTTCGACTCCTTGCTGTAAAAAGAAAACAGACAACGGTATTTTCTGAAAAGAGTCTGAAAAGTGAAAAAAATTTACAGGAACAGTTGACTTGGGAAAATGACTGTGGTATTATACTCGAGATGCCGCACAGTGAGGTAGAAGTCTGCGATTTTCGCAGCACCGGAAACTGGCGAGTAATGATAAATAGGAGGTGCCATATGTACGCAATTATAGCAACAGGTGGTAAACAGTACAAAGTATCCGAAGGCGATATCATTACCATTGAAAAGCTTGGTGTGGAAGCTGGTGAGACAGTTACTTTCGATCAGGTATTAGCAGTCAGCAACGACGGTCTGAAGATTGGAAATCCTACCGTTGAGAACGCTACTGTTGAGGCTTCCGTTGTAAAGAACGGACGCGCGAAAAAAGTGATCGTTTACAAGTACAAGAGAAAAACCGGTTACCATAAGAAAAACGGCCACAGACAGTGCTATACCCAGGTTAAGATCGAAAAGATCAACGCTTAAGGTCAGGACTGGCCGGATATGGTAAGGATTACGATGTTTCAGGACAGACAGCAGCAGTTGATGGGATTTGACTGTTTGGGACATGCAGAATACGCTGAGGGCAATGACATTGTCTGCGCAGCGGTTTCCGCATTGGTCATCAACTGTATCAACTCGGTGGAGACGCTGACAGACGCGCAGTTTGTCTGCGAGGACTGTCAGGAGGACGGGATGATTTCATTCCGGCTGGCAGGCGAAGCCGGGGAGGACGCGCAGCTCCTGCTGCGGTCGCTGGCTCTTGGCCTGGAAGAGATGGAACGTAACTACGGAGCATATATCGATGTGATCTTCGAGGAGGTGTAAGAAACATGATGAACATGAATCTTCAGTTCTTTGCTCATAAGAAGGGTGTTGGTTCTACAAAGAACGGACGTGACTCTGAGTCTAAGAGATTAGGCGCAAAAAGAGCAGATGGACAGTTTGTAAAAGCTGGAAATATTCTTTACAGACAGCGCGGTACCAAGATTCAAAAAGGAATAAATGTGGGAATCGGCGGAGATGACACACTCTACGCAAAGGTAGACGGTGTACTGAGATTCGAAAGAAAAGGAAGAGATAAAAAGCAGGCTTCCGTATATCCAGTTGCAAGCAACGAATAAGCAGCACATGATAGACTCGACTTTTCAAGCCGGGTCTATTTTTTCCATTATCGATTTTTGCTGATTTTTGTTCATCTGATCGGAACACAGGCTATTTGGAAAGGAACGATTATGTTTGCAGACCGTGCAAAAATTATTATAAAATCAGGAAAAGGCGGAGACGGGCATGTGAGCTTCCGCAGAGAGAAATATGTCCCCAACGGAGGCCCTGACGGCGGGGACGGCGGAAAAGGAGGAGACGTCATCTTTGAGGTGGACGAGGGGTTAAATACCCTGACTGATTTCCGCCACAAACGGAAATACGCCGCGCAGAACGGCGAGGAGGGAAAGAAACGGAACTGCCATGGCAAAAACGGGGCGGATATTGTCATTAAAGTCCCGGCGGGGACAATCATCCGGGATGCCGCGTCCAATAAGGTGATCGCGGATATGTCCGGCGGAAACAAACGCCAGATCATTCTCCACGGCGGCCAGGGCGGCAACGGAAACCAGCATTACGCCACCTCCACCATGCAGGCGCCCAAATACGCGCAGCCGGGGCAGCCGGCCACAGAATTGGAGGTGCTGCTGGAACTGAAGGTGATTGCGGATGTAGGGCTGGTGGGATTCCCCAATGTGGGAAAATCCACCCTGCTTTCCCGTGTCACCAATGCCCAGCCGAAGATCGCCAATTATCATTTCACGACCCTGAATCCGAATCTGGGCGTTGTGGATCTGGACGGGTCCAGCGGCTTTGTGATCGCGGATATCCCGGGGCTGATCGAGGGCGCTTCGGAAGGGATCGGGCTTGGCCATGAATTCCTGCGCCACATTGAACGGACAAAGGTCATGATCCATATGGTGGACGCGGCTTCTACCGAAGGACGCGATCCCATCGCCGATATTTATGCGATTAATAAGGAATTGGAGGCCTACAACCCGGAATTGTGCAAAAAGCCGCAGGTCATTGCCGCAAATAAGATTGACGCGATTTATCCGGGAGATGAAGATCCCGTGGAAAAGCTCCGGCAGGAGTTTGAACCGCAGGGGATCCCGGTGTATCCGATCTCAGCGGTCAGCGGCCAGGGATTAAAAGAGCTTCTCTATGCGGTTTGGGAACTGCTGCAGGGGATGGACGATGAACCGGTCGTATATGAGCAGGAATACTTCCCGGAGACCGCTGTCTATGCAGATGAGCCGTATACGGTTTCATACGATAAAGAGGCAGATGAATATGTGGTAGAAGGGCCGCGCATTGAGAAAATGCTTGGCTATACCAATATTGATTCCGAAAAGGGCTTTCTCTTTTTCCAGCGTTTCCTGCGGGATCAGGGTATCTTAACGGAACTGGAAAAGCTGGGGATTGAAGAGGGGGACACCGTGCGGATGTACGGATTATCCTTTGACTATTATAAGTAAACAGTACACAACAGCAAAAGACCGTGTGCCCATGAGGGGCGCATGATCTTCTCGGCGGAGTGTACAGGGAGGAAAGAATGACAAGCAAACAGAGAGCATATTTGAAAGGCCTGGCCATGGATCTGGATCCGATTTTCCAGGTGGGAAAAAACAGTGTGACTCCGGAAAATGTGGCGGCAATCGAGGAGGCGTTTAACCGGCGGGAACTGATCAAAATCGCTGTGCTGAAAAACTGTCTGGATGATCCCCGTGAGATCGCCCAGATGATCGCGGAGCGCACCCGTTCCCAGGTGGTCCAGGTGATCGGGAAAAAGATTGTATTGTATAAGCAGGATCCGGATAAACCGAAGATCATTCTGCCCAAAGCATAACCCTCCTGACAGAAAGGACGCTGCTGAGATGAAAAGGAAAATCGGTATTTTTGGCGGTACATTTAATCCCGTCCATTACGGGCATCTGATGATTGCAGAGAATGCCTGTGAGCAGTTTGGCCTGGAACAGGTTATTTTCCTGCCTACCGGGCACTCGCCCCACAAACCGTTTATGGGAGAGGATATGATCCGCCACCGCTGCCATATGGTGGAACTGGCCATTGCGGATAATCCGCTGTTTGGGATTTCTTACCGGGAGATCGAGCACAACGGTATCAGCTACACCTATGAAACGCTGCGCCTGATGAAGGAAGAGCATCCGGATATGGAGTGTTATTTCATTTTGGGGGCTGATTCCCTGTTTGATTTCCTGCTCTGGCGTCACCCGGAAATGATCTGCCGGGAGGCCGTGATCCTGGCGGCAGTGAGGGACGAGCTGAACGAGAAGCGGGTGGATGAGCAGATCTCCTATCTGAGCAGACATCTGGGCGGACAGATTTACCGGTTAAATACACCGAATTTTAATGTTTCAAGCAAAAGTATCCGTGAGCGTGTCGGACAGGGGCAGAGCATCCGTTATCTGGTTCCGGATACGGTAGCCGCTTATATTCAGGAAAACAGCCTGTACCTGAACCAGCCGGAAGGAGTTGTAGAATCCCATGAAATTTGAAGAAATCCAGAAGGAACTGAAAAAAGAACTGAAGCCATCCCGCTATAAGCATACGATGGGAGTTGTGGAGACAGCGGGGAAATTAGCTGAAATCCATGGCTATGACGTGGGAAAAGCCCGGCTGGCGGCTCTTCTCCACGACTGCGCCAAAGGGATTCCGGATGAGCAGAAGTTTTCCATGTGCCGGGAGTACGGTGTTTCCGTGACAGACGCCGAACGGGCCAATCCCCCGTTGCTGCACGCAAAATGCGGCGCGCTGGTGGCTGAATACAAATATGGCATAGGGGATGAAGAAATCCTGCATGCGATCCGTGTGCATACCACCGGCTGTATCCATATGAGCCTGCTGGATGAGATCATTTTTGTGGCGGATTACATCGAACCAGGCAGAGACCAGGCTCCTCATCTGAAGGAACTGAGAAAATTAGCGCAGAAGGATCTGGAGCAGACTACATACCGGATCATGGCAGATACGGTATGTTATCTGCAGAGCAGTCCGGAACGGGCACAGATGATGGATCCCGCCACCTACCAGGCGTATCTGTATTATAAAGAATGCTGTGCCTCTGTTTAGGGCACAGGAAGGAGAATATTATGGCTGAAAACAATGTATCAAGAGAAATGGCGAAACTGGCCTGCCACGCTTTATCGGAGAAAAAAGCGGAAGATATCCAGGTGATTGATATCAGCGGCATCTCTGTGATCGCTGACTATTTTGTGATTGCCAGCGCAGCAAATGCCAACCAGCTGCAGGCAATGATCGATGCAGTGGAAGAGGATCTCTACAAGGCCGGACATACCTGTGCCCAGACAGAGGGCAATCAGAGATCCAGCTGGGTTCTGATGGATTATAAAGACATCATCGTCCATCTGTTCTCGAAGGAAGACCGTCTGTTCTATGATCTGGAGCGGATCTGGCAGGACGGGACATTTATCTCACCGGAGGAACTGTAAAGGAAAGAATAAAGAAAGCGGCCGCCAGGGATTTCCCTGGCGGTATCTCGTTTCCGCAGTCCGCAGCAATAGCGCCAGTCCGAATCTCAGGTCTGCTATCTGTAAAGGGAATCCCCCTGATCCACCGTCATCACGCTGGGCACGATGATATAGGAGCCCGCCTGCAGAGCGTCCTCTGTTATATGGTTAATCGCTTTTACTTCGTCGATATAGTCTTCCCTGTCGTCATAGGCAGTGCCCATATAGGTATCCGCGATGTCCCACAGGGTATCGCCTGCGTCTACACGGATGGAAGTGTAGCACACCTCCTGGTTGGAGGATGCCTGTACCTGTCCGGATCGCATCCGTCCGCCAAGTGCCAGAAAGAGGCACACCGCAGCAAAAAATGCGGCAAGAATCAGCAGGAACTGTCTGCGTGCCCGGGCTTTTTTCGCGTTCTTCTTTAAATAAGTATTCATACGGATCACTCCTCCCATATCATGTGTCTCAGGGAAACCTGTCAGCAGTTCACAGTAAAATCGTCTGCTGTATTAAAACATCTGTTCGCAGAACGTCTGTTCTGGTTCTGATTATACAAAACACCTGTTCGGATGTCAATGGTTTTTCGAAAATTTGTTCGGAATATATGTTTGCTTTTTGGAATCAACTGTGCTATGATGGATTCAAATAAATGATACAGGAGATACAGATACCATGTCTAAAGGCAAGATCAGTGAGAAGCAGCTGCAGATTCTGAATTATATCAAGTCCCAGATCCTGCAGAAGGGATATCCCCCTTCTGTGCGTGAGATTTGCGAGGCTGTCCATTTAAAATCCACCTCTTCCGTGCACGCGCATTTGGAGACGCTGGAGAAGAACGGCTATATTCATCGTGACCCGACGAAGCCGCGTACGATTGAGATCTGCGATGAGGATTTTAACCTGGGACGGCGGGAGATGGTGCACGTGCCGATCGTCGGCCAGGTAGCTGCGGGAGAGCCGATTTTTGCCGAGCAGAATATTGAGGATTATTTTCCGATTCCGGCAGAGATGATGCCGAAGGAACAGACCTTCCTGCTGAAGGTAAAGGGCGAGAGTATGATCAATGCCGGCATTTTAAACGGAGACTATGTCCTGGTGAAACAGCAGGAGGTGGCCCGAAACGGGGATATGGTGGTGGCTCTGGTGGAGGATTCCGCCACAGTAAAGACCTTTTATAAAGAGGACGGATATTACCGCCTGCAGCCGGAGAACGATGAGATGGACCCGATTTTAGTGAATGAGGTTTCCATTATGGGTAAGGTGATCGGGGTTTTCCGGTTTATGAAATGATGATGAGAGCCCCTTATAAATCGGCACAGCGCCGGGAAGTTACATCTTCCCGGCGCTGTGCCGATTTATCCTGTCTTTCACAAATTTATTCCTGCTTTCCGGAAGGCGGTTCGTGATTTTTTTTCGCCGGGGCAGGATCTTCCCGCAGCTTCACGGCCTTCGCGGCCATCCGGCGGCGTTCGTCCGCCTGGGCGGCGTAGTGGCGGCGGGTGGTGTTGACATCCGAATGTCCCAGTACGTCGGCCACCAGATAAATGTCCCCGGTTTCCCGGTAAAGGTTCGTCCCGTACGTGCTGCGCAGTTTGTGCGGCGTAATGTTTTTCACGGTGGTCACCAGCCGGGCATATTTTTTGACCAGATTTTCCACGGAACGGACGCCGATGCGCCGGTTCTGCAGGGAGAGAAAGAGCGCTTCCGTACTTCCCTCCTGCGGCTTCATCAGCAGACGCTCATCCAGATAATCATCCAGCGCCCGGGCGACCTCGTCGCCGAAATAGACCATCATTTCTTTGCCGCCCTTGCGGTGGATCTTAATGCCGTTGTTTTTGGGATCGATATCCTGGATATCCAGTCCCACACATTCTGACACACGGATCCCGGTGCCCAGCAAAAGCGTCAGAATGGCCAGATCCCGCTTTTTTGTCTTTTCATGGTACATTTTCTGGCGGGCAGTCAGTTTCTCCCCGGATTCGGCCTCATCCAGCAGGAGGGCCACCTCATCGATATCCAGACGCACGATATTTTTCTCATGGCGTTTGGGCATCTGTACCAGGGAAGCGGGATTTTTGGAGATGATTTCCTTGCGGAAAAAGTAATTGTAAAAACTGCGCAGCGTGGCCAGCTTGCGCATCTGCCCCCGCTCGTCGTTGGTGTGCTCCACGCCGTTATGGACATAATATTTCAGATACATCATGTATTCCTCGATATCCAGGGCTGTGATCTCATCAAGGACCGCAACCGGATAATCCGTGATCTCCATTTTTGCCAGAGCCGGATTATTTTCATGCAGATAATTGAAAAAAACGCCCAGGTCATAGGCGTAGGCGATCCTGGTGCGGGAGGAAGTGGTCGGTTCGATGCCGATGAAAAACTCCCGGCAGAAGCGGGGCAGTTCCGCCATAAGCGCCCGCAGTTTTTTCTCATTTTCAATATTGACTTTTTCATGATAAGCTCGTTCTTTCATTTTCTCACCTGATCCTGTCATGTCAGTTCCTGTGCCGGGCAGCGTTAAGCGTCCCTGGCGGGAGGCTTCGCCCAGCCCTTTACCGTGCTGTTGACGACGGCTGTAAAAAAACGTTCCTTTGCCCCCGGATTTTCCCGGTTGATCTGATTCACCAGATCCCGGGCGTACTCGCGTTTGGTGTAGCCGTCGGCGGGGCAGGGATTTTTCACCACCGGGAGACCGTATTTGTTCTGAAAACCGATGACATCCGCCTCCTGCACATAGATCATCGGACGGATCACCGTCAGATCCATGCGGTCCAGATAGGTCTTCGGCGCGAAGCAATAGAAATGTCCCTCGTAGATCAGGGACATCATCATGGTCTCCACCACATCGTCCCGGTGATGCGCGTAAGCGACTTTATTGCAGCCTAATTCTTTGATGGCCGTATTCAGGGCGCCCTTGCGCATCTTGGCGCAGAGAGAGCAGGGATTTTTCTCCTGCCGTTCCTCAAAAATGATCCTGCCGATATCCGAATGCACCACATGGAAGGGAACTTCAAGTTCCTCGCAGAGCTGCGCCACCGACGTGAGGTCGAAGCCTTCAAACCCCAGATCCACGCAGACCGCCGTCAGTTCAAAATGCCTGGGATAGAATCTGCGGATCCCGGCCATGGCGTGCAGGAGCGTCAGGGAATCCTTGCCGCCGGAAACTCCTACGGCGATATGGTCGTTTTCATCAATCAGCTGGTATTCGTCAATTGCCTTCCGTACAAGGCTCATCAGTCGTCGTAATGTCATAATCTGTTATCTGCCTCAAATTCCTGTAATTTCGTCCCGGGAAACAAAAAGCTTTGCCGGGGGCACATCAGATGAGAGCCCCCCTGCCGGAACCATCCCTATTATACACGAAGGGCAGGCCGTCGGCAACCGGGGGTTTTGCATTGCTTTTCCCATCCATCTGGGTTAGAATAGGGAACAGGCAAAAGAAAGGGTGCGCTGCAAAAGCGGCGCCGAAAGGAAGAGCGATTATGAAATTTGTAATACAGCGTGCAGCGCATGCTTCTGTAACTGTAGACGGACAGGTGGTCGGTAAGATCGGGAGAGGCTTCCTGGTGCTGATCGGCGTATGCAATGAGGATACGACAGAAATCGCAGATAAAATGGTGCGGAAAATGACCGGCCTGCGGATTTTTGAAGATGAAAACGGAAAAACCAATCTGGGTTTGAAGGATGTGAACGGCGAACTGCTGCTCATTTCCCAGTTTACCCTTTACGCCGACTGCAGAAAAGGAAACCGTCCTTCCTTTATCCGGGCGGGCAGCCCTGACATGGCAGAGGACATGTATGAATACATTATCCGCAAATGCCGGGAGACGGTTCCGGTGGTGGAACAGGGCATCTTCGGCGCAGATATGAAGGTGGAGCTTTTAAATGACGGCCCGTTTACCATTGTATTGGATTCGGATCAACTGTAAGGAGGATCGGAAATGAACAAGCGATGGAAGATTTCTTTTAATTCCCCTGTGATCCTGGGGTTCGTGGGAATCTGCTTTCTGGTCATGCTGGTCAGTATACTGACGGGCGGCAGGAGCAACGACCTGCTGTTTGTGACCTGGCATTCCTCCCTGCGGGATCCGCTGACCTATGTGCGTTTTTTCACTTATATTTTCGGCCACGACGGCTGGCCGCATCTGATTGCCAATATGGGATACATCCTGCTGTTGGGGCCGCTCTTAGAGGAAAAATACGGTTCGGTCCGGATCCTTCAGATCATTGCCATCACAGCGGTGGTCACCAGTCTGATCAACTATATTTTTTTCTGGCAGGTGGCCCTGTGCGGCGCCAGCGGCATTTGCTTCGCATTTATCCTGCTTTCCTCTTTTACCAGCCTGAATGAGCGGGAGATACCGCTGACATTCCTGCTGGTGGCGGCGATTTATCTGGGACAGCAGATTTATGAGGGAATTACGGCGCATGATAACATTTCCAATCTGGGGCATATCATCGGCGGCGTGATCGGCGCAGTGGTAGGATTTGTGCTGAATCGGAAAACTGTGCGGGGAAGAAGGCGCTGAGCCATGCTTCTGAGATTTCAGATTTACAGGAAGAGAGGGAGCCGATATGAAAGATTATGTTTTCAGAAAAGGACAGCTTTTGATTCGTGGGCGGATGTACCTGCCCCATGGGGAAGCCGATGTCAGCGGATATCCGCTTGTGATTTTCTGCCATGGTCTGGGCAGCAATTACCGGGAATTGGAACACTACGGCCCGTTTTTCGCGGAGAGGGGCATCGCCTGCTTCCTGTTTGATTTCTGTGGGGGCGGGGCGGAGAGCCTCAGCGACGGAGATTTTTCAGAGATGTCCGTGCAGACAGAGATCGATGACCTGCGGATCGTACTTCAGGAAATGAAGAAGCTGCCGACGACCGACACAGGGAAGATCTTCCTGATGGGAGAAAGCCAGGGCGGTTATGTGGCCGCCGCTGTGGCGGCGGAATGTGCCGCGGACACGGCAGGGCTGATTCTCTGGTATCCGGCTTTTAACATTCAGGAGGATTCCCGAAAGCGGGATGCGCTGCCGTCGCCGGAACGTTATGATTTCTTCGGGTTCCGGCTGGGGGAACGCTATATCCGGGACGCCCTGCGGATCCCGATCTGGGAGAAGGCGGCAGAATATAAAAAGAACGTCCTGATCCTTCATGGTGATCAGGACGATATGGTTCCTCTTGCGGTTTCTGAAAAGGCTGTGCAGAGGTATCCGTCCGCAGCATTGCAGGTTATCCCCGGAGGCGGTCACGGCTTTGAGGGAGACGACCGCTGGAGGGCTGCCCAGGCTGCGGCAGACTTCATTCTTTCGCACTAAATCAGTCCGCGTTTTCGCATGACTTTCTTTTCAATGGAGCTGAATACCAGCTTATCAATCAGAATACCGATGGCCACAATGACGATCATCACCAGCATAACCTGGTCGATGTCCGCCAGATCGCGTCCCATGATCAGCGTCTGCCCCAGGCCGATGGAGGTGGTCATAACTTCTCCTGCCATCAGTGCTCTCCAGGCAAACGACCAGCCCTGCTTCAGACCGGTGATCAGCTCCGGCAGCGCCGCCGGCAGAATCACATGCTGGTACATCTGCCGGTTGGTAGCGCCCATGGTCAGGGCCGCTTTTTTATAGATGGGCTGGATATTCTGGATGGCGTTGGTAACGGAAATGGCGATGCTGAAGGCAGATCCCATCACCACCACGAACAGGATCGCCTGCGTGGAAAGCCCGAACCAGAGGATGGAAAAAGGCACCCAGCAGACACTGGGAAGCGTCTGGATCCCCAGCACGATGGGCTTTAAGTTCTTTCCCAAAAATTTGAAATGGTTCATCAGAAGCCCCAGCACCAGCCCGATCAGCACCGCAATGGCAAATCCGGCCACTCCGCGCAGCAGCGAATTTCCGATGGCCTGAAACAGGGAACCGTCGCTGCAGAGTTCCACCAGCCGCTGACCGACGCCGATGGGAGAGGGAACCGCATAGGGTTTCGCCAGTTCCAGGAGATCCACACCGACATAATAGAACGCCTGCCAGGCGCAGATAATGATAATCAGGAAAACAAAGATACTCATAGCATATTTTCTCCTTTGATGATATCCAGTATTTGATGGCGCAGCTCCACAAATTCCGGCGTGTAGATCTGACGCGGACGCGGAAGGGGAACCTCTAAGATCTGTTTTACCGAGCAGGTGCGGGGAGAGAGTACCACCACGCGGTCTCCCAGATAAACAGCTTCTTCCACGCTGTGCGTAATAAAGAAGATGGTTTTGCGGGTTTCCAGCCAGATGTTTTCCAGCTGCTCCCGGAGCTGATTGGCCGTCTGTTTATCAAGAGCAGAAAACGGCTCGTCCATCAGCAGGATTTTAGAATCCATGGTCAGAGCCCGCGCCAGGGCAGTACGCTGTTTCATACCGCCGGAAATTTCATGGATCGGATAGTTTTTATAGGCAGACAGACCTACCATTTCCAGATAATGGCTGGCTCTTTTCTCCTGTTCCTCAGGAGAGACCCCGGCCAGCATCAGCGGAAATCTGACATTTTCGATCACATTCAGCCAGGGAAAAAGACCGTGTTCCTGGAACATGACGGTACGGTCAGCGCCGGGTTTTGTGATCCTGACTCCGTCAATGGTCACTTCGCCGGAGGTGGGCTGCTCCAGCCCGGCAATCAGGTTCAGAAGCGTTGTTTTGCCGCATCCGGAGGATCCGACGATACAGACAAACTCACCGTCTTTCACCTCTAAATTAATATCCTGCAGCGTAGGTTTGTCGCTGTTGCTGAATTTTTTCCCAAGATTTTGAATCACTAAAGACATGATGTGTTCTCCTGTTTCTTACTGTTCTCTGTGGATGGATCCCGGATCCGCAGCTACCGGGAAACATAAAGCTGCTCATCCGGCGGAACTTCTTCGATGAAATTCTGTTCTTTGCAGATCCGTGCAAAATCAAAAATCGCTTCATAATTCAGGTCAGACCACACATTAATCCTGGTAAATGCTTCCTGAAGCACAGAATCACTGAGGGATTTTCCGGTGGATTCATCCAGTTCCTGATTGATGGTCACAAGAGCAGTTTCCAGATCCTGATCGATCTCCTCTGTGGTCTGTTCGTGGACTTCCAGAAATTTTTCTACCAGATCCGGATGTTCTTCCATAAATTCCTTCCGCACAACCACAACCGCCACATCGTAATCGCCGTCCATATAAATTTCTTCATAATCCATCACCATCTCTGCGCCCTGCTCTAACAGCGTAGCGCCCCAGGGTTCCGGAATCAGGGCGGCGTCCACATCGCCGCGTTCCATGGTGTTGGCCACATCGGCATTGGAGATGGCGCTTACAGTCACATCGCCGCCCTCGGTGGTGGGAGCCAGCCCGTTCTCCGCCAGCAGGTTCAGCAGGCACAGATGCTGGGTGTTGCCGATCTGCGGCACGGCGACGGTTTTCCCGGCCAGGTCGCTGACGGACTCGATATCAGAGCCTTCTCTTTTCACCAGGATGGCGCCGCCCTTGGTAGCGCCGGTCAGGATCTGTATATCCCCTTCGGACTTGGAGTTGGCGTTGATGGCCGGGACCGGGCCGATATATCCGATATCAATATCCCCGGAGAACAGCGCCTCCTGCTCGGCGGGACCGGCGTTGAATGCCGTCCACTCCACGGAAACGCCATCCCCCAGCGCTTCCTCCAAAGTCCCGTTGGCCTTCATGACCAGCGCCTGCGCGTGGGTTACATTGTTGAAATATCCGATATGGATCTCGTTGTCATTTTCTGAGCCGCCGCAGGCTGTCAGCACCCCCAGCAGGGAGACAGAAACTGCTGCCAGCAGGAAATATTTTATTTTTTTCATCCTGTTGGATTCCTTTCTGATCCTGACCCGGCTGTTTGATCCATCAGGGCAGGATCCTGTGTGAATACTTTAACATGGATATTATAGCGGCAGAAAGCGGGAAATAGAATATAAAATAATGAAAACGTTTTCTGTTGATTTTCGGCTGAAAACATTCTATAATTTAGGGAAACAATGAGATATTTGCAGATAAAAAACCTTTGTCTTTCATGTAGGAAAACGGATAAAACAGACAATTTGAAAACGTTTTCATTAAGAAAAATTTAAGAATTTGCGATTGACAGGCAGCAGAAAGGAGAAGCAGAGATGTCTTTGAAACAGATTGCAGAACTGACCGGGGCATCCGTGTCCACCGTGTCCCGGATCCTCAACCATCCGAATTACGTGGGAAATGACCCGCAGCTGGCCGCGAAAATATGGGAGACCGCACGAAAACTGAAATATGTGCCGAATTCCAGCGCACAGGAATTGCGGAAGGGCACGCGGCGCCGGGAAGAGCCGTTTACTGTGGATCTTTTTCTGGCCAGGTTCCAGTCTCTGGATGAGGATGCGTTTTTCGGTGAATTATTTCAGAATGTCCAAGAAGAGATCCTGAGCTCCGGCTGTCTGCTGGGTGAGACCTTCAGCACGGTGAACCTGATGGAATTGTTTGATCTGAACAGTACCTCCGCGGGGATGATTCCCTATAAGCCTCAGGAAAAGCGGGAGATAGCTGACCAGATTCCCTATCTGCAAGCAAAGGAAAACAGCGGTCTGATCATTCTGGGAAAATGCCCCAGAGAATGGATCGTTCCGCTGAAAAAACGCTATTCCTGCATCGCCGGGATCGATCGGAACCCCACCGACCATGAATATGACGAGGTGGTCTGCAACGGTATGACAGCCGCGGAAAAAGCCATCGAATACCTGATCTCCTTAGGGCATACCAACATTGCCTATATCGGGGACTGCACCTATGAGTCCCGCTATATCGGATATTACCGGTCCCTGATCAATCACAAAATCGCCCTGAATCACGGGAATATTTATCCCACGAACCAGACGGAACAGGAGGGGGAGGGCGCCATGGAAAAAATTCTGTCCTCCCGCAGCCGGCCCACCGCCATCTTCTGCGCCAACGACAGCACCGCCCTCGGCGTATTAAAGGCGCTTCGCAGACACAGAAAACGGGGCTACCTCCCGTCTGTGATCTCCATTGACAATATCAGGGAAGCCCAGAAAATATCCCCCATGCTGACCACGATCGACATTCCGAAACGGGATATGGCGCACCTGGCGCTGACGATCCTGCTGGACCGGAAAAAAGGCGCCCATACGGAAAACGTGCGGATGGAGCTTCCCTGCCGGCTGATTGTGCGGGAGAGCTGCAACTATGTTTCATAGATACGGGGATTTCAGATGTTTACCAGACACAAAAGGGCAGGGCGGGAACAGTCACAAGAAAATCGTTGATTTCTCAAGTCATTTTTATATAATATAACTAAGTGTCTGATTTTTTTCGGGCGGTAACGCCATTTAAGGAGAGCAGGGGGCTTGGAGATGAGTGATGTGAGAAAAAAACTGCCGATTGGAATTGAAAATTTTGAGGAAATTTTCAAGGAAGGTTTTTATTATATTGACAAGACGGATATGATAAAAGATTTGCTGAATAACTGGGGGAAAGTGAATCTTTTTACCCGTCCAAGACGTTTTGGGAAGTCTCTGAATATGAGTATGCTGAAAAACTTTTTTGAAATCGGCAGTGATCCGTCTCTGTTTGAGGACTTAAAAATCGCGGAAGAAACTGCTTTGTGCCAGGAATACATGGGCAGATTTCCGGTGATCTCAATCAGTCTGAAGGGAATTGGGGCAGGAAATTATCAGACGGCCAGGAATCTCATTGTCAAGATTATCAATGAGGAAGCACGACGGCTGCAGTTTTTAATGGACAGCAGAAATCTTTCGATCAAGGATAAGGAATTGTTCGGGCTGCTTATGGAAAAGGATATGACGGATGAAACTCTGATGTTCAGTCTCAGGGAGTTTTCCGAATTATTGTATAAACATTATGGTAAAAAGGTGATTATCCTGATTGACGAGTATGATGTTCCTCTGGCGAAAGCAAATGAACAGGGATACTATGATGAGATGATATTTCTGATCCGAAATATGTTTGAACAGGCGTTAAAAACGAATGAGTATCTTTACTTCGCAGTCCTTACCGGCTGTCTGAGAGTGGCAAAGGAAAGTATTTTCACCGGATTAAATAACCTGAAAGTACTGTCTGTTACGAGTGTCCGGTTCGATGAATATTTTGGTTTTACAGATGATGAAGTACAAGAAATGCTGACGTATTATGGACTTTCCGAAAAATACCAGACAGTAAAAGACTGGTATGACGGATACCGTTTTGGCAGTGTAGAAGTTTATTGTCCCTGGGATGTGATCAATTACTGTGACGATCTGCTGGATAACCCGGAGGCAGAACCGAAAAACTACTGGTCCAATACCAGCAGTAATGATGTGGTCAGACATTTTATCGAGACCCTGGATGCCAGGGGGACAAAAAGAGAAATGGAAGCGCTGATCGCTGGCGAACCGGTGACAAAGGAAATTCATGAGGAACTGACCTATAACAATCTCTATGATTCCATGGAAAATATATGGAGTGTACTTTTTATGACCGGATATCTGACATATCGCGGAAATCCCAGGGGCAGCAGCTATCCTCTTGTGATTCCGAATATGGAGATCCGGAATATTTACAGAGATCAGATCATGGAGATGTTTGTAAAAAATGTTGCCGGGGACGGGGCGTATTTCAGATCATTCTGCGATGCCCTGAAGAGCGGAGATGCACCGGAGGTGGAAAAGCTGTTTTCCGGTTATCTTCGGCGTACTGTCAGCATCCGGGATACCTTTGTCCGGAAGCCGACAAAAGAAAATTTCTATCATGGTATCCTGCTGGGAATATTAGGGTATAAAACAGACTGGTATGTCCGATCCAACCGGGAATCCGGAGACGGCTTCAGTGACATCTCCATTGAGATCGAGGATGAGGGGATCGGTATTATTATTGAAGTGAAATATGCGGAGAAATCCCGGATGGAAGCGGTCTGCCGGGAGGCGCTGAGGCAGATGGAATCGACAGGATATGCAGAACAGTTAAGGGAAGACGACTGTAATACCATTCTGAAATATGGCATTGCCTGCTGGAAAAAGCAGTGCCGGGTGATGGTGGAAACAGAAAAAACGGAATAAGAAATCATTCAGAGCCAGCTTTGCAGAACAACATTTCTGCAGGATGCCTCTTTTCCTGTCAGCAGCTTCTGTGTTTGAGAGAGAATGGATAGAATTTAGCTAAAAAATGTAAATTTTGTCTTGATTTACTGCAAAGAAAAGAGTATGATGATTAAGTCAAGGGGATATAGCTCAGTTGGGAGAGCGATGCGTTCGCAACGCATAGGTCAGGGGTTCGAGTCCCCCTATCTCCATTTTCCTGAAACCGCATTTTTTTCTATGCTTCATGCAGGTTTCCTGGCTTTCTGCATAAAGCCAGAATTCAATTTTTTGGTCACTTGCCCGTTTTTTGCATGAAAAACGGGCTTTTTTAGTAGAAAGATTGTCATATTTTATATTTATTTTCGGTTGAATGTCTTTGGAATATGGTATATGCTGAAGAGGAATATAATCCGTGGAAACGGATACAGCAGGGACACGACAATGCGTATGATTACAGGAGGCGACAATGGCAAGAACGGTGGCGATTGGCATCCAGGATTTCAGCGATGTGATCCGAAATGGATATTTATATATTGATAAAACTTCTTTTATCCGTGAATGGTGGGACAGCGGGGACAGTGTGACGCTGATCACCCGTCCGCGCCGTTTTGGGAAGACACTTGCCATGAGTATGGTGGAGCATTTTTTCTCCGTAAGATATGCAGGTGAGGGTGATTTGTTTGAGGATCTGGATATCTGGAAGGATGAAAAATACCGGAAGCTTCAGGGGGCTTATCCTGTTATCAGCCTGTCCTTTGCCAATGTGAAAGAGACGGATTTTGCGACAACCCGCAGAAAGATCTGCCAGCTGATTGTAAATCTTTATGGAGAATATCTCTTTTTAAAAGACAGTGACGTCCTCAATGAAATTGACCGTGACTTTTTCCGGAGAGTCAGCGTTGACATGGGGGATGTGGAGGCAACCATGGCGCTTTACCAGCTGTCATCTTTTTTATACCGTTATTATGGCAGAAAGGTGATTCTTCTGCTGGATGAGTATGATACTCCCATGCAGGAAGCCTATGTCAGAGGATACTGGGAGGAGCTGACCGCTTTTACGCGGAGTCTGTTCAACGCTTCCTTTAAGACAAATCCCTGGCTGGAGCGGGCGCTCATGACCGGTATTACCAGGGTCAGCAAAGAATCCACCTTTTCTGATCTCAATAATCTGGAAGTGGTGACAACCACTTCCGATAAATATGCGCTGTCTTTTGGGTTTACAGAGCAGGAAGTATTTGCAGCATTGGATGAATGCGGGCGCGGAACAGAGAAGGAAAAAGTGAAAACATGGTATGACGGATTTTGCTTTGGGAGTTATCAGGATATTTATAACCCGTGGTCGATTCTGAATTTCCTTGATACAGGAAAATACAGAACGTACTGGGCAAATACCAGTTCCAACAGCCTGGTCAGCAAACTGCTTCGGGAAGGCAGCCGCCTTATGAAAGAACAGTTTGAAGAGCTCCTGTGCGGGCATTCCATCCTGACGCCGCTTGATGAACAGGTTGTATATAATCAGTTGGATCAGAATGAATCCGCGGTCTGGAGTCTGCTTCTGGCCGGCGGTTACCTGAAAGTTCTGGAACATGAGAGTGAAGACGAGGCAGCATATGGCCGGGAGCCGCAGTACAGGCTGGCGCTTACGAATTATGAGGTTCTGCGGACGTTTGCCGGTATGGTGCGCGGATGGTTCCGCCCGGCGGAATCGGATTACAATGATTTTGTGAAGGCTCTGCTGCTGGGAGATACCCGGGCAATGAATGTATATATGAACCGTGTCGCCCTGCAGACCTTCAGTTATTTTGATACCGGAAACCGTCCGTCGGCGGAAGAACCGGAACGTTTTTTTCATGGTTTTGTGCTGGGGCTGATTGTTGAGCTGCAGTCTGAGTATGTGATTACTTCCAACCGTGAAAGCGGTTTTGGCAGATATGATGTGATATTAGAGCCGAAAAATGCGCAGCAGCGTGATGCCATCCTCTTAGAATTTAAGGTGCACGATCCGGAGGAAGCATCACTGCTGGAAACCGTCCAGGCTGCGCGAAAGCAGATAGAAGAGAAACGGTATGACACTGTTCTTCTGCAAAAAGGAATTCCGGCAGAAAAAATCCGTAAATATGGATTTGCGTTCCAGGGGAAACATGTCCTGATTGGATAAGATGTAAGGAGTAGTTTTTAAATGATCCGAAGACAGAAGAAGAAATCAGAAACAGAAGAAACTGTCAGGAGAGTGCCGGTCACCCGGTACTCTCCTGATTACCGGAAGGGGCTTTCGTCGGAACAGGTAAAGGAACGGCGCCGCCACGGATGGGCGAATGAGGCGGTGGAGCCGCCGTCCAAGAGCACGAAAGAAATTATCCGGAGCAACGTTTTTACTTATTTCAACCTGATTTTCATGATTTTTGCAGTTCTTTTGTGTGTTGTGGGTTCTTTCCGGGATCTGACTTTCCTGCCGATCATCATTGTCAACACACTGATCGGCATCATCCAGGAGATCCGGGCGAAAAAGGTACTGGACGACCTGACGATGCTGCATGCCCCCAAAGCGCGGGTCGTGCGAAACGGGAAGGAAATGGTGGTAAAAGCGGAGGATCTGGTACTGGACGATATCGTGGTTTTCCGGGCGGGAAACCAGGTCTGTGCCGATGCCGTGATCTGCGCCGGGGAAGTGCAGGTGAATGAGTCCCTGCTGACCGGCGAGGCAGATGAGATTGCCAAAGGCCAGGACTCCAGGCTGATGTCCGGAAGCTTTATTGTATCCGGCCAGTGTTACGCCCGCCTGGACCGGGTGGGGCGTGATTCCTATATTTCCAGACTGACACTGGAAGCAAGGGCCATGCAGGAGGGTGAGCAGTCTGAGATGATCCGCGCCCTGGATCGGCTGGTAAAGGTTGTGGGAATTATCATTATCCCCATCGGCATCCTGCTTTTCCGTCAGTCGTTTTATGACAATGGAGAATCCTTCCGTTCCAGCATCACCTCCATGATCGCCGCCGTGATCGGCATGGTTCCCGAAGGCCTGTATCTTTTAGCCAGTGTGGCGCTGGCCATCAGCGCAGCCCGGCTCGCCATGCAGAAAATCCTCATTCATGATATGAAATGTATTGAGACCCTGGCGCGGGTAGATGTGCTGTGCGTGGACAAAACAGGAACCATCACGGAAAATGTAATGAAGGTGCAGGGAATTCGGAAAACAGAAGAATATGATCCTGAGACCATGCCGCCGTTTGAAATGTTAGTCGGTGATTTCGCGGCTGCCATGAACAGCGATAACGCCACGATGGAGGCAGTAAAAAAAGCTTTCCGGAAAACCTCAGGACGGAAAGCCTCTTCGGTCAGCGGTTTTTCCTCCGTTACAAAATACAGCAGCGCAGTATTCCCCGACGGCACCTATGTGCTGGGGGCGCCGGAGTTTGTGCTGCTGGAAAAGTTTGACGGGTATGCAGAAAAGATCGAGGAATATGCTTCCGCCGGCGCGCGGGTGCTTGCTTTTGGCACTTATGACGGAACAGCGGAGGGCAAACCGCTGGCAGCAGGAATCCGTCCGCTGGGCTTTCTGCTGCTGGCAAACCCGATCCGTCAGAACGCGCCGAAAACGTTTTCCTATTTCGCACGGCAGGGCGTAACCGTAAAAGTGATTTCCGGCGATAATCCGGTGACAGTTTCCAATGTTGCCATGGAGGCCGGAGTGGCAGGCGCCGACCGTTATGTAGACGCCTCCCGCCTGAAATCAGAAAAGGAAATGCGGGAGGCAGTGCTTCAGAACACGGTATTCGGACGGGTAACGCCGGAGCAGAAGCGGAAATTTGTACAGATTTTAAAAGACGCGGGACATACCGTTGCCATGACCGGGGACGGCGTCAATGATATTCTGGCGCTGAAGGATGCTGACTGCAGCATTGCCATGGCTTCCGGCAGCGACGCGGCAGCCCAGGCCGCGCAGCTGGTATTGCTGGAATCTGATTTCTCCTGTATGCCGCAGGTAGTGCTGGAGGGGCGGAGAGTCGTGAATAATATCGAACGATCCGCCAGTCTGTTCCTGGTGAAGAATATCTTTTCCCTGCTGTTGAGCCTGGTGTCGCTGTTCTTCGGGTTTTCCTATCCGCTGGAGCCGTCCCAGATCTCGCTGATCAGCCTGTTCACCATTGGAATCCCCGCCTTTTTCCTGGCGCTGGAGCCCAACCAGAACCGAATCCGGGAGCATTTTATGATCAACATGCTCATCAAGGCGTTGCCCGCCGCGCTGACAGACGCGCTGGCTGTGGCGGCTCTGGTCATATTCGGCCAGATCTTCGGCGTGGATGACACAGACATTTCCACCGCCGCCACCATGCTGCTGGCGATCGTAGGATTCATGATCCTTTATAACATCAGCGCGCCGCTGAACAAAATGCGGACAGCCGTTTTGGCCGGGTGTGTGGGCGCCTTTGTTTTCTGCAGCATTTTCCTCAACAACCTGTTCGGCATCACCGGCATGACCTTAGAGTGCGTCCTGCTCTTTGTGGTATTCGCCATCGCCACAGAGCCTGTACTGCGGTATCTGACCCGGTTTGTGGAATGGCTGCGGGGACAGTACCATAAGGCGAAAAAGCCTGAACATCAGTCCTCAAAGGGGAAATGATAGTCCAGTCCGCAGGCGTCCCGCAGAGCGATAAATTCTTTCTGGATGGATTCCCCTACCGGCACGCCCCTGTCTTTCCGTTCCTGCCACGCCAGGTATTCCTTCTCCCCGGCCGTATAAATATGGTCCGCGCCGGGAGCCTTCTCGGAGGCGCGCAGTCCGCGGCAGATATCGCCGGCGGTCCTGCGGAACGTATCCAGCCCCATAAAGAATTCCGGGTTGATGACAAAGAAGAAATGTCCCAGATGATACATCTGGTTGTTGCCGTCTGCATCCTTGCCGCTGAGATCCTTCATGAACGGTCCGCCCGCCAGGGCTGCGGAGAGGATCTCCACAATAGTCGTGAAACCATAGCCTTTATAGCCGCCGGTCTCTTCGCCGATCCCGCCCAGCGGAAGCAGGGCGCAGTGTCCGGCGCGCATTTCCTTTAAGATCTGACCGGAGTCTGTCATGGTGCTGCCATCCTCCGTGATCACCAGGCCGGCGGGAGTGGGTTTTCCGGAGCGTTCATAATATTCGATTTTTCCATTCTGGATCGTGGATGTGGCGCAGTCAAAGTTAAAAGGAAAGGCCTCATCCGTCGGCATGGTGAAGGTAAGGGGGTTCGTCCCCATCATGGGTTCCACACCGAAAGTGGGAGCGACAGAGGGGCGGGCGTTGGTGCCGGAAATGCCGATCATACCGGCCTTTTCCGCCATGGTTGTCCAGTAGCCGGCAATTCCGTAATGGGTGGAATTGTAAATCGTGCCGCCTGCCATACCGTAGGTTTTTGCCTTTTCGATCAGCTTCTCCATCATCCGGTAGCTGGCTACCATCCCCATACCGTTGTTGGCGTCCATCACCACTGTCGTGGGTGTTTCCTTTACAATATCAATCTTCGTTACCGGGAGCAGAGTGCCGTTTTTGATCCGGTCCAGGTAAATGGGTTTGAAGCG
This sequence comes from uncultured Lachnospiraceae bacterium, assembly GCA_944380065.1. Taxonomy (GTDB): domain Bacteria; phylum Bacillota; class Clostridia; order Lachnospirales; family Lachnospiraceae; genus Eubacterium_I. The sequence goes on from CALWGM010000008.1 coordinate 44,177, forward strand.
GTTGCAACCGTGACTTTCGATGCCGCGCCGGTCGGACTCCAGCAAAACATCCGTACAGATGCGGGCGTCTTCCTCCGGCACGCCATATGCCTGGAAAACATCAATCATAAAATTGCTCACTAATTCCCATGGGATATAGGGTCTTGTTTCCATAATACATACCTTCTTTCTGCTTTTTTGATAAGTAAATTGTACAGGAAACAGAACATGAAATCAAGCCGGGATCCCGGCTTTGTGAGGAAACTGACTATTGAGGAAACGCAATATCCATGCTATACTTTATATAAATTTCATAATTTCAAGATAGACATCTGCCCTCTGATTTGTTACTATAAATACAGGCATGAATATCGAAGGATCTTTTTTCTG
>CALWGM010000009.1 GCA_944380065.1 uncultured Lachnospiraceae bacterium
GAGGAAGCGATTGAGAACTGGACAAAGCAGGTGGGCGTTCCGGCGGAGTAGATCACCCGCTTTTACCGCGACCCGGAGACCGGAGAGTGCGATAGCGTCTGGGAGCACGGCGCAGGCCCCGGCGGCCCCTGTTCTGAGATTTATTATGACCGGGGGGAGAAGTACGGCTGCGGCAAACCGGACTGCAGGGTAGGCTGCGACTGCGACCGTTATATGGAAGTATGGAACAACGTGTTTACCCAGTTTGACAGCGACGGCAAGGGCGGTTACACGGAACTGGAGAATAAAAATATTGACACCGGTATGGGGCTGGAGCGTCTGGCGGTGGTGATGCAGGATGTGGATTCCGTCTTTGATATCGATACGATGAAGGCGATCCGGGACAAGGTGTGCGAGCTGTCCGGAAAGACCTATGAGACGGACGCCCTGAATGATGTTTCCATCCGCCTGATCACCGATCACATCCGCTCCGCCACTTTCATGGTTTCCGACGGTATCATGCCGGCCAATGAAGGACGCGGCTATGTGCTCCGGAGGATCATCCGCCGGGCGGCGCGCCACGGCAAGATCCTGGGAATTGAGGGAACTTTCCTGGCAGAGCTGGCGCAGACGGTGATCCATGAGAGCAAAGACGGCTATCCGGAATTAGAGGAAAAGAGGGACTTTATCCTCAAGGTGCTGACCCAGGAGGAGGAGCGTTTCGCGAAGACGCTGGATCAGGGGCTGGCAATTCTCAGTGAACTGGAAGCGGAGATGGCCGCCAGGGGCGAGAAAGTCCTTTCCGGCGAGAATGCGTTCAAATTATATGATACCTACGGATTCCCCATCGATCTGACGGAAGAGATCCTGGAGGAAAAGGGATTTACCTATGACGCGGAGGGCTTTGCGGAGGCCATGGAGCAGCAGCGCCGCCAGGCAAGGAGCAGCCGCAAGGTGACCAACTATACCGGACATGACGCCACCGTTTACGATCAGATCGACCCGGCTATCACTTCAGAGTTTACCGGGTATGACAGATTAGAGGATGAGGGCACCGTTTTGGTGCTGGTGAAAAAAGCCGCCTCCGACGGGGAAGAGGACGCGCTGGTGGATGTGCTGACAGACGGCGATGCAGGTACTGTGATCACTGACGTCACCCCATTTTACGCCACCATGGGCGGTCAGATGGGAGACCATGGAACCATCTCTGTGGGCGACGGCGTGTTTGCAGTGACAGATACCATCAAGCTGGCCGGCGGCCGCGTGGGACATGTGGGGAACATGGTGTCCGGCATGATCAGGACCGGCGATCATGCGACGCTTTCTGTGGATCAGAAGCTGCGCCAGTCCATCTGCAGGAACCATTCTGCCACCCATCTGCTGCAGAAAGCGCTGCGGGAGGTGCTGGGCACCCATGTGGAGCAGGCAGGTTCCTATCAGGACGGAGACCGTACCCGGTTTGATTTCTCCCATTTCCAGGCCATGACGGCGGAAGAGCTGGAGAAGGTGGAGCAGATCGTCAATGAGAAGATCGCCGAGGCCATTCCGGTGCAGACCGATGTGATGACGGTGGAGGAGGCCAAAAAAACCGGCGCCATCGCGCTGTTCGGCGAAAAATACGGTGAGACTGTCCGGGTGGTTTCCATGGGAGACTTCTCCCGGGAGTTCTGCGGCGGTACCCATGTGAAGAATACCGAGGACATTACCGCATTCAAGATCCTGTCAGAGGGCGGTGTGGCGGCAGGCGTCCGCCGGATCGAGGCGCTGACCGGGGCGAATGTGTTTGCTTACTACAAAAAAGAAGAAGAAGAGCTTCTGGCGGCGGCCCGGGCGGCGAAGTCCACGCCGGCAGACCTGGCGGAAAAGATCGCCCATATGCAGGCGGAGATCAAAGAGCTGCAGTCGGAGAATGAGTCCTTAAAGAGCAGGATCGCACAGTCCTCCATGGGCGATGTGATGGACAATGTGGTGGAAGTAAAGGGCGTGAAGCTTCTGGCGGCTTCTGTGCCGGAGGTGGATATGAACGGCCTGCGGGATCTGGGCGACCAGCTGAAGGAGAAGATCGGCGAAGGAGTGATCCTCCTGGCGTCTGCCAACGGCGGGAAAGTCATCCTGGTAGCCATGGCTACCGACGGTGCGATGAAGCAGGGAGCCCATGCAGGCAACCTGATCAAAGCGGTGGCCGCAAAGGTTGGCGGCGGCGGCGGCGGACGCCCGGCCATGGCTCAGGCCGGCGGCAAGAACCCGGCGGGTATTCCGGAGGCGATCGCGGCGGCAAAAGAGGTTTTAGAGGGTCAGATTCACTAAATTTGAAAAAATACCTTGACTAACCCGCGAATTATGGTATAATTTAGAGCAGTGCAAAAATATACCCAAACAGTTGAATATGCACAATACGCAACTGGAGGGAGGTTAGGTGTGAGACTATGTCAAATGTAATCGTAAAAGAGAACGAGACTTTAGACAGCGCTTTACGCAGATTCAAAAGAAATTGCGCGAAAGCTGGTATCCAGCAGGAGATCCGCAAGAGAGAGCATTATGAGAAGCCCAGCGTAAAACGCAAAAAGAAATCTGAAGCCGCAAGAAAGCGGAAATACAATTAATTCATAACGAATGGGGACCTGTCAGTGTGACAGGTCTCTTTTTTTGCGCGTCGTCTGGGCGCGTCGTCGGTCAGACAACCTGGCCGGCGTCCGGAAATTTTTCTGATTCTGTAGTTCTTATTTTTCAGAAGATTCATATATTATATCAGTCCAGCCGGGAAAAGATGGCAGGCTGGAATCCTTACAGCAACAAGACTGGCAGTCAGAGGGAGGTGACTGGATGGAGCAGGTGATCCGTCTGTTTCCTGTGGCTCTGCGGGAAGACCTGCGGGACTGCGGGATTTTTGGACAGGGCCTGGAGGAGATCCGGATCCGGGTGAATGAATACCTGATGTTTCATACGTCATCCGGCGAGCGGTTCCTGAAAGGGAAAACCCTGACCGAACGGCCGCAGGAGGGATGCGTCAGGATGGGCAGCGGCGAGATCGGGCAGATGTGTACCTTTATGTCGCGCTATTCCCTGTACGCCTACGAGGACGAGATCCGTCAGGGATTCCTGACCGTGGAGGGCGGTCACCGGGTGGGCGTCTGCGGACAGGTCCTGGCCGGGGAGGGGAGGATTGAGAGGATTTCGCCCATTTCCTATCTGAATATCCGCATTGCCGGGGAACGGAAAGGGTGCGGCGTACCGGTATTCCCCTGCCTGCACCAGGAGGGGGATTTCCTGGATACGCTGATCCTGTCCCCGCCGGGAGTGGGAAAAACCACTCTGCTGCGGGATCTGATCCGTCTGCTGTCAGATGGAACCGGCGGAGTTCCCGGGAAAAAAGTGGGGCTGGTGGACGAGCGCTCGGAGGTGGCGGGGTGTATCCGCGGGATTCCCCAGCGGGATGTGGGGCTGCGCACCGACGTGCTGGACGGCTGCCCGAAAGCGGAGGGGATGATGCTGCTGGTGCGCTCCATGTCCCCGCAGATTCTGGCGGTGGATGAGATCGGCGGGGAGGAAGACCTGCGGGCGCTGAAAGCGGCTGTTCGCTGCGGCTGCCGGATCCTGGCCACGGTTCACTGCGGCAGTCTTGAGGAGCTGTGGAAAAAGCCCGGCTGGGAGGAGTGCAGGCGGCTGCAGATCTTTTCCCGGTTTGTGGTGCTGGGGCGTCAGGGGTCTGCTCGCAGATTCCGCATTTTTACCGCAGAGGGGACGGCGGTTCCCGCGGAGGGAAAGGAAAAGAGGTGAGGCCTGTGATGAAGATCCTGGGATCTATGCTGGTGCTGGCGGCGTGCATTGGTTACAGCAGTTATCTGCTGGAAAAACAAAAATCGCACCGGGATATCCTGCAGGCGTTTATCTCCATGCTGGATCTGCTGTCCGGGAAGCTGCGGTATGAGCGGCTGGCCATGGAGGAGGCGCTGGCCGGTCTGAACCGGAGGTATCACGGCGCCGTGGGAAGCGTGATGGGGCGGATCGCGGACAGGCTGGCCTGCGGCGTCTGTGAAAACTTAGAGGAGGTCTGGAGGGAAGAATTCGCCGCCGCGGCAAAGGCGCTGATGCTTACCGAAGAGGAGAAGGATATCATCCTGGAAACGGGAAAGAACCTGGGGTACCTGGATGTGGATGCACAGATGGGACATCTGAAACTCTGCCGGGAGCGTCTGCAGGGGAAATTGGCGGAGGCGGAAACCGAATTAGCGGAACGGCGGAAACTGTACCGCTATCTGGGAATGGCCGTGGGGGTGATGGTGATTCTGATTCTGATATGAGAAAAAGAGGAGGAAACGCATGGACGCGAATCTGTTGTTTAAAATTGCGGCGGTGGGGATCCTGGTGACCGTCATCGGACAGGTCTTAAAGCACAGCGGCAGGGAGGAGCAGGCCTTTTTGGCGGGGCTGGCCGGTCTGGTGATCGTGCTGTTCTGGGTGGTGCCTTATATTTATGACCTGTTTGCCGAAATCCGGGATCTGTTTTCCCTCTGACATGCCGGGACATCCGGCGGGGTTACAGAGCTATCAGAAAAGGGGACGGGCTATGGATATTGTCAAAATCGCCATGATCGGCCTGGCAGGGGTCATGCTGGCGCTGATGCTGCGGCAGCAGAAAAGTGAATACGCGCTCTATATCAGCCTGGCGGCCGCTGTTCTGATCCTTGTTTTTTCGGCAGGGCGGCTGGCGGCCGTGATGGAGACGATACAGAAGATCGAGGCTTATATCCGGATTGACTCGGCCATGGTGAAAATACTGGTCAAAATGATCGGCATTACCTATGTGGCGGAATTTGCCACCGGAATCTGCCGGGACGCCGGATTCGGAGCCCTGGGGAACCAGATCGAGATGTTTGCCCGGCTGTCGCTGATGGCGGTCAGCGTGCCGGTGCTGCTGGCGCTTTTGGAAACGGTGGAGGGACTGTTTGGAGCATGAGACAGAAAAGAAACAGGGTACGGCGCTTTTTCTGGGCGGGGCTTTTGGGCCTGTGGGTGTTTTTTGGCCTGCCGGCTGTGGTTTCCGCTTCGGAGACCGGGCTGAATGAGGAGATTGCCGACCTGCAGCAGGAGCTGCTGGGGGAATTGGACTTAGAGGAAATTGACCGGGCGCTGCAGGCGGGGGAGGGGACAGAGGGGCTTTCCTTCCGGGAGGTGCTGGATCAGATCTTAGAGGCGGACGGGGAGCTTTTTTCCCGGGGGATCCTACGGGAACTGGCGGCAGGAGCCTTCTCAGACCTGTCCCGGAGCAAAGATCTGCTGGTACAGATCCTGGTTCTGACGGTGGCTTTTTCCTTTTTTCATCACTTTATGAATCTGTTTGAAAACAGCCAGATCTCAAAGACAGGATTTTATCTGTACTTCCTGATCCTGATGGTTCTGCTGATGCGGTCTTATCTCCTGATGGATCAGCTGCTGCAGCAGGTGCTGGAGCAGACGGTGGAGGTGATGCAGGCGGTGATTCCGGCCTTCTGTATGACGATGGTTTTTGCGTCGGCACAGACGACGGCGGCGGTTTTCTATCAGATTTCCCTGGCGGTGATCTGGCTGGTGGAGCGGCTGCTGTGCTATGTGGTGGCGCCGGGAATACATATCTATGTGGTGCTGCAGATGCTGAATTATATGACAGGGGAGCGGATGATCTCCCGGTTTACGCGGCTGTTAAAGCAGGCCATCCGCTGGTCGCTGCGGTTCATGCTGGCGGGGGTGACCGGCATGAACGTGATTGAGAATATGATCGCCCCTTCGGTGGACAATCTGAAAAAAATGTCCATCACCAAAACGCTGGGGATGATCCCGGGACTGGGAGGGACGGCGGAAGCAGTCAGCGACATTTTCCTGGGATCGGCGGCGGTTATCAAAAACGGGGTCGGCGCGGCGGCGATGGTGATCCTGATGGCCCTGATGCTGGGGCCGGTGATTAAAATGCTGATTTTTGCAGTCTTTTACCGGCTGGCGGGAGCCGTCGTCCAGCCCTTTGCGGATAAAAATGTCTGCGGCTGTATTGAAAGCGTGGGGGAAGGCGCGGGGCTGCTGCTGCAGACGCTGGTGACGGCGGCGCTGCTGTTCCTGATTACCATTGCCATCGTTATCACAGCGGTCCGATAGAGAAAGGAGGGAGGACGGTGCTGTCAGATCTTTTAGCATGGATCCGCCAGGTGATTTACCTGCTGATTTTCCTGACCCTGCTGCTGCAGATCCTCCCCGACGGGAGCTACCGCAAATATGTGAAATTTTTCGCGGGACTGATTTTTGTGGTGACGCTGCTGGGGCCGGTGGTCAGCCTGCTGGCCGGCCGGGACTGGGAGGAGGAGATTTTGCGGACTGTGACAGAAAGCTGGCCGGAGTACCGGGAGGATGGCCGGGCGCCTGATTTTGACAGGATATCAGAGACCGGCGCGGAGATTTATGAGAGACACGCGGCGGAAATGGCGGAGGATTTGGCGGATGAGTAAATGGACAGAATGGATCGGACAGAAGAAATGGAGAAAACTGAGAAAAGACCAGTGGCTGATCCTGTTCCTGGCCGGGATCCTGCTGCTGGTGATCGCCCTGCCGTCCAGCTGCGGCGGGGAGGAGAAGGAAGAGGAAGCGGCGTCAGCCGCCGGGCAGACGTCAGCCGCATCCGTTTCCGGCAGCAGGGAGGAGTATGAGAAACAGCTGGAACAGCGCCTGGCGGAGGTCCTTTCCAGCATGGAGGGCGTGGGGGAGGTGCGGGTCATGATTACGTTTCAGGACAGCGGGGAGGCGGTGGTGGAAAAGGATACCACCTATTCCCGGCAGGAACAGAGGACAGAGGGAGGGGAAGGGGAGGTGACGGAAAGCAGCCAGACAGAGAGCAGTGAAACCGCTGTTTACAGCTCCGATTCAGAGGAGGGCGGCCCGCTGATCAGGAAACAGAATCTTCCTGCCATCGAGGGGGTGCTGGTGGTGGCCCAGGGAGGCGGCGAACAGACGGTGGCCGCGGATATTTCTGAGGCGGTGGAAGCATTATTCGGTCTGGAAGTACATAAAATAAAGGTAGTAGAAATGAATCAGGTACAGGAGGGTTCTGAGTGAAAAAAGTAGTGCGGAAAAACCAGATCATTATCACGGCCCTGGCTCTGCTGATCGCAGTGGCGGGCTATGTCAGCTATACGCAGACCGCCGCCTCTGACCAGGCTGTGGAAACGGCGGCGGATGAAGTGGCGGATACATACGAGATATCCGACGAGGACACAGTGGCGGAAATCTTTACCGACACGGAGGATAACGGGCAGACCGCGCAGGCAGAGGAGGGGCAGTCTGATCCGGCGGACGGCGCTTCCGGAGAAAACGGGGAGGCTGCCGGCGGGGAGGAGGCCGCCGCCCCGGAGGGGGAAAATGCGGGGGAAACAGTCCTTACATCGGCCGGAGCCGTTACGGATTTTGCAGCGGAGGTAAAGCTGAACCGGGAACAGGTGAGATCCAAAAATAAGGAAACGCTGCTGGATATTATTAACAACAGCTCGATTTCCGAAGCCCAGAAGCAGGACGCCGTGGATGAGATGGTGGCCATGACGGATGTGGCGGAGCGGGAAAATGCGGCGGAGCTTCTTTTGGAGGCCAAGGGCTTTACCGACGTGGTGGTCAGCATTACCGACGAGTCGGCGGACGTGGTGCTGGATATGGGGGATGTGACGGACGCCAAGCGGGCGCAGGTGGAGGATATTGTGAAGCGCAAGACCGGAATCGCCGCAGAACATATCGTGATCACGCCGATTACGCAATAAAAATCTGCCGAAAACCCCGGCCGGAATTGAAATGAGGGAACAATCCGTGTATCATAGAGACAGGAGCATCACCGGAAACGGTGGATAGGAGGAACGGGCCGGGCCGATCCGGAAAAGGATCTGCCTGGAGGAAGGAGCAGATGACAGATGAAGCGCGTATTTTTAATTGTCCTGGATAGTTTTGGGATCGGGGAAATGCCGGATGCGGCCGCCTACGGGGACGCCGGGAGCAATACCTTGAGGACGGTGGCAGACAGCCCGGAGTTTTCCATGCCCAATATGGCGAAATTGGGATTGTTCAACATAGACGGCGTGACGGCCGGGGAGCCGGAGGCAGAGCCCTGGGGATCCTTCGCCCGGATGACAGAGTTCTCCAGAGGGAAGGATACCACCACCGGCCACTGGGAGATCGCCGGGCTGATTTCCACGAAGCCGATGCCGGTCTTCCCGGAGGGATTTCCGGCGGAGGTGATCCGTGCCTTTGAAGAAAAAACCGGAAGGAAGGTGCTGTGCAACAGACCCTATTCCGGCACGGAGGTGATCAAAGACTACGGGGAAGAGCATATGAGAACCGGATCCCTGATCGTCTATACCTCCGCGGACTCGGTGTTCCAGATCGCCGCTCATGAGGAGGTGGTCCCGGTGGAGGAGCTTTACCGGTACTGTGAGATCGCCAGGAAGCTGCTGGTGGGCGACGTGGGCGTAGGGCGGGTGATCGCCCGGCCGTTTACCGGGGAGCCGGGGAACTTTACCCGCACCAGCCGCCGCCATGACTATTCCCTGCTGCCGCCGGAGGATACCATGCTGGATCAGCTGAAAGCCGCCGGGTACGCAGTGATCGGGGTGGGGAAGATCAACGATATCTTTGCCGGGAAAGGGATCACGGAATTTGTGCGCACTTCCGGGAACGCGGAAGGGATTGCACGGACGCTGGAATATCTGGACCGGGATTTTGAAGGGCTCTGTTTTGTGAATTTAGTGGATTTCGATATGCTTTACGGACACCGCAACGATGTGGAGGGCTACGCGCGGGCGCTGACGTATTTTGATCGTCACCTGTCACAGATCTTAAAGAAGCTGCGGCCGGAGGATGTGCTGATGATCACGGCGGACCATGGCTGCGACCCGGGGACGCCCTCCACGGATCATTCCCGGGAATACACGCCGCTGACTGTATACGGCGATCCGGTTCCCTCCGGGCAGAACTGGGGGACCCGTTCCTCCTTTGCGGATATCGGCGCCTCGGTGCTGGCTTACTTCGGCGTGGAGCCCAAAATCAGCGGGACGCCGCTTCCGGCGTTTTAGATCAGATTCCTCCTTGACAGGAGATTTCATCTGTTTTACACTAACACGAGTGTGTGATCAAGGAGGTACCCTGACGTTGGCTGATTTACGAAAAGAGATAGAGAAGAGAAGAACGTTTGCGATTATTTCCCATCCGGACGCGGGAAAGACGACCCTGACCGAGAAGTTCCTGCTTTACGGCGGCCAGATCAACCTGGCCGGGTCTGTGAAGGGCAAGGCCACTGCGCGCCACGCGGTTTCCGACTGGATGGAGATCGAGAAACAGAGAGGTATTTCCGTTACCTCCTCGGTGCTGCAGTTTGAATACGGCGGATACTGTATCAATATTCTGGACACGCCCGGCCACCAGGATTTCTCGGAGGATACCTACCGGACGCTGATGGCGGCCGATTCCGCCGTGATGGTGATCGACGGTTCCAAGGGCGTGGAGGCGCAGACCAGAAAACTGTTCAAGGTCTGCGTCATGCGCCATATTCCGATTTTTACGTTTATCAACAAGATGGACCGGGACGCCAACGACCCCTTCGACCTGGCGGATGAGATCGAAAAGGAACTGGGGATCGCCGTCTGCCCGGTGAACTGGCCCATCGGTTCCGGGAAAAATTTCAAGGGTGTGTACGACCGCAATACAAAGAAGGTCATGACCTTTTCCGATACCCTGAAGGGAACGAAAGAGGGGCAGGAGCGGGAGTTTGACCTGGACGACCCGGCGCTGACAGAGGAAATTGGGGAGGAATTCCGCGACCAGCTGCTGGAGGAGATCGAGCTTTTAGACGGGGCCAGCGCGGAGTTTGATATGGATCTGGTATCCCGGGGAGAGCTTTCCCCCATGTTTTTCGGATCCGCCCTGACGAACTTCGGCGTGGAGACCTTCCTGCAGCACTTCCTGCAGATGACGTCCACGCCGCTGCCGCGGAAATCAGACATGGGGGAGATCAGTCCGTTTTCGGAGGATTTCAGCGCCTTTGTGTTCAAGATCCAGGCAAATATGAACAAGGCCCACCGTGACCGTATCGCTTTCATGCGGATCTGTTCCGGGAAGTTTGAGGCCGGCATGGAGGTGTTCCATGTGCAGGGCAATAAAAAGATCAAGCTTTCCCAGCCCCAGCAGCTGATGGCGCAGGAGCGCAAGATCATCGAGGAGGCGTATGCGGGAGACATCATCGGCGTCTTTGACCCGGGGATTTTTTCCATCGGCGATACGCTGACCACCGCCAGGGAAAAGTTTGCCTTTGAGGGGATTCCCACCTTCGCGCCGGAGCATTTTGCCCGGGTGCGGCAGATGGACACCATGAAGCGCAAACAGTTTGTGAAGGGGATTACCCAGATCGCCCAGGAGGGCGCGATCCAGATCTTCCAGGAGTACAAGACCGGCATGGAGGAGATCATCGTGGGCGTGGTAGGCGTGCTGCAGTTCGACGTGCTGAAGTTCCGGCTGGAGCATGAGTACAATGTGGATATCCGGCTGGAGGCGCTTCCCTACGAGCATATCCGCTGGATTGAGAATAAGGACATTGATCTGGATCATCTGAGCGGCACCTCGGATATGAAAAAGATCCGCGACTTAAAGGGCAATCCGCTGCTTCTGTTTGTGAATTCCTGGAGCGTGGGAATGACCCTGGACCGCAACGAGGGTCTGGTGCTCTCGGAGTTCGGGCGGAACTGATCCTGAGGCAGAAGAAAGACGCAGGCAGAGGTGCAGCCTGCCGCAGTAAAAAAAGGAAAACAATTTCCGGACAGGCCGGTTCCCGGGTGAGGGGGCCGGCCTGTTCTGAGCCTGTTTCGGGGCAGAATTTATGAAACCGGCCTTGCGCCCGGCCGCCGTCCTGTGTTATAGTGAGAAAGAACAGGAAATTCAAAGTATCTGTGATCTGTGCTGGTTCATACATTTCAGTAAGCGCGGCCTGCGGCCTGCGTCTCTCCTGTTTGATTTCAAAACTTCAGGATAAGAGGGGGGTGGCGGCTATGGTTTGTTCTGACGGCCGGCGTTTGCCCGGGCGGCCATAAAAACAGGATTGACTTTTTTGGAAAACTATACTAAGATAGGAACATAAAAACGAACATAAGTTCGTGCAAGGAGATGGATTATGGCGAAAGAGATGAAAGACCCCAGAGAAGATAAATTAAAAGCGCTGGACGCGGCGATTTCCCAGATTGAGAAGCAGTACGGCAAGGGTTCCGTGATGAAGCTGGGAGACCCGAATATCCATATGAAGGTGGAGACGGTTCCCACCGGCTGTCTGAGCCTGGATATCGCCCTCGGCCTGGGCGGGATCCCCAAGGGACGGATCGTGGAGGTGTACGGTCCGGAGTCCAGCGGTAAGACCACCGTTGCCCTGCATATGGTGGCAGAGGTACAGAAGAGAGGCGGCATCGCCGGATTTATCGACGCGGAGCACGCGCTGGATCCGGTTTACGCGAAGAATATCGGCGTGGATATTGACAATCTTTACATTTCCCAGCCGGACAACGGCGAGCAGGCGCTGGAGATCACGGAGACGATGGTGCGCTCCGGCGCGGTGGACATCGTGATCGTGGACTCTGTGGCGGCTCTGGTTCCCAAGGCGGAGATCGAGGGCGATATGGGCGATTCCCATGTGGGTCTGCAGGCGCGGCTCATGTCCCAGGCGCTGCGCAAGCTGACGGCGGTGATCAGCCGTTCCAACTGTATTGTGATCTTTATCAACCAGCTCCGTGAGAAGGTGGGCGTGATGTTCGGCAATCCGGAGACGACTACCGGCGGCCGGGCGCTGAAGTTCTACGCATCCATCCGCCTGGATGTGCGCCGCGGCGAGGCGGTGAAGCAGGGCGGTGAGGTGATCGGCAGCCATACGAAGGTCAAGGTGGTCAAGAACAAGATCGCGCCGCCCTTTAAGACCGCAGAGTTTGACATCATGTTCGGGAAGGGTATTTCCAGAGAGGGCAATATCCTGGATCTGGCGGCGGACATCGGCATTGTGAACAAATCCGGCGCATGGTACGCCTACAACGGGGAGAAGATCGGACAGGGACGGGAGAACGCGAAGAATTATCTGACCGAGCACCCGGAGGCCTGCGCGGAGATCGAACAGAAGGTGCGCGACCACTATGATCTGGACGGCAAGCGCGCCCTGGAAGAGGCGGAGGAGAAGGCCAGGGCCGAGGCGGAAAAGGGACTGAATATCATTGACCTGGAGAATGAGTAGTGTGATGGCATGCAGATTCTGAAGATTACAGAGGAAAAGAGAGGGAGGATACTGGTCCACACCGACGGTGTGGACTGTTTTCCCCTTTATAAAAAGGAGGCGGCAGCCTGGGGGATTGCCGAGGGGGCAGAGCTTTCCCGGGAGAAATGGGAGCGGCTCTGCGGGGAGCTCCTGCAGAAACGGGCGATCCGGCGGGCCATGTACCTGCTGCAGCAGATGGACAGGACCGAGGCGCAGCTGCGCCGCAAGCTGGCGGAGGGACATTATCCCCCGGAACTGATCGACGGCGCCGTGGCCTATGTGGAGTCTTACCATTATATTGATGATTTTCGTTATGCCTGTACGTATATCCGCTTCCACCAGTCGCAGAAGAGCAGGCTGCAGCTGAAACTGGCTCTGCTTCAGCGGGGCGTCCCCGCGGAGACTGCGGAACAGGCGATAGAGGAGGAGTACGGGGACTGTGAGGAGGAGTTGATTCAGAAGTTCCTGGAAAAAAAGCAGTACGATCCGGAACAGACAGACTGGAAAGAGAAGCAGAAGATCTGTCAGTCGCTGGCGAGAAAAGGTTTTCCGATTTCCAAGATAAAACGGCTGATGGACTTGACATAAGCAGGAAAAAAGATTAAAATCTAATAGTTGTAGTTTATGACATAATTGATTGGATTGTACGGCTGCATCCGGCAGCTTGCGGTTCATTTGTTATATGTACAATAAAACTAAATAAGGAGGTGGCTCCTGTGGTGCAGATTATCATAGCGGTAGCAATTACGGCTGTGGTCGCTGTTATCATCACCTACATGGTATCTCAGAAGCAGTTCCAGAAGAACACCGATGAAAAGATCGGGAGTGCGGAGGACCGCGCGAGGGCCATTATTGATGAGGCTGTGAAGACTGCTGAGACCAAGAAGCGCGAGGCCCTTCTCGAAGTCAAGGAAGAGTCGATCAAGACGAAGAACGAACTTGACAGGGAGATCAAGGACCGGAGGGCGGAGATCCAGCGGAACGAACGGCGCGTCGAGCAGAAGGAAGCGAATCTGGATAAGAAGCTGGAATCGATCGAACGCCGGGAACAGAGCTTTGCAGCCAAGGAAGAGGATATCAAGCGGCAGAGAGCGGAAGTTGCGAAGTTGAATGAGGAGCGCATACAGGAACTGGAAAGGATTTCAGGACTCACCTCTGAACAGGCAAAAGAATATCTCTTAAAAACTGTGGAAGAAGACGTCAAGCTTGATACGGCAAAGCTGATCAAGGAGATGGAGACCCGGGCGAAGGAGGAAGCTTCCAAGAAGGCCAGGGAATATGTGGTAGGCGCCATCCAGAAATGCGCAGCCGACCATGTGGCCGAGACGACGATTTCTGTTGTCCAGCTTCCCAATGATGAGATGAAAGGCCGGATCATCGGACGGGAGGGACGGAATATCCGTACCTTAGAGACCATGACCGGTGTGGATCTGATCATTGACGATACGCCGGAGGCGGTGATTCTCTCCGCTTTTGATCCCATCCGCCGGGAGGTTGCCCGGATCGCGCTGGAAAAGCTGATTGTCGACGGGCGGATCCATCCTGCCAGAATCGAGGAAATGGTGGAGAAGGCTCAGAAGGAAGTGGAGAGCATGATCCGCGAGGAAGGCGAAGCGGCGACCTTGGAGGTTGGCGTTCACGGCATCCATCCGGAGCTGATCCGGCTGCTGGGACGCATGAAGTTCCGTACCAGCTACGGGCAGAACGCGCTGAAGCATTCCATCGAGGTTGCGCAGATCGCAGGGCTCTTGGCTGCGGAGATCGGCGTGGATGTGCGCGTGGCAAAGCGTGCGGGACTGCTGCATGACATCGGCAAGGCTGTGGATCATGAGATGGAAGGATCCCACATCCAGCTGGGCGTGGCTCTCTGCAGGAAATACAAAGAGTCCGCTACGGTGATCAATGCGGTAGAGGCTCATCATGGAGATGTAGAGCCGCAGACTCTGATTGCATGCCTGGTGCAGGCTGCCGATACGATTTCGGCCGCCCGTCCGGGAGCGAGAAGGGAGACGCTGGAAACATATTCAAACAGATTAAAGAAGTTAGAAGACATTACAAACAGTTTCAAGGGAGTAGATAAATCTTTTGCAGTTCAGGCGGGCAGAGAAGTTCGTATTATGGTGGTTCCTGAACAGGTAAGCGATGCTGATATGGTTCTGATGGCGCGGGATATTTCCAAGCAGATCGAGGCTGAGTTGGAGTATCCGGGTCAGATCAAAGTAAATGTGATTCGTGAGAGCCGTGTGACAGATTACGCGAAGTAGACGCGGCCGCCGTAATAGACAGTTCGTATGATGGACAGATCCCCGTAGATTCTCTCTGGAGAGTTTACGGGGTTTCTAAATACAGGGTGAAAATGATGAAGCTGATATCATGGAATGTAAATGGCTTAAGGGCCTGTGTCCAGAAAGGGTTTCTGGACTATTTTAAAGATGCGGACGCAGATATTTTCTGTGTCCAGGAGACGAAGCTGCAGGAGGGGCAGATCGCCCTTGACCTGGAAGGGTATGAGCAGTACTGGAATTACGCTGAGAAAAAGGGATATTCCGGGACTGCGGTGTTTACGAAAAAGACGCCGCTTTCCGTCTCTTACGGGATCGGCATGGAGGAGCATGACCGGGAGGGCAGGGTTATTACCCTCGAATATGAAAATTTTTATTTTGTGACAGTTTATGTCCCCAACTCCCAGAACGAGCTGGCCAGGCTGGATTACCGGATGCGGTGGGAGGACGATTTCCTGGCCTATATCAAGTCCTTAGAGGCGGGGAAGCCTGTGATCTACGCCGGGGACCTGAACGTGGCTCATCGTGAGATCGACCTGAAGAATCCGAAAACCAACCGCAGAAACGCCGGATTTACGGATGAGGAAAGAGGGAAGATGACAAACGTCCTGGAAAGTGGTATGATAGACACGTATCGCTGGTTCCACCCGGATCAGACGGGAGTTTATTCCTGGTGGTCCTACCGTTTTAAGGCGCGGGAGAAGAACGCGGGATGGCGGATCGACTATTTTATCGTGTCGGAATGCCTGAAGGATTCCCTTGTGTCGGCGGATATCCATACGGAGGTCATGGGTTCCGACCACTGTCCGGTAGAGCTGGTGATTGATCTGAAGGAAGCATAGACACGGGAAGGCAGGAGTGAGCGGCATATATGGGAATCGGAGAAAAGAAGGAGCCTCAGACACTGAGGCGCAGGCGGGAGGAAGAGAAAAAGCGTTCCGTCCGCAGAGAAGTGTTCAGCTGGATCCGCATGTTTGTGATCGTGATCGCGGTTGTGTTTGTCAGCCTGCGGTTCATCATTATCAATGCGGTGATCCCTTCCGGCTCCATGGAGACCACGATCATGACGAAGGACCGCCTGATCGGATTCCGTTTTTCTTATTGGTTTGCAGATCCTGAGCGGGGGGACATCGTCCTGTTCGCCTATCCGCTGGATGAGAGCCAGACTTATATCAAGCGGGTGATCGGGCTTCCGGGAGAAACGGTTGACATTGAGGACGGAAAGATATATATTGACGGCAGTGAGACTCCGCTGGCGGAGGATTACCTTCCGGAGGAATGGTACTGGGAGAATGACGGATATCATTTGGAGGTGCCGGAGGGCTGCTATTTCGTCATGGGCGATAACCGCAATGATTCGGCGGATGGCCGCGTGTGGCCGGAGTACGCACGGATGCAGGGACTGGCTTCTTCGGAGGAGGATGCGCAGCAGTATCATTTTGTGGAAAGAGACGAGATCAAGGGCAAGGCGATTTTCACTTATTTCCGGCATTTCAGACTGCTGGTGCATACGGCAGATTATTGACAAAGCGGATGTAGATGACAGGGCGGAGGCCCTGATATTTCAGAGGACAAAGAAAGGAATCAGGAGAAATGGAAACACAGGAAACAATGAAGGATATGGAGAAAGAGTTAGAGGAATCCTACAAGATGATGGGAGACGGCGAGCATGATACCGATACGCTGCTGGCATGGCAGAAGATCATGGAGCTTTATGAAGCAAAAGCAGATCTGACGGTGACGATCACAGGGATCGTAAATAAGGGCGCGATTGCCTTAGTGGAGGGGATCCGCGGGTTTATCCCGGTTTCCAGGCTGAGCCTGGAGCGCGTGGAGGATCTGAATGCATGGCTGGGAAAAGAGATCCGGGTGCGCATTATTACGGCAGACCAGGAGAAGGATAAGCTGGTTCTTTCCGCGCGGGAGATCCTGCGGGAAGAGCGGGACGCAGCCAGACAGCTGAAGATTTCCGAGATCCAGGTGGGCAGTGTGTTTACCGGCAGGGTAGACAGCATCCAGCCTTACGGGGCGTTTGTAGATCTGGGTGACGGCATCTCCGGCCTGGTCCATATTTCGCAGATTTCCACAGAGAGGATCAAGCACCCTTCTGCTGTACTGCAGGAAGGGCAGGAAGTCCAGGTGAAGGTGATCGGCAGGCAGGACGGTAAACTGAAGCTGAGCATGAGAGCCCTGATGGAGGACAAAAAGAAAGAAGAGGAAGAAAAGGTTGTGATTCCCAAGGCAGAGGCCATCGGCACCTCCATGGGAGACCTGCTGAAGAACCTGAAATTCTGATTTTGCGGCCGGGGCTGCCCGTTATGGGTACAGGGCCGCGGTACGGGTATTTCAATGTATAAACGGAAAGGGCGGCAGATATATGGCTGCGAATAAACTGATTCATGAGCAGGGAAAATATCTGGATGTAACCCCGTTTCACGGAAAATACTGCACCATCAATATGATCGGGCAGGATGTGGGTTACGCCCGGGTGGGGATCATCTCCTCCGGCAGGGAGTTTATCCTGTTCCAGTTCCGCGGGCGGCGGGGGCTGGCGGCCAAAGCCTATGTGAAGGATATCACAGAGGTGCGGATGACGCCGCGGCTCCTGAAAAAAGAGCCGGAGCTGGTGGTGGAGGACTGGGATGAGGAGGTCAACCCGTTCTGCTATTTTGCAGGGGAGCGGTGCGATATCCATATGCACCAGACCAGGCTTTTTGAAGCTACGCCGGGATTTTTCAAAGCAAAGATTTTATATGTGGACCAGCAGAATTACCTGATCCGCATAAAGGAAAACAGCAGACAGTTTAATGTGCAGATTCCCATGATCTGCGGGATCATGGAAAGTACCTGAGACGGCAGGCTGCATCCGGGGAAAGGCACATCCTGTCAGGACTGAGACATAACAGAGGGCAACAGATGGATAAAAAGATTTTGGAACGGGCGTCGTATGATACGGATAACGCGAAGTTAGAGGCGGCCATCGCGGATTATACGGCATCCAACAATGATATCAGAAAATTAGAAGGACTGATTAAGATTTTTAAGGGGGCGCAGGTGCTGGTGCCGGTGGCTTTCCCGAAACAGGTAAAGGTGACCGTGCTGGAGAAGATGCTCCGGGGAGAACCGCTGGGGAAGGATGAGAGCTTCCCGCTGTTCCCCATCACCATGTCCGACCAGAAGGGGAACAAGTTTGCCCCGGCGTTTACTTCCAGGGACAAGGTGCTGGAGACAAAGGAGTTCCCTTATATGATCCGCGTGCCGGCGGAGCAGGTGATCCGGAACGCCTTAAATGAAAAGATGAATCTGGGCGGGGTGCTCTTAAACCCGCAGACCGGGGGCTTTGTCTTCCGGCGCCAGGCTTTTCTGACGGATTTTTCAAAGATTCCCGCAGATCCGCAGAAGCGTCAGGTGAAGAAGGTGTCGAGGGATGAGTTTATCATCCTGGCCCGCAGCTCCGTGGAGAAGAACCAGATCCCCCGGGCGCTGTTCGAGCAGAAGGGCGAGTTCGTCCGCAGGCTGGAGGAGGAGCGGGAGACGTTCGTGTGCGGGCTTTACGGCAAGCCTTACGGCGATAAGGTTCCCAGCCCCTACCGGCCGGAGGATTTCAGCGTGATGCCTCTGGATATTGACGAGGATACCACGGCGGTCTGCATCGAGCTTCCGGGATCCCATGTGGTTCCCCATATTGCCACCTCCGCCTATGTGGTATGGAATCCGAAGACGGAAGAAGCCTGGTATTATATGATCGAGAAGGGCGCTGCCGGCGAGAGCGACGTGCTCTGCAATGTCACGCCGGAAGGAAAGCATCAGGAACTGATGACGTCGCCTCCGGTGGGCAGCGAGCTGACCGCCGTGCTGGATCTGATCCGGGAAGAAAAGGAAGAAGCAGAATAAAACATCATCACAGACAGTTCATTTGTACCATCCTGTCTCTAAAAAAAACCAGGACTGCTTTTTGTGGCGCTGCCTTTGCGGGCGGGCGCAGACAGGGAGATCAGGCCGCGGTTTTTGCCGCGGCTTTTTTTGCGGCCGCCGCCGGGAAAATTTCCATGGCCTGCGGCTGCTGCGCAGCGGGCGGGATCGGACGGAAACAGAGAAAGAGGAATTTTATGTATGTAATCAGGACAGAACAGAGCTTTGACTCCGCGCACTTTTTAGCGGGATATGACGGAAAATGCAGCAACCTGCACGGCCACCGCTGGCGTATTGTGGCGGAGGTCTGCGCCGACAGGCTGCAGGAGGAGGGACAGCTGCGGGGGATGGTTACCGATTTCGGCGATATCAAGGAGGACTTAAAAGCGCTGGCGGACGCCTATGACCATGCGTTTATTTATGAACAGGGTTCCCTGAAGGGATCCACCGTGCAGGCGCTGTCGGAGGAACAGTTTCATCTGATCGAGGTTCCCTTCCGGCCCACAGCGGAGAATTTTGCCCGGTATTTTTACCATTTGCTGCGGGAAAAGGGATATCGGATGCGGTCGGTGGAGGTTTACGAAACGCCGAATAACTGCGCGGTTTATCAGGAGGATTGAAATGTCAAACTATAATGTTGTGGAAATATTCAGCAGTATCAACGGGGAAGGCCCCCGCTCCGGCCAGCTGGCGCTGTTTATCCGCATGCAGGGCTGCAACCTGGACTGTGGATACTGCGATACCAGATGGGCGAATGAGGAGGATTGCCGGTCTCACTGGACGTCTACGGAGGAAATCCTGGATTTCGTCCGGCAGATGCAGATCAAAAATGTGACAATTACCGGCGGGGAGCCGCTGCTGCAGGAAAACATCATGGAGCTTTTGGAAGCCCTGGCGGCCATGGAGGGCATCCGGGTGGAGATCGAGACAAACGGCAGCATTGACCTGAAGCCCTTTGCCGGGATGACAAACGCGCCGTCTTTTAATATGGATTATAAGCTCCCGGGCAGCGGGATGGAAGCGCACATGCTTCCGGAAAATTTCACCTGCCTGACGTCAAAAGATACGGTGAAGTTTGTGGTGAAGGATCATCAGGACCTGATGCGGGCGCTGGAGCTGATCCGCGCGTATGGCCTGACCGAAACATGCCATGTGTTTCTGAGTCCGGTTTACGGTGAGATCGAGCCGGAGGAGATCGTGAATTTCATGAAGAGCAACAACATGAACGATGTGACGCTGCAGCTGCAGATCCACAAGGTGATCTGGGACAGCGAGATGCGCGGCGTATAGGAGCGCAAAGAAAGAGGAGAGAAAATGGCAATTGACAGAGAGGCAGTAAAAATGCATATCCGCGGCCTTCTGGAGGCTTTGGGGGACGACCCGGACCGGGAGGGCTTAAGGGAAACCCCGGACCGGGTGGCCCGCATGTATGAGGAAGTCTTTGAGGGAATGAACTATAGCAACCATGAGATCGCGCAGATGTTTGACAAGACCTTCGAGGAGGATCTGACGTTCTCCCGGACCAACAGTGATTTCGTGATTGTAAAGAATATCAATATTTTCAGCTATTGCGAGCACCATATGGCCCTGATGTATGATATGAAGGTAACGGTTGCCTATGTGCCCCACGGAAAGGTGATCGGCCTAAGCAAGATCGCCCGGATCGCGGATATGGTATCCAAACGCCTACAGCTGCAGGAGCGTATCGGCACCGATATCGCGGAGATCATCCAGGATGTGGCGGGCACCGAGGATGTGGCGGTGCTGATCGAGGGGTGCCACAGCTGTATGACGGCCAGGGGAATCAAAAAGACAGACGCCAGAACCTACACATCCACCCTGCGGGGGCGGTTCCAGACGGATATGATGCTGCAGGCGCGCCTGAACCTGGCGCTGCACTGAAAAACGGGAGGATCTGTATATGAGAGCATTGGTTTTGTCCAGCGGAGGCGTGGATTCCACCACCTGCCTGGGGCTGGCAGTAAAGAAATACGGCCGGGAAAATGTGACGGCGCTGTCTGTGTTTTACGGACAGAAACATGACAGAGAGATGGAGGCAGCCAGGAAAGTGGCCGCCTATTACGGCGTGGAGCATCTAAAACTGGATCTGGAAAAGATCTTCGCCTACAGCAACTGTTCGCTGCTGGCCCATTCGGATCAGGAGATTCCGGAGGAGGCTTACGCGGAGCAGCTGAAGAAAACAGGCGGGAAGCCGGTTTCCACCTATGTGCCCTTCCGCAACGGACTGTTTTTGTCCTGTGCGGCCAGCATTGCCCTGTCCCGGGACTGCGGCGTGATCTATTACGGCGCCCACAGCGACGACGCGGCCGGGAACGCCTATCCGGATTGTTCCGACGCATTTAACCGGGCCATGGGCGAGGCCATCTGGCTGGGCAGCGGGAACCAGCTGAAGATCGAGGCGCCTTTTGTCGCGTGGACAAAGGCGGATGTGGTGAAAAAAGGACTGGAACTGGGAGTTCCCTACGAACTGACCTGGAGCTGCTACGAGGGCGGAGAAAAGCCCTGCGGAAAATGCGCCACCTGTATGGACCGGGCAAAGGCGTTTGCGGCCAACGGCGTGGAGGATCCGGCGCTGGCGTAAAGAAAAACGAGGAATCGACTGCTCAGGGCCGCCATCAGATATGAGCTGTCTGATGTGTCAGGGCATGGGCAGGAATACAAGGAGAATCACAGATGTCATCAGGAAGAAAAAAGGAAGAAATGCAGGATGTGACCCTGCTGGGAAATCAGAAAACAAAGTATCCCATGGATTACGCGCCGGAACTGTTAGAGGTGTTTGAGAATAAGCATCCGGACCGGGATTATTTTGTGAAGTTTAACTGTCCGGAATTTACATCGCTGTGCCCGATCACCGGGCAGCCGGATTTTGCCACCATCACCATTTCCTATGTGCCGGATCACAGGATGGTGGAGAGCAAGTCGCTGAAGCTGTATCTGTTCAGCTTCCGCAACCATGGGGATTTCCATGAGGACTGTGTCAACATTATCATGGAGGATCTGATCCGGCTGATGGATCCCCGCTATATCGAGGTGTGGGGCAAGTTCACGCCCAGAGGCGGGATTTCTATTGATCCTTACTGCAACTATGGCAAACCGGGGACAAAATGGGAAGAGGTGGCCTGGAACCGTCTGGCCAACCATGACCTGTATCCGGAAAAGATCGACAACCGCTGAGCGCAGCCGGCTGCAAAAGCATGTGGAGGAGGAAAGAATGGAACGGATGAAACGGATTGACCGCGTTCTGAAGCATCAGGGGGCGATCGTGGATTTTTATGATGATGTGATGGAGTCGCCTGCCGGGGATATCGCCCACTGGGACTATATCGCCCACCGCAAAGGGGCGGCGGCAGTGCTGCCGGTTCTGGATGACGGGCGGATCCTGATGGTGCGCCAGTATCGGAACGCTCTGGAGCGGGAGACCATAGAGATCCCGGCGGGAGCCAGGGATGATGTGAACGAGCCGCGGAGCGTCTGCGCCGCCAGGGAACTGGAAGAAGAGACCGGATACCGCGCCGGGAAAATGGAACTTCTGATCACGGTGGCGACCACGGTGGCGTTCTGCAACGAAGTGATCGAGATCTATCTGGCCACAGAATTAGAGAAGGTGGGCGGACAGCATCTGGATGAGGACGAGTTTGTGGAGATGGGGGCCTATACCATCGAGGAGCTGAAGGATCTGGTGTTCGCCCAGAAGATCCAGGACTCCAAGACCGTGGCGGCCATCATGGCCTATTACGGGAAGCTGCACGGAGCCTGATGGCAGGAGCCGGCAGGGCTGCCGAATGAGCCGGGAGCGGCTGCGGGGCTGCCTACAGAATATGGCGGAACAGCCCGTACGCTTTTTCCAGCAGCCAGGGATTGACGGCGTATTCACAGAGGACGCCGGACAGCCAGATCCCGGTCAGGATCAGGATCTTTATCAGATAAGCGCGGCAGCGCCGGAGCTTATTGTGGATCAGCAGCAGGTATGCCAGGGCGTAAAAGATGATCTGGGGCAGCAGGATCGCAGCTGTGAGCGGCAGGCTGGCCAGGCCAAACTGCCGGATCAGTGTGGTGGCGAAAAAGCCGAAGATTCCGCCCAGCCAGCCGGAGTATGCAGGCAGCAGCAGGCTGCTTTTGGGGAAATATCCCAGGAACGCCGGAAGCAGCCAGGGCAGCAGCCGGTATTTCAGGAAAAACAGGGCGAACATGCGCCAGGAGAATTCCCCGGGATCCAGCAACATCAGGCTGTTTTCCGTCTGGTATCCCAGCCAGAAGACCGCGTCAGGGCAGCGCAGGTTTGCAAACAGAATACTGAAGAAAAACAGGCCTGAAAACAGGATCAGGTGGAGGTTTCCCCTGCTGTTTGACGGCCTTTTTCTCTGAACGAAAGCTGATTTCATCTTGTCTTCCTCCCGGTACCAGTATATTCTCACAATCCCAAAATCATACCCTGTCAAAAAAATAACAATATGCACAAAAAAATAGACAATAAAATGGGAAAAAATGGACAAAATCACTTGCTTATCTCTAAAAAACGTCTATAATAAAAAGGTAGGCAATATGCCTTTTGAGATGAAATGGAAGGGAGAATATTACAATGAATGTATTAGTTATCAACTGCGGAAGCTCATCACTGAAATATCAGCTGATTAATTCCGACACAGAAGCCGTTCTGGCAAAAGGTCTCTGCGAGAGAATCGGCATTGACGGCAGGCTGACCTATCAGAAAGCAGGACTGGACAAGGAGATCACAGAGGCTCCGATGCCCACACACAAAGAGGCGATCCAGCTGGTGCTCCACGCACTGGTAAATGACAAGACCGGCGCGATCAAAGATCTGAGCGAGGTAAACGCAGTTGGTCACCGTATCGTACATGGCGGCGAGAAGTTCGCTTCTTCCGCAGTGATCACAGACGACATGCTGGCAGCGGTCGAGGAATGCAACGACCTGGCGCCGCTTCACAACCCGGCGAACCTGATCGGTATCAACGCCTGCAGGGAGCTGATGCCCGGCGTACCGATGGTTGGCGTATTTGACACCGCGTTCCATCAGACCATGCCGGAGAAGGCTTATCTGTACGGTCTTCCCTACGAGTACTACGAGAAATACAAAGTAAGAAGATACGGCTTCCACGGCACCAGCCACAGCTTTGTTTCCAAACATATGGCGAAGTTCCTGGGCATGGATCTGGACAACTCCAAACTGATCGTTGCCCATCTTGGAAACGGCGCTTCCATTTCTGCAGTAAAGAACGGCAAATGTGTAGATACCTCCATGGGTCTGACTCCCCTGGAAGGTCTGGTAATGGGAACACGTTCCGGCGATATCGACCCGGCCATCATGGAGTTCATTGCCAAGAAAGAGAATCTGGACATTGCAGGCGTGATGAACGTCCTCAACAAAAAGTCCGGCGTACAGGGTATCTCCAAACTGTCCAGCGATTTCCGTGACCTGGAAGAGGGCATGGAGCAGGGCAACGAGCTTTGCGCAGCCGCCATGGAAGTATTCTGCTACCGCGTAGCAAAATACATCGGCGCCTATGTGGCGGCATTAAATGGCGTGGACGCTATCGCATTTACAGCCGGTATCGGTGAGAACGCGCCGATCGTCCGCACCAAGGTGTGCGAATACCTGGGATATCTGGGAATCGCCCTGGATGAGGAGCAGAATAACAAGCGCGGCGAGGATCTTGTGATCTCCACACCGGATTCAAAGGTTAAGGTCTGCATCATCCCCACCAATGAAGAGCTGGCGATCGCAAGGGAGACAGTAGCGCTGGTAGGCTGACGAAATAACTTTTCAAAAAACTGGTTGACAAACACCTGTCAGATGGGTATAATAATCGAAGTGTGATTATAAAACAAGTCATATATGATAGATATATGGGAGGTGTAACGAGATGTCAATTTGCCCGAAGAATAAATCTTCCAAGGGAAGAAGAGATAGAAGAAGAGCAAACTGGAAAATGTCTGCTCCGACTTTGGTAAAATGCAGCAAGTGCGGTGAGCTGATGGTTCCCCACAGAGTTTGCAAGAACTGCGGCAGCTACAATAAGAAAGAGATTATCGCGGTTGATTAATTTCAGAGACAGGAGGCTTTCGGAGAGATCCGGAAGCCTCTTTTCTGTTCTGTTGTGGGAAATGGAATAATGCTTGCCCTTCCCGGGATATTACCATATAATTGAATGCAGCGGAGGCACCGCTTTCCGGTGCTTACAAGACAGGATGGAAAATATGGAGGTACAAAAACATGAAAATCGTAAAGGCAAAAGATTACAATGACATGAGCCGCAAGGCGGCCAACATCATCTCCGCGCAGGTGATCATGAAACCGCACTGCGTGCTGGGACTGGCGACAGGCTCCACTCCCATCGGGGCCTACAAACAGTTGGTGGAATGGTATAACAAGGGGGACATTGATTTTTCAGAGGTTTCCACGGTGAACTTAGACGAGTATAAGGGACTGACCCGGGACAACCCGCAGAGCTACTATTATTTCATGAATGAGAATCTGTTCGACCACATTAATATAAAGAAGGAAAATACCTATCTCCCGGATGGGACGGAGGAAGACAGCGCGAAGGCATGCGCGGATTACAACGCAGTGATCCATTCCATGGGCGGCGTCGACCTGCAGCTTTTAGGACTGGGACATAACGGTCACATTGGATTTAACGAGCCGGGGATTGCCTTTGAAAAGGAGACACACTGTGTGAACCTGACCGAGCAGACCATCAAGGCAAACATGCGGTTCTTCCTCTCTGAAAAGGATGTGCCGCGCCAGGCCTATACCATGGGGATCAAGACCATCATGAGCGCGAAAAAGATTTTAGTGGTTGTTTCCGGCGAGGACAAGGCGGAAGCGGTGAAAAAGTCCTTCTTCGGCCCGATCACCCCGGCTGTCCCGGGATCGATCCTGCAGCTGCACAACGATGTGGTGGTAGTGGCTGACGAGGCGGCACTGTCCCTGTGCGAAGGACTGTACTGATGTTACTGTGAACGGAATGGACAGTAACGCACTGATTTTTCGGGACGCAGAGAACGGCGTTTTTGTCTGAGGATGATTAGAGGGGATAGAAGATATGATATTACGAAATGGAACTGTGTTTTGCCGTGACCAGGCGTTCTGTCAGGCCGATCTGAAGATCGGGACAGCCATCGAGCAGATCGCTGTCCGCCCGGAGGAACGGATCGTGTCCGACGGTTCGGAACTGGATCTGACCGGGAAATATGTGATCCCCGGTCTGGTGGATATCCATACCCACGGCGTCCGCAATCGCGACGCCAGCGACGGGGATCTGGAGGGCATGGAGATCATGTCCCGGTTTTACGCCTCCCGTGGAATCACTTCCTGGTGCCCGACGACGATGACACTGTCGGAGGAAGAACTGACTGCGGCGATGAAGACCATCCGGCAGTTTGCCGGCGCCCAGGATCAGATGGAAGGGCTGCACGCCTCCTGTGTCGGCATCCATTTGGAAGGCCCCTTTGTGAGCCTGGAGAAAAAAGGCGCCCAGGCAGCGGAGCATGTAAAAAAGCCGGATCTGGAACTGTTCCTGCGGCTGCAGGAGGCTTCCGGCGGACTGGTGCGCATGATTACGGTGGCGCCGGAGGAGGACAGGGATTTTGTTTTTATCCGGGAGGCGTCAAAAAGCTGCACCGTTTCCCTGGGGCATTCATCGGCGGACTATGAGATGGCTGCCGGGGCGTTTGCGGCCGGAGCCAGCCATGTGACCCATATGTACAATGCCATGAACGGTCTGCATCACCGGAAACCGGGGATCATCGGGGCTGCTTTCGACGCAGGCGCATCGGTGGAACTGATCTGCGACGGCCTGCATCTGCAGCCGTCGGTGATCCGGCTGACAGAGGCCATGTTCCGCGGCCGGATTACGCTGATCTCTGATTCCATGCGCTGCGCGGGAATGCCGGACGGCGAATACAGCCTGGGCGGCCAGCCCGTATTTGTCAGAGAGGGGAAAGCTACTTTAAGAGACGGCACGCTGGCAGGATCCTCCATCACTCTGATGGACGCACTCCGGAATGTTGTCCGTTTCGGGATCCCCCTGGAGCGGGCGGTACGTTATGCCACCTCCCTGCCGGCTTCTGTGATCGGGGCAGGTCACTGCATCGGAACCATCAGCGAGGGATACCGGGCGGATCTGCTGGTACTGGATCAGGATCTGAACCTGGAAACCGTCATCACCGGCGGCAGGGTCTGGGACGCCGGGGCGCAGGAGTTCTGACAATTTCTGGTTGATTTATGGAATCTATTGTAGTATATTTGTTACAGTCTCAGGCACCTGTTGTCCGGGACGTCAGATGAAAATGAGCAGAGACGGAGGATAGATTATGGCAGAGACAGTCCGTGTGGTGGTAGACGCCATGGGAGGAGACAACGCCCCCGGGGAGATCGTAAAGGGCGCAGTGGAAGCTGTGAACCTGGATCCGGCGATTCAGGTGATCCTCACCGGGCGGCAGGAAGCGGTCCAGGCAGAGCTGGCAAAATATACCTACCCGAAGGAACAGATCGAGGTGGTTCACTGCGACGAGGTGATTGAGACGGCGGAGCCGCCGGTGAACGCGGTCCGCACGAAAAAACAGTCATCCTTAGTGGTGGGCATGAATATGGTGAAACATCAGGAAGCGGACGCTATTGTATCTGCCGGCAGTTCCGGCGCGATCTTAGTAGGCGGACAGACGATCGTGGGAAGGATCCGCGGCGTGGAGCGGCCGCCCCTGGCGCCCCTGATCCCCACGGAGAAGGGAGTCGCCCTGCTGATCGACTGCGGGGCGAATGTGGACGCCCGGCCTTCGCATCTGGTACAGTTCGCGCAGATGGGATCCATCTATATGGAAAATGTTGTCGGTATGAAAAATCCCAGGGTGGCTATCTTAAATATCGGGGCGGAAGAGGAAAAAGGAAACGCCCTGGTGAAGGATACCTATCCTCTGCTGAAGGAATGTCCGGGAATCAACTTTATCGGCAGCATCGAGGCCAGGGAGATCCCCCATGGCGGCGCGGACGTGATCGTCTGTGAGGCGTTCGCCGGGAATATTGTCCTGAAGCTGTATGAGGGCGTGGCTTCAACGCTGCTGGCGAAAGTGAAGGAAGGGCTGATGTCCTCCCTGCGCTCCAAGATCGGCGCGCTTCTGATCAAGCCCGCCTTAAAGCAGACGCTGAAATCTTTTGACGCATCCCAGTATGGCGGGGCGCCGCTTTTAGGCTGCAAGGGGCTGGTGGTAAAAACACACGGCAGCGCCACAGCCGGGGATGTGAGGAATTCCATCCTGCAGTGCGTAACCTTCAAACAGCAGGGGATCAATGACAAGATCCGGGAGCATATCTGCAAACCAAAAGAGGGGTGAGCAGTAGCATAAATTCAGATTTTTCAGGGAAGGGGGATGGAAAGATGGAATTCGAAAAAATTCAGAACATTATTGCTGAAGTCCTGGATATTGAGCCGGATGACATTACAGAAGAGACGACTTTCGAAGAACTGGAAGCGGATTCTCTGGATCTGTTTGAGATCATCACTCAGTTAGAAGAGACATTCGGCATTGAGATTCCGACAGAGGAAGCAGACAAGATCAAGACTGTCGGTGACGCTGTGAATCAGATCCGCAACAACGGCTGAGATAGAAAAGCAGAACAGTAAAAAAGGAATGACTGCTGCAGAACATTTGCAGCAGTCATTTTTCAGAGAAAGGAATGCTGGAACCAATGGAGAAATTAAAGGAATTTCAACAGAAGATCGGATATACATTTCAGCGGGAGGGGCTTCTGCGCCAGGCGCTGACCCACAGCTCCTACGCCAACGAGCACCATATGAAAAAATATTCCGACAATGAGCGGCTGGAATTTTTGGGGGACGCGGTGCTGGAGATTGTATCCAGCGAGTATCTGTACCATCTGCATCCGGACTGGCCGGAGGGAGAACTGACCAAGCTGCGGGCAAGCATTGTCTGCGAGCAGACCCTGGCTTTCTGTACCCGGGCGCTTTCCCTGGGCGATTACCTGTTCCTGGGGAAGGGGGAGGATCAGACCGGGGGACGGGAGCGCAAATCCGTGCTTTCCGACGCTTTTGAGGCCATTATGGGAGCAGTTTATCTGGATGGTGGTTTTGCTAATGCAAAAGAGTTTATTCACCGCTTTGTGCTGAACGATATTGAACATATGCAGCTCTTTTATGATAGCAAGACTATCCTGCAGGAGATGGTGCAGGGACAGGACATGGGAGAACTTGCCTACCGCCTGATCGAGGAGAGCGGGCCGGATCACAACAAAAGCTATGTGGTGGAGGCCTGCATCGGCGGGAAAGACGCCGGGCGCGGGAAGGGACACACC
Organism: uncultured Lachnospiraceae bacterium; assembly: GCA_944380065.1. Classification (GTDB taxonomy): domain Bacteria; phylum Bacillota; class Clostridia; order Lachnospirales; family Lachnospiraceae; genus Eubacterium_I. The sequence goes on from CALWGM010000009.1 coordinate 28,805, forward strand.
AAAAAAGCAGCCGAGCAGGAAGCCGCCTACCAGGCGCTTCTTGGGCTGAAGGGAAAACGCTGAGGCGGGTCTGTCGCAGCAGGGATTTTCGCAGAAGGAAGGAAACAGTCAGGAGGAACCTATGTACCTGAAGTCAATTGAGATACAGGGCTTTAAATCGTTTGCCAACAGGATCGTTTTCGATTTCCACAACGGGATCACCGGCATCGTCGGCCCCAACGGCAGCGGCAAGAGCAACGTGGCGGACGCTGTGCGCTGGGTGCTGGGCGAGCAGAAGGTCAAACAGCTGCGCAGCTCCAGCATGCAGGATGTGATTTTTGCCGGGACAGAAAACCGCAAGCCCTTAAGCTACGCCTATGTGGCCATCACCCTGGACAACACAGACCATTCCCTGGCGCTGGACTACAACGAAGTGACGGTCGCCCGCCGGGTGTACCGTTCCGGGGAAAGTGAATACCTGATCAATGGCAGCGCCCGCCGGCTGAAGGATATCCAGGAGCTCTTTTATGATACGGGTATCGGAAAAGAGGGATATTCCATCATCGGCCAGGGACAGATCGACCGGATCCTAAGCGGCAAACCGGAGGAGAGACGGGAGCTTTTCGACGAGGCCGCCGGGATCGTGAAATTCAAGCGCCGCAAGGCCACGACTCTGAAGAAATTAGAGCAGGAGCAGCAGAACCTGGTCCGTATCACGGACATCCTCTCAGAACTGGAACGGCAGGTGGGGCCGCTGGAACGGCAGTCCGAACAGGCCAGGACCTATCTGAGAAAGAAGGAAGAGCTGAAATCCTACGATGTAAATCTGTTCCTCTCTGAGATGGAACGGATTCAGAGGGAAAGCGCCGAAGTACAGGAGAAGCAGGAAATTGCCTCCGGGCAGCAGCAGGAAACGGCAGACGCATACGGGCAGACAAAAGAGAAGTATGACAGTCTGGAGGTTCAGATTGCGGAGAATGAGGAACGCTTAAGACAGCTGCAGAGCCAGATCAGTGAAGCAGATGTGGAAAAGGAAAAGGCGGAGGGACAGATCAACGTCCTGCGGGAGCAGATCCACACCATTGAGCAGGGCGAGGCTCATGTGAAAGACCGCCTGGGCGAATTGGAGGAGGAGATCAGCCGCCGCCAGCAGCTGGGACAGCGCTACAGTGACGAGAAGGAAGAGACTGACCGCCAGATCGCTGCGGCAGAAGCCCAAAAGGCGCAGATCACCGGGCAGGAACAGGAGCTTGCCACAGAAGCCGCCGCCTGCGAACAGAAGATCGAGGGCGGAAAACAGGAAATCCTGTCCCTGTTAAACGGCAGGGCCGCTATCGAGGGCGAGCAGCAGCGCTGCCACACCATGCTGGAGCAGACGGAGATCCGCCGGGCACAGCTGAATCAGCAGCTGCTGCTGAAAAAAAGCACGGAGTCCGACGCGGCCGGGGAACTGAAAGAAAAAGAGGAAGCACTGAATGCGCTGAATGAACAGATCCTCACCATGGAAAAGGAAAAGATCCGCATTGACCAGAAACGCCGCAAATGGCGGCAGCAGGCGGAAGAACTGCGGGCACAGTACGATGAGGCCAGGCAGAATTTTCACCGGGACAGCTCCCGGCTGGAATCCCTGAAAAATATTGCGGAGCGCTACGACGGCTACGGAAACAGCATCCGGCGGGTGATGGAGCAGAAAAGCGACACGCCGGGGATCCGGGGCGTGGTGGCCGACCTGATCCGGGTGGACCGGCGTTACGAGACAGCCATTGAGACTGCCCTGGGCGGCAGCATCCAGAATATCGTTACCGACAATGAGCAGACGGCGAAGCAGATGATCGCCTACTTAAAGGAGCGCCGTTACGGCCGGGCGACCTTTCTCCCCCTGACCAGCGTAAAGGCGCCGGAGAATGTTCCCGCCAGAAAGGCGCTGGGGGAGCCGGGTGCCATCGGCCTGGCGGATACTTTGGTGGAGACCGGCGCGGAATACCGGGGGATTGCCGGACATCTCTTGGGGCGGGTATTAGTGGCGGACACCATTGACCACGCGCTGGCCATCGCGAAAAAATTCCACCATTCCCTGCGGATCGTGACATTGGAAGGCGAATCCCTGCAGCCGGGCGGTTCCATGACCGGAGGCGCCTTCAAAAATAACAGCAACCTGCTGGGACGGAGCCGGGAGATCGAAGCCTTGGAGCAGCAGATCGCCCGGCGGAAGGAAGAGGGAAAACAGATCCGGGAACGGCTGGAAGATGTACGGACAGCCGACGAGCTTTTAAAAGATGATTTTGACGAACTGCAGCAGAGCCTGCAGGAGGCGACGCTGCGGCAGAATACCCTGCGGGTGGAGGTGGAGCATCTGCGGGAGGAAAAGGAACAGCAGGAGAATTCCTACCGCGCCCTGCAGGAAGAGATGCAGAAATTAGAGGCGGAAAAACAAGAGATCATACAGGAGCAGCAGAAAACCCTCACCCGGGAGCAGGATTCCAGGCAGCGGGAACGCCAGATCCGGGAAGAAAACCGGAGACTGGCGGAAAAGCAGAAGGAGATCCGGGAAGCCCTGGCGGGGCTGCAGGAGCAGATCTCTGAAAAGACAGTTGCCATCGCGCAGCTGCAGCAGAAAGCAGATTTCTCCCGGGAGAACATCCAGCGTGTGGCGGAGGAGATCCTGAACCTCCACAACACCCAGCAGGAAGTGCTTTTAAACGCTTCCAACAGCGGGCAGGAGATCCAGGGCAGACAGCGGCAGATCGAGGAAATGACCGCCGCCTGCGCGGCCATGGCCGAAAGGCGCGCCGCCCTGGCGAAGGAGCTGAAAGCGCGCAGCAGTGAAAAAGAGCAGATGGCCCGGGAGCAGAAGGGGAGCTTTGAGAAACGGGAACATCTTTCCCAGGAGCTGAACCGCCTGGACCGGGAGCTGTTCCGGCTGAATGACCAGATGGAGAAGTTAGAGCACGCAGGCGAGAGCCTGACGGATTACATGTGGCAGGAGTACGAACTGACCCTCCACGCGGCACAGAAGCTGAAATCCGATGAACTTCCCGGCGCGGCGGAGCTGAAAAAACGGATCGCAGAGATCAAAGAGGAGATCCGCAGACTGGGAAATGTCAACGTCAACGCCATTGAAGAGTACAAAAGCGTGTCGGAACGCTACCAGTTCCTCCGCGGGCAGCACGAAGACCTGCAGCAGGCGAAACAGACGCTGGAGCAGATCATCGCCGACCTGGACGAGGGGATGAAGAAGCAGTTTGCGGAGCGGTTCGCCGACATCCAGGGCGAGTTCGACCGGGCGTTCAAAGAGCTGTTCGGCGGCGGCCGGGGCACCTTAGAGCTGGCCATGGAGGAGGATCAGGATATTTTGGAATGCGGCGTGCGCATCATCGCCCAGCCGCCGGGCAAAAAGCTGCAGAACATGATGCAGCTTTCCGGCGGGGAGAAGGCGCTGACCGCCATCGCGCTGCTGTTCGCGATCCAGAATCTGAAGCCGTCGCCCTTCTGCCTGTTAGACGAGATCGAGGCGGCGCTGGATGACTCCAACGTGGACCGTTTTGCGAAATATTTACATAAGCTGACAAAGAATACGCAGTTTATTGTGATTACCCACCGGCGCGGCACCATGACGGCAGCCGACCGGCTCTACGGTATCACCATGCAGGAGAAAGGCGTCTCCACGCTGGTATCCGTCAATCTGATCGAGAAGGATTTAGAGGAATAAGGGACGCGGATCAATGGAAAGGAAACGAGACTATGAGTGAGGAAAAGAAGGGCTTTTTTAAGCGGCTGGTCAGCGGGCTGACCAAGACAAGACAGAATATTGTATCCGGAATCGACTCCATCTTTCACGGATTTTCCCATATCGACGATGAATTTTATGAGGAGATCGAGGAAATCTTAGTGATGGGGGATATCGGCGTGCGCTCCACGGAGGAGATCATTGAGAACCTGCAGGCGAAGGTGAAGGAGCAGCGCATCAAAGAACCCCGGGACTGCAAACAGCTGCTGATCGACAGCATCAAGGAGCAGATGCAGGTGGGGGAGACCGCCTACCGTTTTGAGGAGGAGACTTCTGTGGTGCTGGTGATCGGCGTCAACGGCGTGGGCAAGACCACCACCATCGGCAAGCTGGCCTCCAAACTGAAATCCCAGGGGAAAAAGGTGATGATGGGCGCGGCGGATACCTTCCGGGCGGCCGCCGGGGAGCAGCTGACCGAGTGGGCGCACCGGGCAGGCGTGGAGATCGTGGGCGGCAAGGAGGGATCCGACCCGGCCTCCGTGGTCTATGACGCGGTACAGGCGGCCAAAGCCAGAAAGGCAGACGTGCTGCTGATCGACACGGCAGGGCGTCTCCACAATAAGAAGAACCTGATGGAAGAGTTAAAGAAGATCAACCGTATCTTAGAGCGGGAGTATCCGGAAGCTTACCGGGAAACCTTAGTGGTGCTGGACGCCACCACCGGACAGAACGCCCTGAGCCAGGCGAAACAGTTTTCCGAGGCGGCGAAGATCACCGGCATTGTGCTGACCAAGATGGACGGCACCGCCAAGGGCGGTATCGCTGTGGCGATCCAGTCCGAGCTGGGCATCCCGGTGAAATACATTGGCGTGGGCGAGACCATCGAGGATCTGCAGAAATTCGACGCGGATCAGTTCGTGGACGCCCTGTTTGACGTGAAGCCGGAGGGAGACAGAGAGCAGGAGACAATAGTATAGAAGAAACAGGAAACATCTTTCCGGGAGAGAGCCGGAGAATGGGTATCATGGAAGAAAAGAGGAATGTGGAATGAGTGAGATGCTGACATTGGAGGCTTTTGAGGAGGCCAGTGAAACCGTAAAGAAAGTGACCCAGGAAACCAAGCTGATCTACAGCGAATACCTGAGCGAGCAGTCCGGGAACCGGGTGTATTTAAAACCGGAAAACATGCAGTTTACCGGCGCCTATAAGGTGCGGGGGGCGTACTACAAGATCAGCACCCTGTCGGAGGAAGAGCGGGAGCGGGGCCTGATCACTGCCTCCGCCGGAAACCACGCCCAGGGGGTGGCCTACGCGGCGAAGCAGTTCGGCGTAAAGGCGACCATTGTCATGCCGACCACGACGCCGCTGATCAAGGTCAACCGCACCAAGAGCTACGGCGCCGAGGTGGTTCTGCACGGCGACGTCTATGACGAAGCCTGCGCGAAGGCCTATGAGCTGGCGGAAGAATACGGCTACACCTTCATCCACCCCTTTGACGACTTAGCGGTTGCCACCGGCCAGGGAACCATTGCCATGGAGATCTTCAAAGACCTTCCCTTGGTGGAGTACATCCTGGTTCCGGTGGGCGGCGGCGGCCTGGCCACCGGCGTCTCCACGTTAGCCAAGCTTCTGAATCCGCAGATCCAGGTGATCGGCGTGGAGCCTGCCAAAGCCAACTGTCTGCAGGCCTCCATCCGGGCGGGGCATGTGGTAACGCTTCCCTCCGTCAGCACCATCGCCGACGGCACGGCGGTGAAAACCCCGGGAGAGAAGATTTTCCCCTATGTGAGCCAGAACCTGGACGATATCATCACCGTGGAGGACGACGAGCTGATTGTGGCCTTCCTGGATATGGTGGAAAATCACAAGATGATCGTGGAGAACTCCGGCCTGCTGACCGTGGCGGCCTTAAAGCACCTGAACGTAAAGGGAAAACGTGTGGTTTCCATCCTGAGCGGCGGCAACATGGATGTGATCACCATGTCCTCCGTGGTGCAGAAAGGACTGATTTTCCGCGACCGGATCTTTACCGTCTCCGTACTGCTGCCGGACAAGCCGGGCGAGCTGTGCCGCGTCTCCGGCATTGTGGCAGCCCAGCAGGGCAATGTGATCAAGTTAGAGCACAACCAGTTCGTATCCTCCAACCGCAACGCGGCCGTGGAGCTGCGGATCACCATGGAGGCTTTCGGCACCGAACACAAGAACCAGATCATCCGCGCCCTGAAAGAAGAGGGATACGATGTGAAGTTGGTGCAGGCCACGCTGTAAAAAGCAGGACAGAATGGCTGAAAAGCTTGAGAGAACAGGTATGATATGCTAAAATACAAAAAAAGCGGGGGTGATATTTGTGGCGTTGGCACAGGAAAAAATTTATACCATCGATGATATTTACGCATTGCCGGATGGCACGCGGGCCGAGCTGATTGACGGTGAGATGTACATGATGGCTCCGCCTGGGAGAAGGCATCAGAAAATTTCCGGTTTTCTGTATTTTACAATCAGGAATTATATTCAACAGAAGGAAGGAACGTGTGAGATCTATGCTGCTCCATTTGCTGTATTTCTGAATGCAGACGATACAACCTATGTGGAACCTGATCTTTCCGTGATCTGCGATCCCTCAAAGCTGGATGACAGAGGCTGCAACGGCGCTCCGGATTGGGTGATCGAGATTGTTTCACCCGGGAGCAAGAGAATGGATTATTTTATCAAATCCTATCAATACCAGACTGCAGGGGTAAAAGAATACTGGATTGTCGATCCTCAGAAGGACAAGGTAATGGTCTATCGCTTTGATCAGGACGACGTCAATACGTATGACTTTACAGATGAAATACCTGTCGGGATCTATGAGGGCGATTTAAAAATCAGAGTGGAATAGCGGCAGAGCCGCAGCCGGGAGTCCTGCGATATTATTTTTCGCAGGGCTCCCTTTTTTGTTAAAAAATGTTAATTATTTTGCCATAAAATGGCGTCTGTGCCTGACAGATCCTGTCATATTTTAAATAAGTATTGCAATTTATCCATGATGTGGGTATAATAGCTGTGTTTGATGCAAGATCCTTTGTCAGGGATGGAGAGAAGCAGCTCCTTCCAGAATGCGGGAAATGCGATTTCCGTGCGGGGGGGGGTAAAAGTATTTTTACCCGAAAAACATAGGATGAGAGAGTTGAGAGCGATGAATAATCAGAAGAAACAAAAGAGACATTTTGAACATTGGCAGATGGTTGCGATATATTTACTGGTTTATGATATTGTCGTGATTGCTGCTTCTTTTTTTGGCGCATTATGGTTCCGCTTTGACTGCCGGTTCCAGCAGATTCCCCAGGAATATTTTGCGCACTATATGAAATTTTTACCGGTTTACCTGGCCTTCTGTATCGTGGTATTCTGGTTTCTGAGGCTGTACCGGAGCATCTGGCGGTTCGCCAGCTACAACGAGCTGATCCGTGTGACCATGGCGACGGGGATCACCCTGATCTTCCATATCGCGGGGATGAGCCTGATCTTCGGGCGGATGCCGGTCTCCTATTATGTGTTCGGCATCATCCTGCAGTTTGTGTTCACGCTGGCCATCCGTTTTGCCTACCGGTTCGTCCTCCTGCTGCGGGGACGCAGGTCAGAGGAGGCGAAAAAACAGTACGCCAAGCGGGTGATGCTGGTGGGGGCAGGCGCCGCCGGACAGATGATCCTGCGGGATTTAAAGCACGCCAAGGAGACCGCTGAGGAGGTATTCTGCATCATCGACGACAATCCCAACAAATGGGGACGTTATGTGGACGGGATCCCGGTGGTGGGCGGACGGGATGAGATCATGTCCGCCGCAGTGCGCTACCAGATCGAGAAGATCTATGTGGCGATTCCCAGCGCGAAGCCGACCCAGATCCGGGATATCCTCAATATCTGCAAGGAAACCGGCTGCGAGCTGAAGAACCTGCCGGGCATGTATCAGCTGTACCGGGGCGAGCTCACGGTGAGCGCCATGCGGGACGTACAGGTGGAAGACCTGCTGGGGAGAGACCCGGTGAAGGTGGATATGCAGGAGATCTACAGATACATAGAGGGTAAGGTGCTTCTGGTTACAGGAGGGGGCGGTTCTATCGGTTCGGAGCTGTGCCGGCAGATTGCCAGCCACCACCCGAAGCAGGTGATCATCTTCGATATCTATGAAAACAACGCTTACGACATCCAGATGGAACTGAAAAAGAACCATCCGGAGCTGAATTTGGTGGTGCTGATCGGATCCGTGCGGGACTCCAGACGGATCAAGCAGGTGTTTGAGACCTACCGTCCGCAGGTGGTTTATCATGCGGCTGCCCACAAGCATGTGCCGCTGATGGAGGACAGCCCGGCGGAGGCTATTAAGAACAATGTGATCGGCACCTACAAGACTGCCTACGCGGCCATGATGAACGGCTGCGAGCGGTTCGTGCTGATCAGCACAGACAAGGCGGTGAATCCCACCAATATCATGGGAGCCAGCAAGCGCATGTGCGAGATGGTGATCCAGACCTTTGACCGGATGATCAAGGCGGGCACGCCGGAGAAGCTGCCCTGTCTGTTTGCCCATCAGGACGACGAGGACGGTTCCATGAGTTATGAGGCCAACCGCCCGGCAGAGATCCGGACACAGTTCGTGGCCGTGCGGTTCGGCAATGTGCTGGGCAGCAACGGCTCCGTGATCCCGCTGTTTCAAAAGCAGATTGCGGCGGGCGGGCCGGTGACGGTGACCCACCCGGATATTATCCGCTATTTCATGACCATCCCCGAGGCGGTCTGCCTGGTGATGCAGGCCGGCGTTTACGCCCAGGGCGGGGAGATCTTTGTGCTGGATATGGGAGAGCCGGTGAAGATCGACACGCTGGCGCGGAACCTGATCAAGCTGTCCGGGCACCAGCCGGATGTGGATATTGCCATCGAGTACACCGGGCTGCGGCCGGGGGAGAAGCTGTATGAGGAGAAGCTGATGGCGGAGGAGGGCTTAAAGACCACACCCAACCGTCTGATCCATATCGGCTGTCCGATCCCCTTTGATTCGGTGGAATTCCTGCGGAAATTAGAACAGCTGATGCTGGTATGCTATGAAAATCACCCCCAGGTGACGGAGATGGTGGAGGGGATTGTCTCCACCTACCATCCGCAGAAGCACTGAACCTGCCGGGTGAATACAGGGAACTTATAAGGAGATTTCAGAGATGCCAAGTGGGTACTGGGATATTCACAATCATATACTGCCGGGCGTAGACGACGGCGCCTCCTGCATGGAGGAGACTTACGACCTGCTGGCGGAGGAATACCGCCAGGGGGTGCGCAACATCATCTTTACGCCCCACCACAGGCCGAAGCTGTTCCGGGTCAGTATCAAAGACCGGGAGAGCGTATACTGGAAGGTCTGCCGGCAGATGCATGAAACGTTCCCGGATATGCATTTTTATCTGGGCTGCGAGTTCTATGTCCATGACAGGATGGAGGAGGAGCTGGCGGATATCCGCTGCCGGATGGCGCGGACCAATGTGGTACTGGCAGAGTTCCCCACCGCCGGCCATTTCACAGATATGAAACGGCATGTGCAGGAGATCCTGCGGCAGGGGTACCACCTGATCATCGCCCACGCGGAGCGGTACCGGTGCCTGTACACCTCCGGCGAACGCCTTGCGTGGCTCCGGCAGGCAGGCGCGCTGGTGCAGCTGAACGCGGGCAGCATTTTAGGCCGGGAGGGCTCTGAGGCGAAGCGCTTCTGTATCAAAGCGCTGCAGGATGGGCATGCTGATTTTATAGCCAGCGACGCCCACAATATGCGGGGGCGTCCGGTGGAATTAGCGGCCTGCAGGAAAAAGATCCAGCGGAAGTTCGGAAAAGAACATGCGGACTGGTGGTTCGGCCAGGCGCAGGAAAAACTGTTCGGCAGAGGATGAAGGAGGAAACAGATCCCGATATGAAACAGATCTATTTGAAAGAAAGCGACGACATGTCGCCGATCCTGAAGGATGTATACCGGCGGCTGAGAACCAATATAGAATTTACAGGCACGGAGAACCGGGCCATCTGCATCACCAGCTGCGGGGAAAACGACGGCAAGAGCACCATCAGTTTCCACCTGGCGGAGATCATGGCGGAGGATGAAAAAAATGTCCTGTTAGTGGACGCGGATATGAGAAACAGCGTTCTGTACAGAGAGAAGCGGTTTGAGAAAAACATGGAAGGCCTGAGCAATATGCTCTCCGGGCAGGCGAAGCTGACCGATGTGATCTATAAGACCGACCATCCCCATCTGTATCTGCTGCCTACCGGCGTGTTTCCGGTGAACCCCACGGAGCTGCTGAACAAGGAGCGGTTCCGGAAACTGATCGAGGCAGCCAAAAAATCCTTTGACTATATCATCATCGACACCCCGCCCTTAGGGCCGGTGATCGACGCCGCAGTGGTGGCCAGGGAAGTGGACGGCTCCATCCTGGTCATTTCCGCCAACCGGGTCAGCCGCCGGGTGGCGGCGGCCATCAAAGACCAGCTGGTTCAGGCGAACCCCAACCTGTTGGGTGTGATCCTCAACCGGGTGGAACGCTCCGGCAAGGGCTACGGCCAGTACGGCTATGGATACGGCTATGGTTCAGGATACGGGGAGACGCCCGGGGCGGCAGAGGAAACTACGGTTAAAGGAGACGAGCAACAGTGATGAATAAAGCGAAAAATGAAGAGATGGAAATCGACCTGCTGGAGCTGCTGCGGGTCCTGCTCCGGAAATGGTATCTCCTGCTTTTAGGGCTGGTCATCGGGGCAGTGCTGGCCGGGGGATACACCTGGATGCAGGCACCGGTCTATGAATCCACCGTGCAGTTCTACATCCTGCCCCAGAGCGGCAACGACACGATCTCCACTTCCGATACCCAGGTGGGAACGGCGCTGAGCTCCGATTTCGTGGAGATCGCCCAGAGCCGGACCGTGATCGACGCGGCCATCGACGAGGTGGAGCGGGAAGAGGGCGTGACCCTGACCCGGGAAGAGGTGCAGGGAATGGCGGAGATCTCCGTCAAGCCGGACACCCGTATCTTAGACATCGTGGTTCACAGTGAGGACGCGGATGTGGCCTGTTCCCTGGCCAACGCGCTGGGGGATACCGTGGGGGAGCAGATCGGAAGGATCATGCAGACCGACCCGCTCACCCCGTTTGAAACCGCGGAGGTGGCGCAGGAGCCCATCGATAACAATCTGACCCGAAATATCGCCGTGGGAGCGCTGGCCGGGCTCATCATCCTGGCATTGTTTGTGATTATCCCCCATCTGGCGAATGACAGGATCCAGACCGCCGAGGATGTGGAAAAATATCTGGAAACCGGCGTTTTAGGCATGATTCCGGAACAAAAAGGAAATTACCGCGGAAAAAAGAAATTCCGCTGAAGATAGGAACCGACAAATTTCAGTGTGATGCAAATCGTCGCAGAGCCGCGTTTGCATCTGCTGAATGACAGAGAGAAACACCCCATTCTGCCTGCATGAAGACAGAATGGCGAAGCCTGCCCTTCACACCGGGGCGGGAAGCGATCGTTGGAAAGTGAAGGTACAGAATCAGAGTACCGTATGGAGCAGAGTATGTGGTATGTGATCCAGGTGCGCACCGGTACCGAGGAGAATATCCGCCTGCAGTGCGAGGCGAATATCCCGGAGGAGATCATGGAGCGCTGTTTTATTCCCTATTATGAAGAACGGAGACGGATCCGGGGAGAGTGGATGACGGTGAAACGAATCCTCTTCCCGGGGTACGTCTTTTTAATTACGGAAAAAATGGAAGAGCTGTTCCATCAGCTGAAAAAGGTGGTCGGCCTGACGAAGATGCTGGGCACCGGGGAGGAGATCATCCCCCTGACGGAGACGGAAACCGAGTTCTTAAAGCGGTTCGGCGGCGAGGATCAGATCGTGGAGATGTCCGAGGGAATCATCGAGCAGTCACGTATCAGGATCCTGTCAGGGCCTCTGATGGGGATGGAGGGACAGATCCGAAAGATCGACCGGCACAGGCGGAAGGCCTGGCTGGAGGTGGAACTGTTCGGCCGGATCCAGCGGGTGGAAGTGGGACTGGAGATCCCGATGAAGACGGTGTGAGGGATCGAGAGCATTGAAATCGGATTGCGGCTGGGCGAAAAGTTTTTCGAATAAGGTCAATCAGAAGATGACGTGATGGCGGGAGCAAAGCTTCCTTTGATCATGTAAATCATCTAAGGAGATATGCTTAGTTATGAAAATAAAAAAGATTTTGAAAATAATAATCGCTATACTGGCGGTAGTATTTGTTGTGCTATCCATCATTGCCGTCAAGACGAAAAAGAAATCGGTTTATGATGACCAGCCAGAGGAAAAGAACCCGTTAGAAGGGAAAAAAGTCGTCTTTGTAGAGGATGAGCAGGATCAGGAAAATGCGGATGGGATCAGAGGTCATCTGGAAGTAGTGGGTGAGTCGTCCTACATCCCCGGATTTTATGAAAAATATGTAAAAAGAGCTATCGATATAGTTCTTTCTTTTTTCGCTCTCATTATCCTGTCGCCAGTGTTTGCAGGAATTGCACTGGCAATCAAGATCGAAGATCCGGGTCCGGTATTCTTTACACAAAAGCGTGTAGGTCAGAATAAGCAGTATTTCAAGTTACATAAATTCCGTTCCATGAAGGTATCCACACCTCATGACGTGCCGACCCATATGCTGGAAAATCCGGAGCAGTACATCACGAGGACAGGAGCCTTCATCCGCCGGCACAGTTTAGACGAGCTTCCGCAGATCTGGGATATTTTTGTGGGTAATTTGACAATCATAGGGCCGCGACCGGGGCTTTGGAATCAGGATCGTCTGACTGCGGAAAGAGAGAAATATGGAGCCAATGATGTAAAACCGGGATTAACCGGATGGGCGCAGATCAATGGAAGAGACGAGCTGGAGATTCCGGAGAAGGCGAAGCTGGATGGGGAATATGTGTCGAAGCTGGGGCTTGGCATGGATATCAAGTGTTTTCTTGGAAGCTTGCATGTGTTTGGAAAGGATGATTCCGTAGTGGAAGGTGGTACTGGAGAAATGAAAAAAACAGGACGCCATTACACCGATGGAAAAAGTAAGGAAGAACTGATCGGTCATATTGGGTTTGGGGAGCCTGTGCAGATTGACCGCAATGCCAAGAAAAAAGTTCTGATCACTGGAGCTGGTTCGTATATTGGAGATTCCTTCCAGAACTATGCTATGGAGCATTATGCGGATAATTTTGAAATCAGCGTATTGGATATGCTGGATCCGGCGTGGAAGGAAACGGATTTTTCTGAATATGACATCGTGTATCATGTGGCCGGACTGGCCCATGCAGATGTGGGAAAGGTTTCAGAAGAAACAAAGGAAAAATACTATGCGGTAAATACAGATCTGGCTGTTGAAGTGGCTGATAAAGCAAAACAGGATGGAGTAAGAGAATTTATCTTTATGTCATCTATGATCGTATACGGAGATTCCGCGCCATATGGGAAGAAAAAGGTCATTGATGAACATACGGTTCCGGAACCGGCTAATTTCTATGGGGACTCCAAGCTGCAAGCGGATGTGGCTGTCAGGGAATTAGCAGATGATGATTTCAAAGTGATTGTACTGAGACCGCCTATGATCTATGGGAAAGGCAGCAAAGGAAATTATCCATTACTTGCAAAAATGGCAAAGAAGCTTCCGGTTTTTCCTGATGTGGATAATCAGCGGAGTATGCTGTATATAGAAAATCTGTGTGAATTCCTGTGTCAGATCATGTTGGTGGAAGTAAAGCAAAATGCAACTGTTTTGATGCCGCAGAATGGGGAATGGACAAAGACATCGGAAATGGTAAAAGAAATTGCAGAGGTGTATGGAAAAAACTGCGTGATTTCAAAAGCTTTGGCTCCTGCAGTATTGATATGCAGTAAGGTACCGGGGAAGATTGGCGGATTGGTAAATAAGGCATTTGGGAATATGATATATTCCGCCAAAATTTCTGACTATAAAGGAATTGATTATCAGAAGATAGATTTAAAAGATAGTGTTATGAGGACAGAAACAGGAACGAAAAACAGTTCAAAAAAAAAAGTATTATTTTTAGTGAATCATGATGTAGTTATCTATAATTTTCGTCTGGAATTGGTGGAGAGACTTCTTCAGGAGGGCTATGAAGTACATATTTCTTCGCCATATGGGGAGCGAATTGAAGACTTGAAATCATTTGGAGCGATTTATCATGAAATTGAAATTGATCGCCATGGTATGAATCCTCTCACAGAGCTGAAGCTGATACAGACTTATCGACAGTTATTTGAAACAGTAAGGCCAGATATTATTTTAGGGTATACCATCAAGCCAAACATTTATGGTGCTATGGCTGCTCAGAGATACAGGATTCCATTCATAGCTAATATTACAGGTCTTGGGACAGCAGTTGAAAATGAAGGATTCAAACAGAAAATTTTCATTCTTCTATACAAAATAGCATTTCGTAAGATACAAAAAGTATTTTTTCAAAATGAAGAAAATATGCAATTTTTTATTGATCATAAGATTGCTTTGGACAAACATGACCTGCTTCCTGGATCTGGGGTCAATCTGGATCGTTTTACTGTTACGGAGTATCCGGATGACCATATTGTAAAATTTTTATTTATATCCCGCATTATGAAAGAAAAAGGGATTGATCAATATCTTGCAGCTGCGAAAGAAATAAAAAAAGAATATCCAAATACAGAGTTTCATATTTGCGGATTTTGCGAAAAGGAATATGAAGGAAAATTGGATGAGTATGCAAAAAAAGGTATTGTTATTTATCATGGCATGATTCGTGATGTAGCTGGATTTCTTAAAAATATCCATTGTGTTGTTCATCCAACATATTATCCGGAAGGAATTTCCAATGTACTTCTTGAGGCCTCTGCATCAGGTAGACCTATAATCACCACAGATAGATCTGGTTGTCGAGAAGTAGCTGATGATAGTGTTAATGGCTATATGATTCCGCAGAAGAACAGTGAAAAGCTTATTGAAGCAATTGAGAAATTTTTAAGCCTGACAAATGAGGAAAAGAAGAACATGGGGTTGGTTGCAAGAGAAAAGGTTGAAAGAGAATTTGATCGACAGATTGTTGTTGAGGCCTATATGAAAGAGATAAAGGGAAGTTATGTCAGATAATTCAAAATTGTATGTTTTTGATAAAAAAAATATATGCTATATACGTGCAAAAGAAAAAAAAGATTACTGTTTTGATGGAATAAAAACAATGGGGTATGACATTATTGTTCCTTACAGAGGAAATAATTTGTTGATGCGCGTATTTAGAGAAATATGGTTTCGATTGAATCTGCCTAAAAAAGAAATATGGTTTAACAGAGCAGTGAAAACTAAAAACGTGGATATTTTTATTATTAAGGATCCACTTATTATTGCGGAGTTTATATTTTGGGTGAAAGAGAATCATCCAAATTCAAGAATTATTTTTGAATATGATAATAGAGTTTCATGGTCGTTAAATCCAGATAAGATAGATGAAAGAGTTGCTGAAAAGTGGACCTACGATGCAGATGATGCATCTAAATATGGTATGAGACTTAAACATGGAGCGTATTTGGATATATATAGAATTATCCCTCAAAAAGAAAAAAGTATAGATGTTTTATATCTTGGTAGGGACAAAGGACGACTTAATGAGTTGATAGATTTAGAGAAGACATTTGATAGAATGGGATTAAAAACAAAGTTTCATATTTGTGCTGATAGAAAATTCATGCGTTATAAAAATAGAAGATATCAGAAGAATATGCTATATCAAGAGTATTTAGAATTCTTAAAGCAAAGTCGTGCCATTTTGAACATTGTTCAAAATGGTCAAAATAGTATTACTATGCGAGAGTATGAAGCTGTATTCGATGGGATAAAATGTATTACATCTAACCAGGGTATATATGGATTTGAGTTTTATCATCCTAGTAGATTTTTTGTGTTAGGTAGAGATGATTTGGCTGGATTGAAAGATTTTATAGAATCTCCTTTTGCCCCTGTGATGGAGAGTGACTTAAAGCAATATACATTTGACTCGATGGTGAGAATGATGGTTGAGAACAGAGGTGGGGACAATTGTTAATATTATTTGAAATAGTATTAATATTGATTGCTTTTATGAACCCGCAATCAAAGAACATTGCAAAAGCTATAGTACTATTTATGATTTTACTATATGGATTAAATACATATTCGGGAGATTTCCTAACGTATCAGGGAGTATATAACAATATTTCTTTTTATGGTCTTACTCATTATGAATTTTTATTTTCTCTTTTAATGATGATGTGTTCAAAAATTGGATTAACCTTTATCCAGTTTCGAATGGTGTTAGGAATTATATATTCTATATTATGCTATAAGAATTTTAGTAGATATACAAAATATACGGCCTTAGCGCTGGCATTGAGTTTAATTTTTCCGTTCACATATTATGTATCAGTATTAAGAGCTGGAATTGCAGCAATGATCATGCTTTATTCTGTTCGGTTCTTAGACGCTGAAACGAGAAACGGTGTAGTAAAATTTATTGTTATGATGATAGTGTGCACATTGTTTCATTACTCGTCAATTTTTTTTCTGATTTTAATAATAGATAGGAAAGGTGTTAATCGCAAATATCTGTTTTACATATTTTTGGGCACTTGTGTAGTAGCTTATGTATTTAATAACTTGGAAACATTTTCGATGATAGTCGGTAATTTTACTGATAGGGCGAAAACACTACAGTGGTTTAGTTCTACAACTAACTTAAATCTTAATTGGAAAGGGATTTTGTTTCAATTAATAATAGTACTTGCGAACATTTTTATTAATAGATTTGGAAAGAAACAAATAGATCGTGATACAAGATTTATGAATAGGGAATTTCTGTATTGTAGTGATAGGAACTTGAAGTTTTATCAATGGTTCGCAGGATTATCATGCAACGCGTCATATCTGATAGTGGTGCTTATACCGTTTATGTTTGTTAATGATGTTGCAATGAGATTTTTATGGGCTGTGTTAGGCATTACAATTTGTTCTTGCCTAAATGCAGTATACATTTCAGATTTAATAAGAATAAATATGCAGGGAAAAAGAATAGGCATAGTTACAATTATGCAATTGGTTCTTGTGGCATATATTATTTTTGTAGCAATATATGCAAATCTACCATATATGGGCACTGATAATTCTGCTACACAATTATTTTTCAATAATTTATTAAACTTCTTTTAGCTATATATAAGTAGAAGATGTTGATTATAAAAAATAGGAGTTTTTTCTAATGAAAGAGGTTTCGAAAAAACAATTTATAAAAGGGTCGATTTGGAAAATAATAGAGCAGTTTTCAACAAAGGGCGTATCATTGTTAGTATCAATTGTTTTGGCTCGCCTTCTTTCTCCGGAAGCTTATGGATTGATTGCTTTAACAGTTGTATTTACTAATCTTTCAGATATTCTTTTGGATGGCGGATTTAGCACGGCGCTTATAAGGAAAAAAGAGGTAGATGATTGCGATTACTCTTGCGTAATGGTTGTTAGTTTCTTGTTAGCAACTATATTGTATGCTTTTCTTTTTTGTGGGGCACCAGCAATAGCTAATTTTTATAATGAACCACAGTTAATAAGTATTCTTAGAGTTATTGGATTGATCTTGTTTATCCAGGCATTTTCAGCTGTAAGAACTGCTGTTGTTAATCGTAATATGCAGTTTAAGTTACTGTTTAGGTGTAATTTTTTTGGAGCATTAATTTCTGGCATAATTGGAATAGTAACTGCATACATGGGAATGGATGTTTGGGCACTTGTGATTCAGCGATTGTTACAGTTAGCGCTTTCTACATTGTTTTTATTCATATCCATAAAATGGAAATTTCGGTTCCATTTTGATTTTAGAAGATTAAAGGAAATCTTCTCATTTAGTATAGGCGTGGTTACTGCTTCGTTAATTAATTATGCATGCGGAAGTATATATAGTTTGGTTGTTGGAAAAAAGTATTCTGTAACAGATTTAGGCTATTCAGATAAAGGTGCACAGTTGCCTCAGCAAGCATCATTATATACCTTTGGCGCAATGTCAAGTGTATTGTTACCTACATTGTCATCATATCAATCAGATATGGAAAAGTTTAAGAGGATAGTTAGAAAAGTTTTCCAAATGACTAGTTACATGATTACACCAATGATGGTTGGACTGGCATTGGTGTCAAACGAAATAATTAGTATTTTGTTTACTGATAAATGGTTACCAGCAGTACCCATCATGCAGGCTAATTGCATTTATTATTTTGCTACTCCATTTATGTTAATATGCGTGCAAATATTTTTTGCTTTAGGGCATAGCAAATACCGAGTCAAAACCGAAATTATTAGGATGATATTGCAAGTCACTGGAATATTGATATTTGGTTTGATTTTTAATTGTAGTATTTATCAACTGGCTTATGTTTGCGCAGGTGTGGCAATTTTATCTGCCATAGTTACATATTTTGAAGCGAGTAAAATGATTAATTATTCATTTGGAGAGCTATTGACAGATATTATAAAGCCAATAGTTGCTTCAGTGCTTATGGGATTGATGATATATGGAATTGGTATTTTATATGAAACCGTATCACCTGTTCATTTGATAGTAGTTTCATTAGCCATAAAAGTAGTATCTGGCGTTATAATATATCTTCTTTTATCTATAATTTTGAAGATTAAAGGGTTTTATGAGTTGAAGGGATTATTGAAAAGATAGGATTATTTGGAGACATTGAATATGGCATTAGTACTTTTTTTATATGAACGAGATATGCCAACTGTTAGTATAACTCGTGAGTGTTTTAAATATTTAAGTTCAATAGGAAAAGTTGATAATAAATTTTCTCAAATTCAGAGTGTCAAAGCTAGTGATATCGAAATGGCAGATGTATTAATTTTTATTAGACCAAACGATGCTATTTCCTTAAGCATTGCTGAACAGGCTAGAAAAAGCGGGCGAATAGTAGCAGTATTACAAGATGATGATATGTTGATTCTTCCGAAAGAAAATCCGTTTGCACCATGGAGAAAAAATTATCTGATAAAAATGTTGAAATGCACGGATGTATTAATTTCTCCTAACCAATGTTTAATTAATCGATATAAAGAAAAATTTCAGATTAAAAGGACGGGGCGAATTGATACTATTGTACGTCCGGAGGAGTTTTCAAAAGTTGTAAGGAGAGAACATGATCGAATAAAATTAGTTTACGCTGCAAGTCCAAAGCATATTGGTCTATTCAATGAATTCATATTACCGATTGTTCCTAAATTGGCAGAAAAATATGGAAAAGGCATTACGTTAACTTTCGTTGGTATGTATCCTGATATTGAAAATTTAAAAGGTCTTATTGATATCGATGTTATCAGTAGCATGCCATTATTGGAATACAGAAAGTTCATGCAGGAACAACAATTTGATATAGGCATAGCTCCTTTAGTAACAAACGACTTTACTGCATGCAAATATTTCAATAAATATTTAGAATACACAACTGCTAATATTGTTGGTGTTTATTCTAAAACGGAACCATACGTCTCAGTGATTAGAGATGAGGAAAATGGATTCTTAGCAAACAATGATCCTGATTCATGGTATCAAACATTGTGTAGAGCAATAGATAATAGAGTATTAAGAAATACTTGTTTGAAAAATGCAATTGTACAGATAAAGAATAATCATACGGCAGACACAATTGTTGAAAAACTAATTGAGAATATTCCTGAAATAATAACTGGGTGTCCAAATAAAAGCCAGATTACGAGTATTCATAAGAAATCCTTTTTATATGCATTGAATAGAATCAGTGATTGGTTATATTTGAGTTCTTTTTATTTGAGGAATCAAGGCATAAAAGGATTTTACAGCAAACTAAAGATTCATATTAAAGAAAGGAAGGAATAGTTAAAGATGAAAGGTATTATTCTCGCCGGTGGTGCCGGCACAAGACTATATCCGTTAACGCTGGTTACGTCAAAACAATTACTTCCGGTGTATGATAAACCGATGATTTATTATCCTCTGTCTACTTTAATGTTGGCAAGTATTAAAGACATTTTGATTATCTCGACACCTACAGATCTTCCTAATTTTGAAAGACTGTTGGGAGATGGAAGCCAGTATGGGGTATCATTGAGCTATGCTGTGCAACCAAGCCCAGATGGACTTGCACAGGCATTCCTTATTGGAGAAGAGTTTATAGGGAATGATTCCTGCGCGCTTATCCTTGGAGATAATATATTCTATGGCGGCGGATTAGGAGATAAACTTGATACGGCGGTTCAGAACGTGGTAGCAGGAAAAGCAACCATTTTTGGCTATTATGTAAATGATCCTGAACGTTTCGGAATTATGGAATTTGATGATGAAACAGGAAGGATACTGTCAGTAGAAGAAAAACCAGCGCATCCAAAGAGCAACTATTGTATCACAGGATTGTATTTTTATGATAATCGAGTTGTGGATTTTGCAAAGAAGGTTAAGCCATCTGCAAGAGGGGAACTTGAAATTACATCTTTGAATGAGATGTACCTTCAGGATGGCTCTTTAAATGGAATTATTCTTGGTCGAGGGTTTGCCTGGTTAGATACTGGAACTATGGATAGTCTGGTTGAAGCATCGGACTATGTTCAGATGATTGAAAAACGTCAGGGAGTGAAGATTTCTGCTCCTGAAGAAATTGCTTTCCGTAAAGGCTGGATTATCAAAGAAAAGCTTGTCGAATCAGCAGAACGCTATGGAAAATCACCATATGGACAACATCTTATGAATGTAGCTAACGGAAAGATGAAATATTAAATAGCGGAGGAAATATCAATGACAATTATCGTTACCGGCGGAGCTGGTTTTATAGGAGCAAACTTTGTTTTTCATATGTTAAATAAGTATCCAGATTATAGAATTGTGTGTCTGGATAAGTTAACTTATGCAGGAAATCTTTCCACACTTGCACCAGTAATGGATAATCCTAATTTCAAGTTTGTAAAGGAAGACATCTGTGACAGAGAGGCTGTATATAAGCTTTTTGAGGAAGAAAAAACTGATATTGTTGTAAATTTTGCGGCTGAGAGTCACGTAGACAGAAGTATCGAAAATCCGGGTGTATTTTTAGAAACAAATATTATGGGTACTGCTGTGATGATGGATGCATGCCGTAAATACGGAATTCAAAGATACCATCAGGTAAGTACTGATGAAGTATACGGAGATCTTCCACTTGATAGACCGGATCTTTTCTTCACAGAAGAGACTCCGATTCATACAAGCAGCCCGTACAGCTCATCAAAGGCTTCCGCAGACCTGCTTGTTTTGGCGTATCACAGAACATATGGATTGCCTGTTACAATTTCTAGATGTAGCAATAACTACGGACCATATCATTTCCCAGAGAAGTTGATTCCTCTTATGATTGCAAATTGTCTGAATGATAAGCCACTTCCTGTATATGGAAAAGGTTTAAACGTGAGAGACTGGTTGTATGTTGAAGATCACTGTAAAGCAATTGACCTGATTATCCATAAGGGCAAGGTAGGAGAAGTATATAATGTTGGAGGCCACAATGAGATGAAAAATATTGACATTGTTAAGCTCATTTGTAAGGCACTGGATAAGCCTGAGAGTCTGATTACATATGTTACTGATCGAAAGGGACATGATATGCGTTATGCAATTGATCCTACAAAAATTCATAATGAACTTGGTTGGCTTCCAGAGACTAAATTTGAGGATGGAATAAAGAAGACGATTCAGTGGTATCTTGATAATAGAGAGTGGTGGGAGACAATTATTTCAGGTGAATACCAGAATTATTATCAAAAGATGTATGGCAATAGATAAGTGGGTAAACGGAAAGTTTACTTGATTTTTAGAAATTGTGAAGGGAGTAGCTGACTATGGATCCGAAAAGAGTTGGAAATGCAATCGCATATTTGAGAAAAAAAGTCGGTTACACCCAGCGTGAATTGGCTGATCGAATCGGTGTGAGTGATAAGGCTGTTTCCAAATGGGAGCGTGGATTAGGATTGCCGGATACAGCTATTATTGGGAAGATTGCCATCCTGCTTGATAGTGATACGGATAGTTTGCTTGCCGGTGATTTGGTACATCATAATAGTGGCTGGACTGGACTCCTTATCTTAAAAGAAAGCATGTATGGAATCAAGGCAAATACGATTATCTATGATAAGCCCGTAGTTAATTTTATGCTTAGCTATTTTATGCTGATGGGTATTCGAGACATTAGAATTGTAAGCGGGGAAGAAGATCGACAGTTTATAGAGAGTATATTTGGGAATGGTAGCAGGCTTGGATTAAAGCTTACATATTGGGAAAATATACAGGAAAAAGAGTATATTGATAGTAAATTCAATGTTATGGTTGTATCTGGAATGACATTCATTTATGGAGTTGATCAGTCAAGGTTCTTTCAGAAAGCAATGCTTGATAAAACAAAAACAACTGTCTTGTCATTGCCCAAAAAGAAAATAGATTCACCTGCACGTATTTATTACGATTCTGATAAAAAAGTAGTTACATCAGAAGATGGTGAGAAACTTCGCACTCAGTATGATTATTATCAAATACCTATTATTTTTTGTCCGGCGCATGTGATTTGTAGCATGAAGTTGGAAGAAAATATGGGGGAAGAAACTATTCCATACACAAGGATCAATGATGAAGTCTATACTGTTGCATTAGATCGTGGGTTTGTAGAAATACCTTTGAATACCTGGGATGATGTGATGGATGCTTCGGTATTTGTTAAAACTGTTCAGAAGGCCTGTGGAATGCAGATTTACTGTATAGAGGAAATTGCATGGCGCAGGGGAATGATAAGTCACGAAGAATTTATTCGACTTGGAGAGCGGATGAAAGATACTCCATATGGAAAATATATTCTCGAAATTGCGGGGCAAAAGTAAACGGAAAGTCGGTTGGATATTAACCTGTACTCTTGTATGATGGTAATTGACTCATGATGTACATAGACCATCAAATAAATTATAGACAAAGGAGATTTTTATAATGGCAGGAATTCAGTTATTTAAAGCGAGCTTCGATGTTGAAGCCTGTCTGGCTCAGGTAAGAGAGTGCCTTGAAAAAGGTTGGACAGGAATGGGATTTAAGACAGTAGAGTTGGAAGAAGAGTGGAAGAAGTATACTGGACATAAGTATTCTTATTATATTAATTCAAATACTGCCGGTCTTTATATGGCAGTAGATACACTTAAGGAGTTATATGGTTGGACTGATGGCGATGAGATTATCTCTACTCCTTTAACATTTATCTCTACTAACCATGCTATTTCAAAAAGCAATCTTAAGGCTGTATTTGCAGATGTAGATGATACTCTTTGCCTTGATCCTAAATCTGTTAAAGAGCATATCACAGATAAGACTCGTGCAGTAATTTTTGTTGGTTTTGGTGGAAACACAGGAAACTTTAAGGAAGTAGTTAAGATTTGTAAGGAAAACAACCTTAAGCTTATTTTAGATGCTGCACATATGTCTGGAACACGTTATTCTGATGGAAGCGTTCCTGGAACAAACGGTGATGCAGATATTACTGTATATTCATTCCAGGCAGTTAAGAATCTTCCTACTGGTGATAGTGGAATGATTTGTACTGATGATGTGCATCTTGATGAGATCTTCCGTAAGAAGGCTTGGCTCGGCATTAATAAAGATACATATGCACGTACCGTAAACAAAGAAGGTGCTTATAAGTGGAAATATGATGTAGAATATGTTGGCGATAAATACAACGGAAACGCAATCATGGCTGGTATTGCACTTGCACAGCTTCCTCTTCTTGATCGCGATAATGCATACAGAAGGACATTAGCTCAGTGGTACACTGAGGCATTTTCTAAGTATCCAGAACAGATTGGGCTTGTTAAGATTCCTGAGGAATGTGTATCTTCATGTCACCTTTTCCAGATTATGGTTAAGGACAGAGATGGTCTTATGATGTACCTGAATTCTAATGAGGTATATCCTGGTGTTCATTATGTTGTTAATACGGATTATCGTATGTATGCATACGGCAAGGGGACTTGTCCAAAAGCTGAATTTGTAAGTGATCATATCATTTCTCTTCCAATGCATATAGGGGTTACTTTTGCGGATGTTCAGTGCATTACTGAGCTTGTTGTGAAGTACATTATGGAAATTAAAAAAGGTGAGAGCTTAAAATAATATCATATGGCAATATTGCAGCCTGATTGGTTTAGATATAGCGATACTGATCAGGTTGTGTGCGTTAAAGGAGTGTTATGTATTTTGATGGAATTGTTGAAGGTAGATTTGTAGATCTGAAATCTGTTACGGTTGATGACGCAGAGTTTACTAGAAATATTAGATTAGATCCGGATTTTGCAAAATTCTTTCCGCCTTTAAATAATACTATTGAGCAGCAGAAACAGTGGATTGAAAATCATAAAAACAAAGAAGGTGATTACTTCTTTGTAGTGTGGGATAAGAATGACAATAGAATAGGAACTATTTCAGTCTATGATATTGTTGGCACATGTTGTGAATCCGGAAGACTTGCTATTAAAGGAAATGCATTTCAGAGTATAGAGGCACAAATGCTTATTTTTAAATTTGCTTTTGAAAATCTTGGAATGGATACTGTCCTTGGATATATCTTTGCGGATAATGAAAGAGCTATTAAATTTAATAAGCAATTTGGTTGCATATTAACTGAGCCAGAGATGCATGATAACGGACATATGATGGTTAAAGCTACATATACCAAGGAAGCAGTAGAAAAAGCTACGGAACGCATTAAAAAGATGATGTATAGGTAAATAAAATAGAGGAAGGTAATAATCATGACAAATTTAGAAAAATATGAACAGGTATTTTGCGAATCATTGGAGATTACAAAGGATCAACTGGCGGGATTAGAGTATCAGCAGGTTGCAAGCTGGGATTCTGTTGGTCATATGGGACTTGTAGCAGCAATCGAAGATGCTTTTGATATCATGATGGATACAGATGATATCATTGACCTGAGTTCTTTCGAGAAGGGTAAGGAAATCCTTACAGCCAATTATGGTATTGAATTCTAAGGAGAGACTAAAAAATGTGGGATTTTGACAAATATCAAGGCAATGTTGCAGTTAAAGATGAGTTTGGCACTGCTTTGACATATGGTGAATTACATAAGGAAAACGATAAACTTTTTGAGATGATTAATCGTCGTTGTTTAGCATTTTGCCTCTGCACAAATTCTATTGGATCCATTGTTGGATATACTGCTTTTATTCAAAACGGTATTGTACCGGTTTTGCTGAATGCACATCTCGAGAAGGAGTTGTTAAATAACCTTTTAAATAGTTATTATCCTTCTTACCTGTGGGTCCCTACTAAGCAAATTTGTGAGTTTGAAAACACGCATACAGTTTATTCGGCTTACGAATATACTCTTTTGAAAACATCATATGAAAAAGAATACGAGCTTTATCCAGAATTATGTTTGATGCTTACCACATCAGGATCTACTGGCAGCCCTAAATTTGTACGTCAGAGTTATAAAAATGTATTGGCCAATGCACAGTCAATTGTTCAGTATCTTGAATTAGATGAGACAGAAAAGCCAATTACTACATTGCCAATGAACTATACGTATGGACTTTCTATTATTAATAGTCACTTGCTTGTAGGTGCAACAATTTTGGTGACGGATAAGGGATTGATGCAAAAAGAATTTTGGGCCTTCTTTAAAAATGAAGGTGCAACATCGTTCGGTGGTGTTCCTTATACATACGAGATGTTGGATAGGCTTAGATTCTATCGAATGCAGCTTCCTACACTCAGATATATGACTCAGGCTGGTGGAAAACTGATTTCTGAATTGCATGCGAAGTTCGCGGAATACGCGGAATACAACGATAAACGTTTTATTGTAATGTATGGACAGTGTGAAGCGACAGCTAGAATGGGATACCTGCCGGCTGAAAAGGCTGTTGAAAAATGTGGTTCGATGGGTGTTGCTATTCCAGGAGGTAAGTTTAAACTGATCGATGTGGATGGTAATGAAATAACAGATGTTCTAACAACCGGAGAGTTGGTATATGAGGGTGAGAACGTTACACTTGGATATGCCGAATGTGGTGCGGACTTGATTAAAGGCGATGAACGCGGCGGTATTCTTCAAACAGGAGATATGGCTCAGTTTGATCAGGATGGTTATTATTACATCGTTGGAAGAAAAAAGAGATTCTTAAAGATTTATGGAAATCGAGTAAATCTTGATGAAATGGATCGTCTGATTAAAGGCAAGTTTGACGGAATTGATTGTGCAAGCGCTGGAGTAGATGACCATATGTACATCTTTGTAACAGATGAATCTATTGCAGATGAAGTAAGAGAATTTGTTATATTTAAAACAAAACTTAACCCAGCTGCATTTAAAACAATCGTTATCAATGAGATTCCGAAGAATGATGCGGGAAAAACACTTTATAAAGAGTTGACGAAATATTATGAATAATGATTAAAGAGAGGGATCTATGAAACTGATTTGTTTTACTTATGCAGGGGGAACTTCTTCATTTTATGATCAATTGAAGAATGAATTACTTCCAGATATTGAACTTATTGCTACAGAGTATTCAGGTCATGGCACAAGGCATAGCTCCCCTTTTTATTCTGATTTTGATGAATTAGCAAATGATATGCTGGTTCAAATCAAAGAAATCATAGCTGAGAATGAACCCTATGCTATTATGGGATACAGTATGGGGAGTATCTCTGCTGTAGAGGTGCTCAGAAAGTTAATTGATGGAAATATGCCTTTGCCGACTCATGTATTTCTTGCAGCACATGAGCCACAAACAAAGGCAAGTTTAGCTGATTATAACAATGAAGAAATGGATGAGTTTGTAAAAGCGCGAACGATACAGTTTGGTGCGGTCCCGGAAAAACTCATCAATAATAAGAGCTTTTGGAGAATGTATTTGCCGATATATCGAGCTGATTATTCCATTATAGGAAAATATAAATTTGAAAAATTGAAATTAAAATCGGATATTCCTGCTACAGTTTTTTATTCAGAAAGTGATACCCCTTATGTTGATATGAAAAACTGGGGTAAATATTTTGAAAGAGTAGATTTTATGGAATATACAGGAAGCCATTTTTTTATAAATGAACATTTTGGTGCCATGGCACGGGAAATAAAGAAGAGGTTGGTATAAAGCATATGACATACGAAGAGTTATTAGAGATTGCTCCTTATTCGTTAGACAAAGAGCAGAAGAAAATGCTACTTACAAAACGATTAGTTGAGCTGACAAAACACCATAGAAATAATTGTAAAGAGTATGATCAGATGCTTACAAGCATCGGATTTGATGAGGATACAATTAAGGATTACAGTGAACTGCCGTTTCTACCGGTACGCTTATTCAAAGAGCTATCCTTGAAGAGCATTCCAGATGAGGAGGTTGTTAAGACTATGACTTCTTCAGGAACATCAGGACAGGCTGTTTCTAAAATTTATTTGGACAAAACGACTTCTTCCAATCAGCAGAAGACAATGGTTAAGATTGTGAATGAATTTACTGGTTCAAGTAGAATGCCAATGATCATTCTTGACTGTCCTTCTGTTGTAAAAAACAGGGCAATGTTTTCAGCTAGAGGTGCTGGTATTTTAGGTTTTTCAATCTTTGGGGCCAAGAAATTGTACGCATTGGATGATGATATGCATCTGGATGTGGAAGGTTTAAGGGAGTTTCTTGAAAAGTATCAGGGACAGAGAATTTTTATGTTTGGCTTTACTTTCATGGTATGGCAGCATTTTTATAAAGAACTGGTTCGTTTGAAGAATGAAGGTATTACGTTTGACTTATCTAATGGCGTGTTGGTTCACGGTGGGGGATGGAAGAAACTTGTGAGTAAGGCTGTTAGTCCGGAAGAGTTCCACAGGCGTTTGAAAGATGTGTGTGGTTTGGATCATATTCATGATTATTATGGAATGGTAGAGCAGACTGGATGTATTTATATGCAGTGTGAATGCGGGCATCTGCACGCAAGTATTTTCTCTGACGTTTTAATTCGCAGACCTGAGGACTTTGGCTTATGCGAAGTTGGTGAACGTGGAATTATCCAGGTTGTTTCGGCAATTCCAGAATCTTATCCGGGACATTCTTTAATTACAGAGGATGAAGGAATGTTATTAGGTGAGGATAATTGTCAGTGTGGACGTAAAGGAAAATATTTTAAGATATTTGGTAGATTGAAAAATGCTGAAATAAGGGGGTGCAGTGATACTTATGCAGCAAAATTTAACTAATGCAGATATGAAAGAAGTATTAAAGGGAGTTACCTATTTAGTTGGGAATGATGATATTGTAACAGCTATAAAGGATGCTATTCCAAAACGTCCTTTTGATGATAGTGTTGTTGACTTTTTAAATATGCTGTCAAAAATTCTGATGAAGTCACGTGAGGCAAAGGCTTATCCTGATGTTATCACATTGGGATTCTGGATGAGAAAGTCATCTGTACTTGCGCTTAAAGAGCGTTTTGAAACTGAAGGTTCCGACATTAAAATTGGAAGGGGTGTAGCCTTCCACATAGCACCTTCTAATGTGCCGGTAAACTATGCGTATTCGTTACTTACAGGATTATTAACCGGTAATGCTAATGTAGTTCGTATTCCATCAAAAGATTTTCCGCAGGTTTCAATTATTAATAAGGCAATTAACGAGGCTTTAGAAAAATTCCAAGATATGAAACCTTATATCTGTCTTGTGAGATATGGAAGAGACAAAAAAGTAAATGATCTGTTTTCTGCGTTAGCAGACACCCGTATTATATGGGGCGGCGATAATACAATAGCAGAAATAAGAAAATCTCCTCTTGGGCCAAGAGCAGGGGAAATCGCATTTGCTGACAGATATTCTTTAGCCGTTATTGATAGCGAAAAATATTTAGAAGTAAGTGACAAAGAACGTTTGGCTGAGGAATTCTATAATGATACATATCTTTCTGATCAGAATGCTTGTACAAGTCCTCGTTTGGTTGTATGGCTGGGATCTAAGAAGGAAGAGGCTAAGGAACTTTTTTGGAAATATGAACATGATTTGGTTATGAAAAAATATCAGTTCCAATCCATTATGGGAATTAATAAGCTTACAAGTAGTTATCTCATGGCGGTAGCTAAAGAAGGTGTTCATGTAGAGCAAAGAGAGGATAATTATATTTTTAGGGTCAACGTTCCAGAGGTTAATCCGGATTTAATGCAACTTAAGGATAACTCGGGGTATTTCTTTGAATATGATTGTGATGATATCCTTGAAATACGTGACTTCTGTAATAATACACATTGTCAAACAATAGGGTTCCTTGGGGAAAAAGATACAATTGTGCCACTGCTGGTTTCTGGAATAAAAGGCGTAGATCGAGTCGTGCCTATTGGAAAGACTATGGATTTCGATTTTATCTGGGATGGATATAACCTTGTTGAAAGACTGACCAGAACCATTAAGGTGAACATATAATAATTGGGGTGATGAGCAAATGAAACCGATTCACAAAATCGGAAACAGAAAAGTTGTTATCATTGGAGCTGGATTTGTAGGATCATCAATAGCATATGCACTTGCATTGCGTGACATTGCAAGAGAGATAGTTCTAATTGACATAGATAAGGAAAAATGTGCTGGCGAGGCTTATGATATCCGTCATGGAATTCCAAGTATGGGAACAGCAGATTTGTATGCAGGTGATTACTCAGATTGTGCGGATAGTGATCTAATTATAATTACAGCAGGTCGAAACAGAAGACCTGGGGAAAACAGATTAGATATGGCAAGCGAAAATACAAAGATTATGAAGTCGGTAATCGATTCTATAAAACAGTATTATACAAGAGGTTGTATTCTGATTGTTTCAAATCCAGTGGATATTTTGACTCAGAAGGTTACTGAGTGGATGAATCTACCTGATGGTATGGTGTTTGGCTCAGGCTGTATTTTGGATACTTCACGATTTATTAGGTGCGTTGCGGATCATCTGGACTTAAGTACAGGTGTTGTAAATGGATATTTAGTTGGTGAACATGGTGATAATCAGGTGCCAGTATGGAGTAAATTGGTTGTAAGTGGCATTCCGATTGAAGAATACTGTCGGGAATTGCAGATTGAGTGGAATGATAAAGTAAAATCTGATATTGCAGAAAAGACTCGTGATATGGGAACTGAAATAATAAAGGCGAAGGGAAAAACTCATTATGGAATAGCAACTAGTGTTTGTTTTATTGCTGATGCAATTATTAATCAAAGACCAACTATTGCTTCGGTCAGCTCACAATTGATGGGTGAGCATGGAGTAAGAGGCGTATCTTTGTCAGTCCCTTCTGTTATTGGACCAGGAGGCGTACAACAGCGTGTTCGGGAAAAATGGGCTTCGGATGAGTATAGAGGATTTTTT
Source organism: uncultured Lachnospiraceae bacterium (assembly GCA_944380065.1). Taxonomy (GTDB): domain Bacteria; phylum Bacillota; class Clostridia; order Lachnospirales; family Lachnospiraceae; genus Eubacterium_I. The sequence goes on from CALWGM010000009.1 coordinate 59,003, forward strand.
GATGCTGTTGAAAAAGTTCGTGAAATATTAAGCCAGTTATAAGGTGGTATAAGATGAAATTATTAGAAAATAAAAATGTAATAATAACTGGTGCTAGACGTGGTATAGGAAGAACCACAGTAGAAGTTTTTGCATCAAATGGAGCTAACATCTGGGCATGTGCTCGTAAACAGGACGATTTGTTTGAAAAAGATATGGCTGAGTTAGCGACTAAATATAATGTTGAGATATGGCCTGTATATTTTGACACTACTAATGAAGAACAGATTAAGACGGCTATTATAGCTGTTAGAAAAATGAAGAAGCCAATTGATGTTTTGGTCAATGTTGCAGGCCTTGTTGAGGACAGTACAAGTTTTGCAATGACTGCAATGGATAAAATGAAGAAAGTGTTTGAAGTGAATTTCTTTGGATTAACATTGCTGACACAGTATGTATCTCGATTAATGATTAGACAGAATAGTGGCTCAATTATTAATATCTCATCTATTGCTGGTATAGATGGAACACCAGCACAGTATGAATATGCAAGTAGTAAAGCGGCTGTCATCGGTGGAGTTAGACAGTTGGCGCGTGAATTGGCACAGTATCATATCAGAGTTAATGCAGTTGCTCCTGGTATTGTTGATACTGAGATGGGAGGACACATTAAACAGGAATTGAAGGATTCCGTTCTTACAAATGTAATGATGGGTAGAGTCGCAAGACCAGAGGAAATTAGCAATGTCTGCATGTTTCTGGCAAGTGATTTATCTTCATATATGACGGGGCAGATTATTAGAGTTGATGGAGGTATGTAAATGGCAGATGCTATTTTAGTAGAAAAATGTAGGAGTGCATCTGATAAGGTACGTCGAGATATCATAGATATGACATATGCAACAGGCAATACTGGTGCTCATTTAGGTGGTAGTTTATCTATGGTTGAAATGCTTGCAACCTTATATGTAGGATGCCTTAGATACGATAAAAATGATCCGGAATTTGAAGGAAGAGACAGAGTAATTTTGAGTAAAGGACATGCAGCGTTGGCTCTTTATCCTGCGATGGTTCAGGCAGGTATTATTGAAAAGAGTCGTCTTGCTGAGTTTAAACAGAATGGTTCTCAGCTTTCTGGCCATCCTTCATTAAACGGTCTTTCTGGAATAGAATTCGCAAGTGGAAGTCTTGGTCAAGGCTTGTCACTTGGAGTTGGTGTATGTATTGCTTTAAAACGCAAGAATAATATTGAACCTCGTGCATTCGTTTTTATGGGTGATGGCGAATCTGATGAAGGGTCAGTGTGGGAAGCAGCAGCCAGTGCATCTCATTATGGACTAAATAATTTAGTGGCTATTATTGATTCAAATAAGATTCAGTATGATGGTGATACTGACGAAATACTTAGTATGTCTCCTATGGGAGAAAAATGGAAAGCTTTTGGATGGGACGTATTAGAAATTGATGGTCATGATGTTGCCTCATTAATCGATGCTTATAATACAAAGACTGATAAACCTTTAGTCATTATTGCTAATACTATTAAGGGAAAAGGTATTTCGTTCATGGAAAATAATTGGCGTTTCCATAACTCAAGACTTTCAGCTAAGCAGTATGAGCAGGCAGTAAGTGAATTGGAGGGTGCAGTATGATTACGATAGATTCAAAAAACGCACGTATTTGGTCTCGATTGGGTCCAAGCGGAGCAGTTGGAGCAGCAGCATTAGAACTTGCAGAAGAAAATAGTGATGTGTTAATGTTGACAGCTGACCTATGTTTTTTTTCAGGATTGGAAAGATTCAAAGAGCAGTACCCGGATAAATTATATAACTTAGGTATTGCGGAGCAAAACATGGTCGGTGTTGCAGGCGGCTTGGCAAAAGAAGGTTTTATACCTTTTGTATCTACTTATGCAAGCTTTTGTTGCTCAAGATGTGCAGATCAAGTTAGAGTTAATATGGCTTATATGAAGTTGCCAATAAAGATGCTGGGATTAACTGCTGGATATGGCGCAGGTATCTTAGGCGCTACTCATATGAGTGTAGAAGATATTGCCTTTATGAGAGCAATTCCCAATATTACAATATTATCACCGGCTGACTGTGTTGAAGTCATCAAGTGTATGCTTGCGGCAGCTAAAACAAAAGAGCCAACTTATATTCGACTTAGTGGTCCTGTAAATACGCCTATGATTTACAAAGAGGATTATGATTTTGAAATCGGAAAAGCCATTACATTGAGGGAAGGTACTGATGTCTGTATTTTAGCTACAGGATCTATGGTGAGCCAGGCACTTAAGGCAGCAGATATTTTAGGCGAAAAGGGTATAAGTAGTACCGTTGTTAATTTGCATACCATCAAACCGCTTGACAAAGAAATCATCGAAAAGCTATGTAATAACCATAAATTATTGATTACTGCGGAAGAACACAGTATCTATGGTGGTCTTGGAAGTGCTGTTAGTGAGGTCGTATCTAAAATGGGTACTCATGTACCATTAGATATTGTAGGAATAGAGGATGCATTTGTTAGGCCAGGTGATTATCAGTATCAGATTGAACAAAGTGGTTTAACATCAGAGCAGATTGCAAATAGAATCCTGAATGATTTAGACACCTTGCCTAAATCGGGGGGGGTATTACGCAGTTATAATTAATGTTGTAATACCATGCATCGATAGGGAGGTGTATGGTTATGCAGCATAAAATACTTAATAACAAGAATGCGATTATTACAGGTGCCGCAAGTGGAATTGGAAAGGCAACGGTAAAAGTTTTTGCAGAAAATGGTGCAAATGTTTGGGCTTTTGCTCGAAGAGCAAATGAAGAATTTGAAAGCTATTTGCAGAAGTTGGCAGAAGAATGCGGATGCTGGATAAAGCCTGTATATGTGGATCTAACAAACGATGAAGATTTAAAAAAAGCATTCATGGAAATAAAAAGAGAAAATTTACCTATTGATTGTTTGATAAATAATGCGGGTGCTTCTTATGATGCGTTGCTACCCATGATTTCTAAACAAAAAGCATTGGACTTATTTCAAATAAATTTCTTTGCTCATGTACAGTTAACACAATATGTAAGTCGTATTATGACGAGACAAAAACGTGGCAGCATTGTGTTTACTGGCTCATATTTAGGGTTTGACGGAAATAGAGGGCAGATGATATACAGTGCAACAAAAGCTGCTGTACATGGGATGACAAAGTCACTTTCTAAAGAATTAATAGATTCTGGAATTAGAGTAAATGCAGTTGCACCAGGCGTGGTTGAAACAAAATTATTACAGTCTATGACAACAGATGAATATGATCAGGCGATTAGCAAAAGTCTGATGTGTCGAGCAGCAGAGCCCGATGAAATTGCTAATATGATTATGGTATTAGCAAGTGATTTGAGCAGTTATGTGACTGGACAGATTGTTCGTGTTGATGGCGGAATGAATTAAAAAGGAGATGAAATTTTAATGGGTCAGATAACAATTGAGAAAAACGTTGCAGGAATAGAGGGGCTTTGTGTTATTACTCCTGCGGTACATGGTGACAGTCGTGGCTACTTTATGGAAACATACAGCCAGCGAGACATGGAGGAAGCAGGAATCAATATCACATTTGTTCAGGACAACCAATCTATGAGCACAAAAGGTGTTTTGCGCGGTCTTCATTTTCAGAAGAACTATCCTCAGACCAAACTAGTAAGGGTTATAAAGGGATCTGTATTTGATGTTGCTGTCGATCTCAGAAGCGGAAGCGATACATACGGTAAATGGTATGGAATAGAGCTAACGGAAGAGAATAAAAAGCAGTTCTTAATACCAAGAGGATTCGCTCATGGTTTCCTTGTCCTTTCTGATACTGCAGAATTTTGTTATAAATGTGATGACTTTTATCATGCAAATGATGAAGGTGGAGTGGCGTGGAACGATCCAGAGATTGGTATTACATGGCCAAAGTTAGAAGGTGAGTATAGTGGATCAGCATCTGCTAACGGATATATTGTAGATGGGGCACCTTTGAATTTGTCAGATAAGGATCAAAAGTGGTTAGGTATAAAAGATACTTTCAAGTTCTAAGAAAGAGATTGATAAGCGTGCAGATGATATTCATATTAGTTGATATTTTCCTCAAGGATATCATTGACTATGCTGCCGCCAATTTCAAAGCCTTATAATACTGTTTGCGTTTTATCATAGAAGGAAGCCCCCCATTCATTGGCAGAATTGATTTTTCTGTTAGTAAACGTCAAATCGTCCGCCTTTTGCTAAATTGAGTTTTAGTCCATACTTGAAAAAACAATAGATTTTTTCAAGGAGGAACTAAGACTATGGATCAGTGTACTCATGAGGTACGCGCTGGGTACTGGAGAAACATCATCAAAGCCTGCGGGAAGAGACAAACCGGAGGATTGTGGATATCATTTCCGATGTGAACCTGGCCTACAGCGAGCATACGCGAAAATATCGTAAGCGCCAAATATTCCTGCGGATTCCCTGATTCTTAAGTTTCTTTTATAATTGTAGTCGATAGATATTTAGACTATTTCACTACAATTATGGAGGATAGGTTATGGCAGGTACTCGCAAAGCCCGTGTTCCGATGGCGGAACAGATCAGGCTTATCAATGAA
>CALWGM010000010.1 GCA_944380065.1 uncultured Lachnospiraceae bacterium
AGGACGAGATGTCAATCCGTTAGATCAGATAATACGAGGCAGGATGAAATGAAACGGTTATAATTTAAATCTCTTGTAAGAGTTCATGATAGATGTAACCCTGGGTAGAAGAGAAAACGGTATATACAAAAAGAAGCGAAGGGAAAGAAAGGATCCATAGCACTGAACTCAAAAATCTAAAAGAAAGCGAGGTTATAAAGTGAAACTTCTGAATATTCATTAAAAGCCCACCTGAGAGGAAAAAGAATCAGGTGGGCTAAAACTTTGTCTTTTTTACTTTCTACAGATATTTTTTTGCCAGATAATCTACGCCATCGGGGTTCTCCCGCAGCCAGTCTGCAAAATCCATGCCACTGTCAGCAACAGTCTGTCCCATTTCCACAAGAAAAGCCGGAATCTTTTCCTCCAGCATCGTTCCCACTTCATGGCCGAACCGCTCCTGGCCCTGGATCTCACATCCGTTCACATAAAGCACAAACGCGGGTTCCGGATTTTTATCAACCAGCAGAAAAGAACCGCGAAAACCAAGCGCCCCGGTCTGATGCGTCCCGCAGGAAGAAGGACAGCCGGAAATATGCATCTGCGGAAGTGCGCCGTCCGGAATTCCCGCCTCTCTGACTGCCTGAATGCATTTTTTCAGAAGACCCTGGGAATCTCTCAGTCCTACCTGACAGATCTGCGCCCCGATACAGCTTACGGAAGTTTCAAAAACAGTTTCCGCACTGTCCGCGGTTACCCGCAGGATCTCCTCTGCTTCCTCTCCTGTCAGATTGATAATATAAATCGTCTCATCCGGAGAAAGACGAAGTTCCACTTCTTCCATATCCGCAAGTGCATCACTCAGTCTGCACAAATCCTCTGGTCTGGGAAGTCCGCCCACCGGATGCCAGATCACCGTATATAATCCATTCTGTTTCTGGGGCAGAATTCTTCTGCCGCTGATACGGGTTCCATCTTCTTTTTTCTGGATTTCATGAGGTTCTACTTTCAGATCAAGATCTTCCCCGGACTCAAACACACTCTTCAGTTTTTCCTGGTACGCCTTCACATATTCCTGGGGTCCGCCAAGCATTTCCTGCATATAGCGGGTGCGGGCTCTTCCTCGGTTTCCATAATTGCCGTAAGCGCGAAAAGTCAGCCACATGGCCTTGATATAATAAAGAATTCTCTCCGGCGGGACATTCTCCGCCACTTTCACCCCGAAACGGGCGTTATTCCCCAGGCCGCCGGCGCTGTATACATCAAAATTGCCTTCCGGCGTTGCCACAAACCCCAGATCACGATAGGTCGCATGGGGAATATTTTTCAGCGAATTGGAAAAACATACCTTCAGCTTTCGCGGCATTTTTTCCGCAAAAATGAACGAAAGCAGATATTCTCCCGCAGCTTCTGCCCAGGGCATTACATCAAAATATTCATTTGCTTCCACACCGGACAGCGGGGAACACATAACATTCCGCGGATAATCACCTCCGCCTCCCAGCGTGATAATCCCGGCGTCCAAGGCCTTCTCCACCAGCTCCACAACGGCCTGTTCCTTCAAATTGTGTAGCTGAATCGTTTCACAGGTAGTTACATGCACACAGTCAATCTGGTATTCCCGGATCATCCTTGCAATAAAATCCAGCTTTTCTTTTGTCACCCGTCCGGCAGGCATCCGCAGGCGCAGCATACTGGCGTCCTGACTCCTTTGGGCATAGCTGCCGTAAAATCCGGAAAAACCCTTATATTCGGCTTTTTTTATCTGTCCCGAATAAAACGCCTCCGTCTTTTCTTTGAAATCCGGAATATATTTCTCCCAATCCTCTCGTCTCATATACAAACCTCTTTTCTATCCTTTGCCAAGAAAATAGCACATCTTTCTTCCCGATACAATGCATGTTCTTCATAAAAACCAATTATCTTTTAGTTTGGATAGAAAAAATAATTTTATACATGGATTTTCTAATCACTGAGCTTCAGAAGCTTCCGGATATAAAGATCCCAAAATGTCGTATGCTCCTCCTCATAGATCAGCTGTCTCGCCATCACCGGATCATCGGTCACCACATTATCTACACCCATGGAAATCACCTGCTCCAGTCGGTCTTCCGAATTCACAGTCCACACATATACCGCTTTCCCTGCGCGGTGTGCCTGATTGACAAACCGCTGCGTCAGCATCATGGATTCCACACTATAGCCGTCTGCGTATTCCAGCTCCGTAAAATTTCCATAAGAGACAGATGTAATATACGCCGTCTGGATTTCCGGATTTGCCTGTTTCACCTTTTCCAGCGACTCATATTTCATAGAAGAAACCACGCAGGAATCTGTCATATGATATTCCTCCAAAAGCGCTGCTACGCTCTCCTCCAGATGTTTTTCATGGCCGGTGGGCTTAATTTCAATATTCAGTTTAATCTTTCCATGCGCCAGTTCCAGCACCTGCGCTAAAGTCGGAATCCGTATTTCCCGATACATGGGATCAAACCAGCTTCCGTTATCCAGATCTTTGATCTCCTCCCAGGTCACTTCCCAGGTATTCCGATCCATACCAGTCGTCCTTTTCAGGTTGGAATCATGCATCACAATCACTTCGCCATCCGCAGTTTCCTGTACGTCCAGCTCAATCCAGTCTGCCTGAATTTCTATCGCCCCCCGAAATGCAACCGTTGTATTCTCCGGATACTCTGCGGAATATCCCCTGTGTGCAGTTACTTCCACCCGCTGATCCAATCCTGTATTCAGAACTCCCTTTTTATCCACAAAATTCAGAATAAAATTTACAGAGATAACAGCCAGTACACAAACCGCGATAATCCGCTTCCGGTACTGATAAAGCTTCTTCGCCCAGCTGGTATGCGTCAGGCGGTATGCGTCCTCCAGATCCTGAAACGCTGCCGGTATCTGTTCGCCCTTTTTCTGTTTATGATAATAAAACAGCAGACTGACACAAAGGAAAAACAATGGCAGTCCAAAACAATAAATCAACACTCCGCAGATATTTAAAAAAAGAGAAATACCGGAAAGTGTCAGGCTGCTAAACACATCGCTGGCAAGGAATGCCCGGTTCACTCTGGAAACCAGCCAGGAACCGAATAAAATCACTCCGTAATAGACAGCAAACAATGCTGCGTTCCACAGCACTGCAGAAATCATATCCTGCCAGTAATGCTTTCCCTGAAGCAGCCAGCTTTTTCTCCTGGCCTGCTTAAAACTGCATGATTCCAGGCAGAAATAATGCAGGCTGTAGATCCAGTGAAAGGAGCGCAGCCCAATGTAAATCCAGAAACCTACATATAAAACAGCCAGCCATACATGGGAAAAAATATAATCTAAAATAAAGTCCGGAATACTGAACTTTGTCATATATCCGGAAATCAGTACCGCGTGTGTCATCGGGATAATGATCAGCAGATATAAGATCATCAGCAGATTTTTGGGATATATCACTTTCCCGGCACATCGGATCCCTTTATAGATCAGTGACAGCAACGGTATCTGCTGACCGCGGTATGAAGCATGGATGCAGATGATAATACAGCAGATATCAAAAAGAGTAAAAAATGCTGCTCCCAGAATAATCACTGCCAGAAAGATCCAGGTAACCGGCGCTTTCAAAAATATACCCACTGTCTCATCGGAAAGAAAATCCAGCCCCTGGATCCGAAGCGCGATGTGAAAGAGTCCTTTGAAAAGCGGCCTGCACACAGCCGCCATAGAAAGCTTGTATAATAACTCAAATACCAGCATGGTTCCAAAATTCAGCCTGAACAGACCAAATATATATTTCAGATACCCAAAAACCTTCTTCATAATTTTCCTCTTTCTATGATGTGCGCTTTCCGGAAAATAAAAACAGGACTTGAAAGATTCATCTCTCAAGTCCCTGAAAAAGGCGACAACCAGATTCGAACTGGTGATAGAGGTGTTGCAGACCTTTGCCTTACCACTTGGCTATGTCGCCTGACTATCGTCGCTGTATCAGCGACAAATAGAATATTACCATATCTTTACGTCTTTGGCAAGCATTTTTTTCAATATTTCCGTTCGAATTTCAATACAAAATGAATTTTCCCCTCAGGATATTTTTCTCCCGCTTTTGTCCGGCAATCCCATTTCTACACGGTATTTATTTACTGTCCTCCTGGATATCCGGATATCACATTCTTTGAGTCTGTCACTGATCGCCTGATCACTGTAGGGCTTCTTTTTATCTTCGCTCTCAACAATCTGCCGTATCATGTCTTTGATCTGCTCCGGAGTCTTTTCCTCGCCGCTCCCGGAAGACTTTACAGCAACAGATGTCAGAAAATAATTCAGCGGGAACACGCCCCAGGAACACTGCAGATACTTTCCGCGCATTGCCCGGCTGACCGTAGATTCATGGATTCCCAGTTCCTGAGCAAGATCTGCCAATTTCAGAGGACGCTTATGCCCGATCCCATAACAGAAAAAGTCATACTGCTTTTCTACCAGAGAATGCATAATCCTGGAAAGTGTGGAAGAACGCTGACCGATACAATTGGAAACCCACTCAGCCTGCTGAATCTTTTCCTGCAGATATTTCTTTGCCTCCTCATCCTGCGTCTCCTGCAGCATCTTCTGATAATATCCGCTTATCGTAAATTGTGGGTATTGATACTCGTTAATGAGGATTTCAAACTGATCCGCTAATTTTACAATCACTACATCCGGACTGATATAACGCAGCTGTTCACGGCTGCTGAAGGAATTCCCTGGTTTTGGATTCAGTGTACGGATCAAATCACAGGTATCCATCACTTCATCTACAGATACCGAAAGCTTTCTGGCAATATGGGAAAGATGATTCTTTGCCACATCCCCCATATAATCACAGACAATTGCCCTTGCAATTTCAGATCCTTCCTTTTTCCGGTCAAGCTGCAGTAATAAACATTCTGTCAGATCCCTGGCTCCTACGCCTGCAGGATCCAGGGACTGGATATCTTTCAGAAGACTCTCGATCATCTCCTCCGAAACCTGAAATCTCTCCGCTACAGATGCAATTCCGTCAGTAAAATATCCACGTTCATCCAGGGAAAAAACAAGAAACTCCACAATCTCCTTTTCTTTTTCCCCATAATCAGCTAATAAGAGCTGTGAAAACAGATAATCACTCAACTCTTCTCCCGGCTTCTGTCCATCGCTCCAGTTTTGCTGCATATCCTGCGCAGAATGCTCCTGCTGATAATATACTTTGTTCTGCTGGTCTGTAGATTCCAGCCACTCAATCTTTCTCTGAAGTTCTGCCTGTTTGTTATCCGGCTGTGCAGAATAGGACTCTGGAAATTCAATGACCGGATTTTCCAGCGCGAGGTTCTCAATATACGACTCTAATTCCTGTGTACTCATCTGCAGGATCTCCATTGACTGCACCATTCGCTGCGATAAGACCTGCTTCTGGCTGATCTCCATTTTCAATCCCATAGTTAGCCCCTCTTCATTTCAGCATTTCTAATTAGAATTATAAGAGAAAAGCACTATATTTACAAGCATTACGACAATTTTCAGCAAATTTAGGAAAAACGAAAAGACCTCATATCATACGATATGAAGTCTCCAAACTCCCCCTGTTGGACTCGAACCAACGACACTGCGGTTAACAGCCGCATGCTCTACCGACTGAGCTAAGGAGGATTACTTTCACTTTAAAGGATATACCTTCAAAACTCCATACAGATACCGGAA
>CALWGM010000011.1 GCA_944380065.1 uncultured Lachnospiraceae bacterium
TAGAAGATTATTCAGCCTATCAGACAGAAATTCAGATTCCGGAGCTGACATCTCTGCCTTTTGATGAGTTAGAAACACCAGATGCCGATTTTTCTCTGAGTATGTTTATCCGGATGATTTATTCCTGCCTGGTGGATGCGGATTTTCTGGATACGGAATATTTTATGAAAAACGGGGATACAGACAGAAACAGCGGGGAGAGTATGGAGGTACTTCTGGAAAAGCTGGGACGCCATATTTCCGGGTGGCTGTCAAATACCGGGACAGAGACTGTCAACGGAAGAAGAACGGAAATTCTCAGACACTGTCTGGAACGCGGAAAGGAAAAGCCCGGGATGTTCCAGCTGACAGTCCCCACCGGCGGCGGAAAAACCATAGCTTCTCTGGCGTTTGCACTTCGCCATGCAGTGGCCAATGGGATGGACCGGGTCATTTATGTCATTCCCTATACAAGTATTATAGAGCAGAATGCCGGGGTTTTCCGCGATATTCTGGGAGAACAGAATGTGCTGGAAAATCACTATAATGTGGATTATGAGAGCACGGAAGAGCTGAAACCCATGCAGTTGGCGTCCGAGAACTGGGACAAACCTGTCGTTGTGACGACAAACGTGCAGTTTTTTGAATCTCTGTATGCCAATAAATCTTCGAAATGCAGGAAACTGCACAATATGGCAAACAGTGTGATTATATTCGATGAGGCGCAGATGCTGCCGACGGATTATCTGAAACCATGTCTTGCGGCAATGGAGGAACTGGTTCGTCAGTTTCGCTCCAGTATTGTGTTGTGTACAGCTACACAGCCTGCTTTGCAGCCTCTTTTCCGGACGCAGATGCAGATAACAGAATTGTGTCCCGCTGTGCAGGAACAATTCAGATTTTTTGAGAGGGTGACTTTTCAGAATATCGGAACCGTGACGGAGGAAGATCTGTCTGACAGGCTGCGGCAGGAAAGGCAGACCCTGTGTATTGTGAACACAAAGAAAAGGGCGCAGAGGCTGTATCAGCAGATAAAAGGGGACGGCGTTTTTCATCTGTCAACTTCCATGTACCCGAAACACAGGCAGCGGGTTCTGAAAAATATCAGAAAGCGTCTTGCGAGTGGGGAAAAGTGCGTCCTGATTTCTACCAGCCTGGTGGAGGCCGGAGTAGACCTTGATTTTCAGACGGTTTACCGCCAGCTGGCCGGAGTTGATTCCATGATCCAGGCAGCAGGCAGGTGCAACAGAGAAGGAAAAAGAGATGTGAAGGAAAGTGTCGTGTCCATTTTCCGGTTTGAGAAACGGGAAAATGTACCGGGACAGCAGCTGCAGATTGATGTGGCAAAAGCGCTGCTTGCACAGGGGGAGGATATTTCATCCCTGCAGGGAATACAGAATTACTTTGAAGCATTGTATCATTTCCGTGGAGAAAGCCTGGACAAAAAGAAAATATTGGAAATGTTTAAAAATCCGAAACTGCAGTTTGCATATAATTTCACCGGAGTTGCAAAAGAGTTTAAGTTGATCGAGGAAGATACGAAGACGATATTTATTCACTGTGAACCGGAAGCAGATGACATCCTGCAGCAGATCAAACAGCAGGGATATACAAAAGCAGTTATGAGAAAGGCCGGGCAATATTGTGTGCAGGTTTATGAAAATGAATTTGAAAAACTGAACGGGGCGGGAATGTTACGGCCGGTTTCGGAAAATATAAAAGATTTTTATGAACTTATATCGGAAGAACAGTACACAGAAGATATGGGACTGGATCTGGGAGTGGATTCCGGGATGGCGATTCTGATGTGAGCAGGAAATTGGTAGCAGCGGCGGGGAAGAATCGTTCTTTCCCGCCGCTGCTGCTGATCATGTTGCCGCAAATTTTATTATTTCAATCCACAGGTTTCCCCGACGAATGCATTATAACAGATTTTACTGATTATTTCAGTAACTATTTTTTACATGAGCATTTTCAATAAAATTTGATGCAACACTTGATTTTTTAGTCCTGTTGTTGTATAGTACCATTATAACATAAAATGTCAGATTAATTATGTTTATAATATAAAATATCAGCAAATAGGGTTCTGAATACAGAATATGATTCAAGGAGGAACAGGTATGATCTTGTACCATGGAAGCAGGCAAATTGTAGAATATCCGGAAATACGGAAAGCAAGGTTTCATAAGGATTTTTATTTTGGATTTTATTGTACGCGTTATAAAGAACAGGCCAGACGGTGGGCATCACGTTACGGAGAAAATGGCTATGTGAATATGTATGAGTATATACCAGATGAAAAACTCAGTTATCTTGTATTTGATAAAATGACTGAGGAATGGCTGGATTTTGTTGTCGCCTGCCGCAGTGGAAAGTCTCATAAGTATGATATCGTGGAGGGGCCTATGGCTGATGATACAATTTACAATTTTATTCAGAACTTTATAGATGGAAAAATATCAAGGGCGGCTTTCTGGGAACTGGCAAAATTTAAATATCCTACAAATCAGATCAGTTTCCATACAGTATCTGCTCTTGATACCTTAAAATATGTGGGAAGTGAGGTTGTTTATGGGAACAAAAAATAATAACAATCTTTTTTTTACCTGCAGTCTGATTGAATACATTGGGCGCAAGGCAAAGAGAAGAAGATCTGAGGTGGCGGATTTTCTGGGGAAAGACAGAATAGAGCGGATCTACGCATATGCAGATGTGTTCCACTGTGAACCAATAGAAAAGACGGCGACGGAGCTGGCAGAGGAGGTTCAGATGACTGCAGGAAATTTTGATAATGTAAAGGACTGCAGGTATCATGTGCCGGATTACTGGGATATAGGAGAGGTATATGAACGGCTGATTGAAGATGCTTATGATGATGCAGAGATTGTTAAGGGGATATGGGAAGTATATCATTCATGGATTGACGCGCATATCTCGGACTATAATACAGATTTTTACTATCAGCCAAGAGATTATATCGCAGAATGCTATAGGAAAGGAGAGATTTTATAAATGAAACAGAGAAGGGAGAGACTGCTGTGGGAAAAGGTGTAAAGGTCAGAGTCTGGGGGAATTATGCTCTGTTTTCGAGACCGGAGCTTAAAGTGGAACGCTGTTCCTATGACGTTATGACTCCATCGGCAGCCAGAGGCATTTTGGAGGCCGTGTACTGGCATCCGGGAATGCGCTGGGTCATTGATAAAATTCATGTGGTGAAGCCTGTTCAGTTTACCAGCGTGCGCCGCAATGAAGTAAAAAGCAAAGTTCTTGCCAGCAGTGTCCTTCAGAACTACAACGGAGCGGATAAGCCCTTATATATCAGTACCAAGTCGGATATTGTCCAGCGGGCATCGCTTCTGCTGAAAGATGTGGAGTACGTGATTGAGGCGCACTTTGAGATGACAGACAGAGCCAATGAGACAGATAATCCGGGAAAATTCAAAGATATCATTATGAGACGGCTTCGGCGGGGCGAGTGTTTTCACATGCCCTATTTCGGCTGTCGGGAATTTCCGGCAAATTTCTGCCTCTGTGAAGAAGAAAAGATCCGGACCGCATATGACGATGTGGAAGAAAAGGATCTGGGATTTATGCTTTACGATATGGATTACTCAGACAGAAATCATATACAGCCCATGTTTTTCCGGGCAGTAATGAGGCGGGGAGTTCTGGATCTGAGAGACTGTGAGGTGATACGATGATCTTACAGGCATTAGTGAAGTATTATAAAGAATTGGCGGAACAGAAAAAGGTCAGCCGGCCGGGCTGGTGTCAGGCGAAAGTCTCCTATGGAATCAATTTGTCTGCCGGGGGAAAGATTCTGGGAATTCTCACATTGAAGGAGGAGCAGGACAGAGGAAAGAAAAAGGCGTGGGTTCCGAAGACGTTGGAGGTTCCGGAAATGGTGACCCGTTCTTCCGGCGTTTCCGCGAATTTCCTGTGTGACAATTCGAAATATATGCTGGGGATTGATGCGGGAGGAACCAATCAGAGAATTCTCGACTGTTTTTATGCGGCAAAAGAAAAACATCTGTCTTTGCTACAAAATACCGGAGGGGAGATGGCGCAGGCAGTCAGACTTTTTTTTGAGACCTGGGATCCCCAAAAGGCGGATGAGTGTGAAGAAAAAAAAAAAAAATGGGAAGATATCACAGACGGCGGAAATCTGATTTTTTGTATGGGAATCCATTATGCCCAGGATGATCCGTGTATTCGGGAAGCCTGGGAACAGGCCAGAAATGTTTCATCGGAGGATGGAGA
>CALWGM010000012.1 GCA_944380065.1 uncultured Lachnospiraceae bacterium
CGACGAGTACCAGCGAATTATTGATTACATCGAGAATAACCACAACGTTATCCGAGTGATTGAGAACAAGGCAATCTAACGGCTTGCCTATTCAACACAAAGGAAAATCTAATGTTGTGCATAAATACACGGCTCTACAGGGCCGGCAGGCGCCACGGGAGCCACCGGAGCGACAGGGGCAACAGGTCCCGCCGGAGCCACCGGAGCGACAGGAGCCACGGGAGCGACGGGACCGACAGGAGCCACAGGGGCAACCGGACCTGCGGGAGCAACAGGCACAGCCAGTCCGGTGGAGGCGCTGTCCGCGTACTCGACTCCGGCACAGGCCGGGACTGACGGCGGAAGTCTGATCTTTGACCGGAATGCATTTTCGTACGGGACAGCAGTGTCGCATAACACGAATGATTCTGTTTTTACCGTGCAGGAGCCGGGAATTTATGAAGTGTCCTTCCACGGGACGCTTGCCCCGGCCAGTGGAACCACGTTCCCGCTGCAGCTTCTTCTGTATCTGCAGCAGCAGGGGAATGAGGTGCCGGGGGCGTCTGTGCGCCAGAGTTTCCAGACGTCTACCGATGTGGGGAATGTTTCATTTTCTCAGATCATCAATGTGTCTTCCGCGCCGGAAACCCTGAGCGTGGTGGGCAATGGAGGAAATTTCACCTATTCGGATGTGGCGCTGACAGTCCAGAAGGTTGGAGATGCGGCGGGAACAGGCAGCTGAGCAGGAAGCGGATCCGGCTGTCCTTGCAGGGGGGCATGGGGGAATCTCATGCCTCTCCCCACAGAAGGTTTTCCATACCGCAGGCTGATTTCGGAAGAAAAAACACATAGAAAGCCGCGGATGCATGGCTCAGAGCCTCTGAATCGATGTAATGTGGTAACCGGCCCTGGCAACTATTGATTTCAGATCGCCGTCCGTCACATCGGTTTTGGAACGGATCAGGGCAGAATTTTTGTGCAGGTTGACTTTGGCCAGATATCCGTCTGTCTGGTTAAATTTATTTTCGATGCGCACCGCGCAGTTTTTACAGGTCATACCCTCGATGGTAATGGTATATTGAAACGGATAGTCCGCCGGATTTTTGGTATCTGTGCGGATTTTTTCAACGGGATCCCCTCCGGCGCCGCAGCATCCCCGGGTCAGTTTCCTGCGATAAGAAAGGACTGCGGCAACAATAATGACCGCAAGGATGATGACAATGATTACAGTTGCGAGCATAAAATCTCCTCCTTTGAAATAGTTTGTTCTAATTTTAGTTAAGATTATACAACCGACATTCCCTTTTTTCAAGTTCAGATATTTCAGGGATAACGTGCAACATTGATTTTATTTGTTTCTTAGAGTAGAATATGGATGGTATATATGGATATACCGCGAAGTATTTTGAGTCCCTGCATACAATGGGAGACCATTACCCTGACCCTGTTCAGGAGATTGACGATGATATCGGCAGTGCAGCAGGTGAGGAAAACGGAGGAAGATACAATGACAGAATCACAGGCGAAAACATATCTGGAGGAACTGGGGCTGGCGAAGTCTTATAATGCAGTGTTGGATTATGAGGGCGAAACGCGGATGAATCTGCAGCAGGCGCAGCAGTTCGCGGCAGAGTATCTGCAGAAGATTATGTTTGAGACAAACGGGGAGGGTAAGGTGACGGCTTACCTGATCACAAACCATGATACCGGGTACCTGGCTTATATTGCCGGGGAAGGGCTGGCTTTCAGCGCGGAGAACCCGCTGGAAACCATCAAAGGGTATATCAGCGAATATGCGGCGGTGGAGGATTATATCCTGCTGCTGGAGACGGAGGACGGCGTTTTTGATCTGGTGGTTTCCAATCCGCTGGAACACATATAAGGACAGGCAGGGGGGCAGGGATCTGCCCTCTGTTTTGATGAAAGGAGAAGGTGCAAAATGAAATATTCAGAAAACGGGATCCAGTACCATCTGGGGATTCAGAACGGGGATGTGGGGAAATATGTGATCCTGCCCGGGGATCCCAAACGCTGCGCAAAGATCGCGTCCCATTTTGACGACGCCAGGCTGGTGGCGGACCGGCGGGAGTTTACGACCTACACGGGGTATCTGGCGGGAGAAAAGGTCAGCGTGACCTCCACGGGGATCGGAGGCCCGTCTGCGGCGATCGCCCTCGAAGAACTGGCGCGCTGCGGCGCGGACACCTTTATCCGGGTGGGAACCTGCGGCGGGATGCAGCCGGAGGTAAAAAGCGGCGACCTGGTGATCGCCACGGGGGCTGTCCGCATGGAGGGAACCAGCAGGGAATATGCGCCCATTGAGTTCCCGGCGGTGGCCGATTTCGGGATTGCAGGCGCCCTGAAGGACGCGGCCGGACGGCTGGGATATCCGTATCACCTGGGAGTCGTGCAGTGCAAGGACTCTTTTTATGGACAGCACGAGCCGGAGATCATGCCGGTGGGCTATGAGCTGTGCAGCAAATGGGAGGCATGGAAGCGTCTGGGCTGTCTGGCGTCTGAGATGGAGTCGGCGGCGCTGTTTGTGGCGGCGGCACATCTGCATGTGCGGATCGGATCTGTTTTTCTGGTGGTGGCGAACCAGGAGCGGGAGAAGCTGCATCTGGACAACCCGGTGGTACATGATACAGAGGCGGCGATTTCCGTGGCGGCAGAAGCGCTGAAAAACCTGATTGAAAAGCAGTAGATCGGTTTTCACAAAAAATTAAGAATTACTATATTGACTTTTGCAAAAATTGGGTCTAATATTTCCACGATCATGTAAATAATTTGTAACAATTCAGAGTTTGTGCAGTAAGAAATGTCCGGCAGCCCCGCCGACTGTGCGGAGGAGGATGCCGGGTGGAGGAACTTTGTTATGCGAGTATTGGGAAAATTATTTAAAAAATCGGGAAATGAGGCCGGGCAGCATGCATCCGGCGGAAAGAAGCGGAGACTGTTTGCATTCTTCGACAGGTTCCATACGGCAGAGTGGGAAAAGAACCCGAAGGTTCAGTTCCTGAATAAATACTCCCTGCTGTTTCATGGCCTGCTGGCCTGCATTCTGGTGCTGGCCATCGAGTGGATGTCGCGCCACTCCCTGACATCCGCCCTGAGTTTTTGCTTTGGCACGCCGCTGACCTTTTTGTATAATGTGTTTCTGGTTTTTGCCAGCCTGCTGATCGTCTATCTGTTCAAGCGCCGGGCCGTGGTCCGTATCATCATTACGGTCTTCTGGATCCTGCTGGGGGTGATCAACGGGTGCGTACTGGCAAACCGTGTGACGCCGTTTAATTTTACCGACCTGAAGCTGGTGGGGGATCTGCTGGATATGAAGAACAGCAAATACCTGAGCCTGGCGGGAGAGATTGTGGCGATTGTGGCGTTGGCGGCGGTGGTATTTTTCGTCATCCTGCTGATTGTCAAGGGACCGAAATTTTCCGGCAAGGTGCACCGGATCCGGAATGCGGCCTGCCTGATTGCCTGCGTATTCAGTATTCCGTTTGTGACGAAAGCGGCGATCAACTCAGATATCCTGTCCGGCTATTTCGGGAATCTGGCGCAGGGATATGAAGAGTATGGTTTTGTATACAGCTTTGCTTCCAGCGTGGTGGATACCGGCATGCAGCGGCCGGAGGATTATTCGGAGGAAACCATTGATGCGATCAATGATTCCGTGGATGTGGAGGCGACAACGGCAGATACCGGCGACCTGCCGAATATCATTTTCGTTCAGCTGGAAACATTTATTGATCCTTATGAACTGAATTTCCTGCAGTATTCGGAGGATCCGATTCCGAATTTCCGGAGTCTGATGGAAAACTATTCTTCCGGCTACATGACAGTTCCGGTTGTGGGAGCGGGAACCGCAAATACAGAGTTTGAGGCTCTGACCGGTATGGGGATCCAGTTTTTTGGCCTGGGCGAGTATCCGTACAAGACCGTGATGAAGGATACGACCTGCGAGAGCATTGCCGGCGATTTAAAGCAGATCGGCTATGGCACACATGCGTTACATAATAACGGCGGCAACTTCTACAGCCGCGCGCATGTCTTCTCCCAGATGGGATTTGACAGCTATACCAGCAAAGAGCTGATGAATATTACCGAATACAATGAGCTGGATTCCTGGCCGACGGACAATATCCTGGTTGAGGAGACCAGCAAGATCCTGGATTCTACCGAGAACCAGGCGGATTTCCTGTATACGATTACGGTACAGAGCCATGGCAGCTATCCGACTTATCAGGTGTTTGAGGATCCGGCCATTGAAGTGACCGGCGGTGAGACAGAGGAAGAGCATTACCAGTGGGAGTACTATATCAACGAGCTTCACGAGGTGGATCAGTTTATCGGCGATCTGGTAAATGAACTGAGTGCCAGGGATGAGAAGACCATTTTAGTGCTGTTCGGCGACCACCTTCCCACGATGGGGCTGGAAGACAGTGATATGAACAATGGGAATATTTTCCAGACCACGTATGCCACCTGGAATAATTTCGGTCTGGAACTCCAGGATCAGGATCTGACCACCTATCAGCTGGGAGCGTATATCACAGACCAGCTGGGAATCCATGAGGGAACGATGTTCCGCTACCATCAGTCGGCAATGAAGGATGGCACCGTGGGAACAGATGAGTATGTGAAAAACTGGGAACTTCTGCAGTATGATCTGCTCTATGGAGACCGCTTCAGCTATGACGGCCAGGACAGATACCCGGCGTCGGATCTGGTGATGGGAACGGAAGATGTTGTGATCGATTCTGTGGCTTACAGTGCGGATCAGGCACAGCTGATCCTGACGGGGCAGAATTTCACGCCCTGGAGCAGGGTTTATGTAAATGACGCCCAGATTGATACGGAGTACATCTCCGGAACGCAGCTGTCGGTGGCGGCAGGAGATGTCCCGGACGGAGCGTCGGTGGTGGTAAACCAGGTTGGTTCCAGCAGCACGATTTTCCGCAGCTCCAACGGGGTGATTTTCCATGCAGATGGAAGTATCACAGCGGCCGTGCCGGAGTCCGGGGAGCCGGAAGCGTGAGGATCCGGTGAAAAGATAATTTGATACAGGGAGCAGTGGAATTCATTTGAAAAAATGATATTCTGCTGCTCTTTCTTTATGTGATGGTGTGCATACGGTACGCCATATACATCGATGGGAGAGGATATGGATTTGTTTTTGAGACCGCAGGCCAGGTGGCCACGATGCAGATGGCTTTTGAACTGGCGGCGAACAAAGCCCATGTGTGTTTCATAGGAACGCCTCATGAGACACTGTCTTTTGCCCCGGATCTCTGGGAAAAAATGAACCGCAGGGAATTCAAACTGACGGGTTCCTGGATGTCCTATAGCTCACCGTTCCCCGGAAAAGAATGGGATCTGACGGCACACTACTTCGCCACCGGGCAGCTGAAGTTTGATGAGGCGTTCATTTATAAGAAAATGCCTGTGAGTCAGGCTCAGGAAGCATTTCAGCTCTTTCAGACCCCGGGCAGGGTCAAAGGAAAGGTGATGCTGGTAAATGAGGAGGAGCTGGGATGAAAACAGGGGTTGATCCGGCGATTGTGCCGAAAATGAAATTGTATACAGGAGAGGAAATTCCCTGTATTGGAATGGGAACCTTTGGGTCTGACCGCTTTACGTCAGAGGAAGTTTCCGGAGCGGTAGCAGGGGCAATCCGCTGCGGATACCGGATGTTTGACTGTGCGTCCTGCTACGGAAATGAGGATCAGATCGGGATGGTGTTCCGGGCGGCGATGGAGGAAGGCGTGGTAAAACGTGAGGAACTGTATATCATGACAAAGGTCTGGAATGACATGCATGAAAGAGTGGAAGAGGCCTGCCGGAAAAGCATTGCCGATCTGCAGTGCGGATATGTCGACCTTTATTTTATCCACTGGCCATTTCCAAACTATCACGCGCCGGGATGCGGCGGTGATTCGAGAAATCCGGCTGCCAGGCCGTTTTCTGTGGAAGAGTATATGAATACTTACAGACAGTGCGAGAAGCTGGTGGAACAGGGACTGATCCGCCATATCGGATTGTCTAATATGACGGTACCGAAACTGAAGGCGGTGCTTCCCCTGATGAAAATCCGCCCTGTGGCCTGCGAGCTGGAGCTGCATCCCTGTTTCCAGCAGCAGGAACTGTTTGATTATCTGAAGGAGCAGGATATACAGCCGATCGGATTTATGCCGCTTGGTTCGCCCCAGAGACCGGAGCGGGATATGATGTCAGAGGACATCGCAGATATGCAGTTGCCGGAGCTGAAGGAAATAGCAAAGGCACACCATTGCCATCCGGCGCTGATTTGTCTGAAATGGGCTCATCAGAGAGGACAGATTCCCATTCCGTTCTCTGTTCATGCGGATAATTATGCGGATAACCTGCGGTCTGTGACAGAGGATCCGCTCACGGAAGAGGAAATGGCGAAGATTGCGGCGCTGGAACGCAACAATCGACTGGTAAAGGGACAGGTATTCCTCTGGCCGGGGGCAAAGGACTGGCACGATCTCTGGGATGAGGATGGGGTCATCGTCGGCCTGGACAACTGAAATCGACTGGATAATTTTACAGATTAAAAAACAATGCAGAAAAACTGCCGGATTACCCCGTCTGGAATCGTCCGGCAGTTTTTTGGGAATATTGGGGGCTGTATCGGAAAATACGCTGCCTATTTCTCTACGGCGATTACCTCGATCTCTACCAGGCCGCCCTTGGGGAGCTTTGCCACTTCCACACAGGAGCGGGCGGGCAGTTCGTCGGTGAAATATTCTCCATAGATGGCGTTTACTGCGCCGAAATCGTTGATATCATCCAGGAAAATCCCTGTTTTTACCACATGCTGCAGGTCGGAACCGCAGCCCTCTAAAATAGTCTTTACATTCTCCAGGCTCTGGCGGGTCTGGGCTTTTACACCCTCAGTCAGGGAGCCGGTGGCAGGATCCAGACCCAGCTGGCCGGATATATAGATGAAGCCGTTGGCTTTGACGGCATGGGAGTAGGGACCGACTGCTGCCGGCGCGCCGTTTACATTGATGGATTCTTTTTTCATAATCGTGTACCTCCTGAAATTACAATATGATCTATAGCAAGTATACCCGGACTGGAAGAAAATGCAAACTGTTATTTCATAATGTCTTGAATGTGGATCTGCATTTTTTGACGAGTCTGCCTGATTCTTTCAGTGGGGGTTCCCTCCTCCGGCAATCCCATCCCATAGGATTGCCGGAGGGGATAACGGATCATATTCCATATTCTTTATAGAGTGCTTCCCTGTATTCCGGATCAGATGCAGCTTTCACAATCAGATCTGTCCGGTTCTTTTCGTTCAGCAGCAGAATCAGACGGCTGTAGCGGGAGGCAGCCTCTTCACGTCCTGCCTCGCGGCCAATACGCTCCCCCGCTTCGCGGCCAATACGCTCTCCCGCTTCGCGGCCGATGCGTTCTCCTTCTTCACGGCCCTGTTCTACTGCATCCTCCCATATCATCTGTCCAAGCTTTGTCATTGAAAACGCCTCCTTAATTGATGTCAATTCTTCCGTATTCAGAAACTTTGTTGCAAAAACGTATAATATCGCTTCCATATTCCGGATATCTTCTTTTGAAAACACATCCTCTGATTTTTTCAGGATCTGTATACTCTTTGCTATCCGGTCTTTCTGCATCGATACACCATCCATAAGAGGAGAGAAGAGAACCGGGATCATATCCGCTCTGGTGATGTTTTCAGCCGGTTTCCGGAGAATCCGTTCCAGGATGGAATCTGCATTTTCATCTTTCAGGCGAATAATTTTTACCCGGTATGTATGAATTTTCACAATTTCAGCAGCTGCAGTTCTCAGCGCTTTTTCCCTGATTCCCAGCCAACCAATCAGTTCATCCTTAAAATAGGCAGCTGCAGATTTCAGCGCAAGATCTTCTGCGTGTTCCGGACCATTTCGTCTCTGGTTACTGTTTCCCAATATACCTTCCTTTCCAGCAGGCGCAGAGGCTGTATCCATATAAGTATCATACCACAGCAGGCCGCAGATTGCTTCTCCGATTTGTAATTTTTGTTGATTAAAAAAATAATATTGATAATCATGATAGTCAGTTGGATACCTGTCCGGATCGGACAAAGATATTCAGATAATCAGAGAAAAATTCTCTGACAGATAAGCAGAAATAAATTATTTTATATGGACAGTGGCTGCACCATCTGCGACTGATATAAAAATAACACATTATAAATAGAAATGCAACAACGGAAAACACAGTTTCTGCTGCAGGTAAAGTATGGGTGTGATGTTGGGTTTGCAGGAATGAATAGGATATATAATATCTTTTTAACAAGGAAAAAAGAAAGAAAAACACAGGGAAAGGAAATGGAGGAGCAGGTTCTGCGCGGTTTGCATATTCCCAGGCGGGAAAATCGTGAGGAAGCAGGATAGGGGAAAGGGAATTGTGCAATATAGATAAAATATATGGAAAAAATCATATAATATTAACAAGTTAGAATATATAAAGTGAATGATTGCCGGAAGCGTATTAGAAAAATAGACAAAAATCTGGTTGACAAAGTAGTGCGGGGGAGGGTATACTGTCGATATTAAAATAACCGGTTGCGCAACTGGTGCGCAGCAGGAAACAGAGTGCTTCGTGCGGATCCGTCTGTGCAAAGCATTCTTGCTGCATGCTGTTGACAGGATATTAAATATCTTATTCGGAGGTGATAGGAGAAAAGGAGTGGATGGGACAGGACATGGAAGACCTGTCCGGCAGGTTATGTAAAAGAGACAGAAATTTCAGGAGGAAAGCGACGTGAAAAGAAGAAAACGGAAAAAACTGGCCAGCGCAGTCCTGACAGGGGCACTGGCGGTTGCCATGACGGCGACAGCAGTTCCGGCGCAGGTAATGGCGGCGGCGCCGGAGGGATTTTCGGAGGAGCAGAAAATCCAGAACGACAGGTTCTGGGAAGATGTGGAGGGGAACACCATCTATTCCCAGGGCGGCGGTATATTTGAATTTGACGGTACATACTACTGGTACGGGGTGAAATATAAAAATGCACCGAACTATGTAGATGATCCAACCCATTATTACAGTTCCGGGGACACCTATTCTGATTTTGAGAGTATCACCTGTTACAGTTCTGACGATCTGGTGAACTGGAAATTTGAGGGGAATATTGTGGAAGAAGAGGATGTCAGCTACCGTGAGGAGATGGAGGGCGTCAAGGCTTCCTGGGTAGGCCGGCTCGGTGTGGCGAAGGTAGGCGACACCTATGTTTTGGTGGTGCAGCATGAGTGTGATGACCCGGACAATTCCCTGGACGCGGTACCCGGCTATAAGGGAACTTCCGTGACTGACAACTGGAGCAAGCAGGTGCTGGTACTGACGGCAGATTCCCCTACCGGGAATACCTCCGGGGAGGATAAAGGAAAGTTTGTCTGGAATCAGCGGATCAACATGATCCCGTATACGGAGAATGGAACGTCCAACACTGGTGACCAGACTGTGTTTACAGATTCGGATACAGGGAAGTCTTATCTGGTGTACTCCTACGGCGTTGGCCGCGGGACGATCTGGCTTTCTGAGATCGTGGATATGGGAAACGGGCTTTATGGGCCGTCCCTGGAGAAGAATTATAAGATTTATAAGGGAGCAGGCCGGGAAGGCGACTGCATGTTTGAATACAACGGGGATTACTATCTCTGTGCTTCTGACCTGTATGGCTGGAACGCTTCCCACGCCTATTATCTGAGGCTGGACAGTCTGGAGGAAGAATACCTGAGAAACTGGAAAGTCAGCAATTCCATGGAGGTAATGCCGGGCTGCAGCGATGATTACTGCCACGTGACGCAGACCGGGTTCTTCTATACTGTGGATGGGACACAGCAGGATACGGTGATCTTCTGCGGAGACCGCTGGGCAGATTTTGCGGGCAATGGACTGGGCTTCAATCAGTGGTGCCCCTTATCTTTTGATGAGAGCGGAGAGCCTTATTTCAATTCCCTGAGCAGCTGGTATCTGGATGATGAAACCGGCAAATGGGCAGTTGCGGAGGATAACAACTACGCGAAAAACGGAAGCTTTGATGCGGACCGTGTCAGTGTTACGACATTGACTGGCTGGGACAATACGGTCAGAGAGGGGAATTCCCCGATCAAAAACAGCGATAACCGCACGACAGGAAAATTTGGCCTGGCTCTGACAGACAGTGTGGATTTTGACGCTACCGTTTCCCAGGATATTACCTCCAATGATTATGTAAGCCTGCCGGATGGAAGCTATACGCTGACGGCAAAGGTGAAAAACAGCGGGAATTTTGAAGATCTGGGATTGTTTATTCAGTCAGGAGGCCTGAAGGCAAAAGTATCCATCGACGCCGCGAATCAGGACTGGACAACGGTTACGCTGTCTGATGTCGCAGTCAGCGGAGGCAAAGCGGAGATCGGCGTGGACGCGGCCGGGGCGGCAGGCGCGTATTGCTATGTGGATGACATTACCTTTGTGAGAACCGGTGACACGGCAGAACATGCAGGAACTGTTTCCGGCACCATCACTTCTGATATGGCGGGACAGACGGTTGCAGTAGAAGCCGCGCAGGCAGACGGAAATGTGACCTACACCTGCGAGATGGATCTGGCAGAGGGAGAGCAGAATTTTACACTTGCATCCTTACCGGCGGGAGCCTATGAAATTACCGTTTCCGGATATGGCTGCCTGATTACGCCGGAAACCGCTGATGTGACGGTGGAGGCAGGCGCGACCGTGGACAACCTGACCTTTACGGTGGAAAACCGTATGGGCAGTATGCAGGGTGTGGTAAAGGATAATAAAGGGAATCCTGTTGAGGGAGTAAAGGTCGTTCTGTCCGGCGGCGAGAAGGATTTTGAGACCGTAACAGACGGGGATGGTTCTTACTCGTTCGCAAATGTTGCAGAAGGCGAATATAGCCTTTCCTTTGAAAAGACCGGATATGCTTCTGTCTCAGGCGTGGCGGCTGTGATCCGGACAGGCGAGAATACGGCGCAGGCGGAGCAGATCCTGCAGATGAATACCGGGGCGCTTTTCGGGAAAGTATATGACGCGGACGGCAATCCGGCGGCCGGTGCTGCCGTAACCTTAAGGGGCAGTGAATCTGTGGCAGATGAGACCCGGCTGACGACTGTTACCGATGAGAGGGGAAATTATACTTTCTCAGATGTGGTGGCAGGTACCTACACGCTTTCTGCCTACCAGGGAAAACTCAATGATCACGTAAACGCTTTTGCGCAGAATGTGACGGTTGTTTCTGATGAGGAGGTTGGGGCAAACCTGGATCTCCCGCAGGAGGTAGCGATTGTCAACGGTGATTTTGAGGATGGAAATGTAAATGGCTGGGA
Organism: uncultured Lachnospiraceae bacterium; assembly: GCA_944380065.1. Classification (GTDB taxonomy): domain Bacteria; phylum Bacillota; class Clostridia; order Lachnospirales; family Lachnospiraceae; genus Eubacterium_I. Next base: position 11,346 of record CALWGM010000012.1, read on the forward strand.
AAGCACGGGAAGCAGCGGCCGGGCATCAAATGACAGCAAGCATGGCCATGTGTATTCCGGGTCCTATGGATACACTACATGGAAGGGTGATCCGTTTACCGTAGAGCTGAACCAGACCCTGACAGGTCTGGAGAACGGTACCTATGTGGTAAATGTGATGGCGGCGGCCGGAACATTCAGTGACAGTGACGAACTGTACCTGTACGCGAAAAATGCCGACGGCGACATCATCAGCAAGGAGAATATTCCGCTGACGGTCAATAGCGGCTGGGAGATGATCGGTCTGGTGGCTGAGGTATCCGACGGTACGCTGACCTTTGGCCTGAGCGGCGATCTGCCTGGTAATGCCTGGGCGAATTTTGATGAGTTCCGTGTGGGGAAAATAGCAAACGTACATGAGGCAACCAGGAACGGGACAATTTCCGGTACTGTAAAGGATGCGGACGGCAACCCGGTGGCGGGGGATTCGGTTACGGTCAGGGGAACCGCTTCTGTGTATGATACGGCCCGTGTTTCTGCCACTGCAGATGAGAATGGAAATTATACGGTCAAAGATGTTCCGGCAGGAACCTATACCGTATCCGCTTCCGCAGGGGATTGGAGAACCTCTGTCAATGCAGTGACCCAGAATGTAACCGTGGAACGTCAGGAAAATACACAGCTGGAGCTGGTGATCCCGGATACGGTTGAAATTGTCAACGGCGGTTTTGAAAATGGAAATACCGAAGGATGGAGCAGCACCGGAAGCAGCGGGAAAGCGTCCAACGACAAGGGACATGGCCATGTGTATTCTGGAAATTACGGATATACCACCTGGAAGACCGGTGATTTTACGGTTGCGCTGGAGCAGACCTTAGATGATATTTCAAACGGTACTTATGTGGTAAATGTGACGGCGACCGGCGGCACATACGGTGAAGGGGATGAACTGTACCTGTATGTGAAAAACACATATGGAGAGATTATTGCCAGGGAGAATATTCCTTCCACAGGCGAGGACGTATGGGAACTGATCGGACTGTCTGTCGATGTTAAGGATGGCACGCTGACATTCGGTATTTCCGGCGACATGTCCGGCGGCGCCTGGGCGAATTTTGATGATTTCAGAGTCGGACAGGTCAGTGTGGCTCCGGTGAACAAAGAAGCCCTGAATACCATTGTGGCGGAAGTGGAAGGCTTTGATCCCGCAGACTGCACGGCGGCGTCTGTGGAAGCATACCAGGCCGCTGTCGCAGAGGCTCTGGAGGCTGCGAAAGCACTGCAGGCAGATGAGGATGCCATTCAGAAAGACATCAATGCAGCAGTGAAAGCACTGAGGGAGGCATTTGCAGCAGGACAGGAGAACCTGGTTACCCTGGAAGCGAAGCTGGCGGCAGGTATTGCCGGAGGAACGGAAGATGTGCTGGCTCAGGAAGAATATACAGCAGAAAGCTGGGCTGTTTATGCAGAAGCCCTGGCGGCGGCGCAGGCTCTGAGCGGCAGGGAAGGCCTGACAGAAGCGGAGATTGATACAGCTGTGGCAAACCTGCAGGCAGCGGCAGAACAGCTGGCAGTAAAGGCAGATGATACGACAGATCTGGAAAGCCTGATTGCCGAGATAGAAAGTTTTGATCTTTCTGCCTACACGGCAGCTTCCGCGGAGGAATACACTGCGGCAGTCAGCGAAAAACTGAACGCTGCAAAAGAGCTTTTACAGAATGAGGAAGCAGCTCAGAAAGAGGTGGACGCTGCGCTCGAGGCATTGCAGGCAGCTTTTGCAGATGCAAAAGCCGGATTGGTGACGGTTGCGTCCAAACTGGCTGCAGGCATTGCGGACAGTATTGCACAGGTTCAGCCGGAGGCTTCCTACACGGCCGGGAGCTGGGAGGCATACCAGGCGAAGCTGGCGGAAGTCCGCGCGCTGCTGAATGATGAAAATCTGACAGAAGAGGCGGCAGATGCGGCGCTGGCGGAATTGCAGGCCGCAGTGGCCGGGCTGCAGGCAGTAGGAAGCAAAGCGGAACTGGCAGGCCTGATCGGCGAGGTGGAAAACTTTGACATTTCTTCCTATACAGACGCATCGGCAGCGGAGTATCAGGCGGCGGTTGCGGATGCCCTGACGGCGGCAAAGGCTGTCATGGATACTCCGGAAGCAACGCAGGAAGCCATCGACGCAGCATTTGCAGAGCTTCAGGAAGCATTTGATACGGCGAAATCCCTGTTAAAGACTCCGGCCGGGGATCCTGGCCAGCCGGAAAATCCGGATACACCGGGCACGCCTTCCGGCGATGAAGGGTCTGGGAACACACAGATTCCGGGATCCGGATCTGACCAGAACCAGCCTTCCGGGCAGAACGGGACACAGGCAGGCGGCCAGGCAGCAGAGACTCAGGGAGCCAGGACTGCGGACAATAGCGGCATGTACCGGTATCTGATTCTTGGCGCTGCCGGCGCGGCGGCAGTCTGCGTGGCAGCATGCCGCAGGAAAAAAGAAAGATAAAAAATCCTTGCAAACAAAAAAACGCTGTGCTATGATTGGGAATCATGAAGCAAATGCGAAGAAGGAGACTCTTGTTTTCAGAGGCTGACAGGAATACGGCGTCACCGACTGAGAGCGCTGTTTGGAAGAGGAAACAAAGGGAACACTCCGGAGCAGACAGATTGAACAGGGAGATTATCATCAGATAGATCTTCAGTAGGTCTGTACGGCTGGTGCACGTTACGCGCCTGAGTGGGAAGTCAAAGGGGATTTCCAAAGCGGGTGGTACCGCGGAATAGGATTATTTCGCCCTGGAACACGTTTATTTTATGACGCTGTTCCAGGGCTTTTTGTATTCTTTTTTCCTGTTTCGTCCCGCACTTCAAAAAGAAGATCCCACAGGGGATACCCGGATGGGCCAAAGACAGCCCATGATGAAGGAAAGGAGTACAGACACAATGAAAACAGTAACCGGAGCAACACAAAAAGAGACGCTGGAAATCAGTGAGATCCTGGCCGGAGACTATGACGGCCGCGAGGTAAAGGTGAATGGAGCGGTGCATACCATCCGCGATATGGGAGAGGTGGCCTTTGTGATTCTGCGCAAGCGGGAGGGGCTGCTTCAGTGTGTGTATGAGGAGGGCGTCACGGAGTTTGACCTGAAAGAACTGAAGGAGGCATCCGCGGTGGAGATTGCAGGGCGGGTGAACCGGGAGGAGAGAGCGCCCCACGGTTTTGAAATCCGGATCAGAACCATCCG
>CALWGM010000013.1 GCA_944380065.1 uncultured Lachnospiraceae bacterium
AATTCCTTGTATTCAGGAGACAGATGGCATAAAATAGCAGTAGTAGAGGATGGGGAAATAACAGGAGGGTACAAAAATGAATGCAGGGAGAAGTTTTCGCGAATATGTGGATCTTCTGAAAGCAGAAAATGAAATTGTGGAAGTTACGAAGGAGGTAGACTGGCGTTACGAAATGAGCGCGGTTACCCGCAGGGTTTATGACCTGCACGCACCGGCGCCGCTTTTTTCAAATATAAAGGATTGTACGCCGGGCGTCCGGGTGCTCGGCGCGCCCATGGGCTTAAGCTGCGATGAAAAGCATCCCCTGAAACGGCTGGCGCTTTCGCTGGGGCTGCCTGCGGATCTGTCCGGTCCTGCGATGGTAGACGCATGGTCAAAGTTAGCGGATATGGAGCCTGTCCCGCTGCGGATTGTGGAACATGGCCCCTGTAAAGAGAACCGGTTTTTCGGGGAGGAGATCGATCTGACCAGACTTCCGGTTCCGCTGATCCATGAGGGCGACGGCGGGCGTTATATCAATACCTACGGGATCATGATCGCCCGGACTCCGGACGGTTCCTGGACCAACTGGGCGATCACGAGGGCGATGCTGGACGGCCCGCAGACGATTGCCGGCGTGGTTATCCCCACGCAGGATTTCGGAAAGATTTACAGCCAGTGGAAGGAACTGGGAAAGGACATGCCGTTTGCCCTTTGCCTGGGGGTGGATCCCGCCATTACCATGGTTGCCGGCTATCCGCTGCCGACGGGGATGAATGAGGGGGAAATGCTGGGCGCATGGTATGGGGAGCCTGTGGAAGTCGTAAAATGCGAGACCACGGATTTGTTGGTTCCGGCTTCCACAGAGATTGTGATCGAAGGCTTCGCATCGGTGGATACCCTGATTCAGGAGGGGCCGATGGGAGAATATGGCGGCTATGTGTGGGCCGGACGCCACAAACAGGTGCCATGTTTTCGGGTGACCGCCATGACCTGCCGGAATCATCCCATTATGCCCCTGTGTGTGGCGGGGGTGCCGACAGAGGAGAATCATACCAACTGGGGCGTGAATATTGCCGCGGCCATCCGGCATGCGCTTTCCAAAACGGATCTTCCTGTGAAAGAATGCTATATTCCAATGGAATGCGCGGCGCACTGGGTGGTTGTGACCGTTGACAGAAACCGCCGGACGCAAGATGATGATCAGCTGGCGCTGGAGATCGGGAAGGCTGTCTTTGCTTCCAGGGGCGGTTCCTACATACCGAAGGTCATTGTGCTGGACGATGATATTGACCCGTCCGATCTGAACCAGCTCATCTGGGCGGTTGCCACCCGCCACCATCCGGACCGCAGGATTACCATGCAGAATCAATATATGTTTCCGCTGGTCGCTTATCTGAGCCAGGAGGAAAAGGCGGCGTCTGTTTCCACGCGGGTGATCTATAACTGCCTGACGCCGTTTTGTCGATGGCCGGAAGCGCTTCGGCCGGTGGAAGCCTCGTTCCGGGGCTATCCGGAGGAACTTAAGAAGCATGTGATCGATAACTGGAAGGCCTACGGTTTTTAAATTCAGATGCCGGAGGGGCGATCCTTGTTTGAAAACAGAAGCGGGCTGTTAAAAATGTATAAAATTGTTGCAAAACGGATCAAAGTTTAGTAGAATATAACCATAGTGCGGTCTGTGTTGTCAGAAAACAGCCTGCCGCGCATTTTATGGTATTGGAGGAATTTTATTATGAAGATTTACACTACGGACAAGATCCGCAACGTCGCTGTACTTGGTCACGGGGGCGCAGGCAAGACGACTTTGGTTGAGGCTATGGCGTACCTGGCAGGCGTAACCAGCCGCATGGGAAAGGTAGACGACGGCAACACCATCAGCGATTATGATAAAGAGGAGATCAAACGCGGTTTTTCCATTTCGACGTCGGTGGTGCCGGTGGAGTGGGGCGATGTGAAGATCAACCTGCTGGATACCCCGGGATTTTTCGATTTTGTCGGCGAGGTGGAGGAGGCTGTTGCGGCGGCGGACGCAGCCATCATCGTGATCAACGGCAAGTCCGGGATCGAGGTGGGCACGCAGAAGGCCTGGGAGATCTGTGAGAAGTACAATCTTCCCCGTCTGATCTGCGTGACCGGCATGGATGATGACAACGCCAGCTTCCGTCAGATCGTAAAGGATATGCAGGAGCTGTACGGGAAAAAGATCGCGCCCTTCCATATCCCGCTGCGTGCGAATGAGAAGTTTATCGGCCTGATCAACATTATTTCCAAAGAAGCGTACAAATGGGACAGAAACGGCAATACGATCCCCACAGATGTGCCGGAGTATTCCATGCCGAACTTAGAGCTTTTGCGGGAGGCGCTGATGGAGTCTGTGGCGGAGACCAGCGAAGAGTATATGGAGCGTTATTTTGAAGGCGACGAGTTCTCCGAGAACGAGATCCGTCAGGCGCTGCGTGTGAATGTGTCCGACGGTTCCATGGTGCCCATCTCTGTTGCTTCCGGCATCGTGGCGCATGGCGTGTACACCCTGCTGGATGATATTGTAAAGTATCTTCCCAGCCCGGATAAGAAACAGTGCAAAGCCATCAATATCAAGTCCAACGAAGTATTCGATGCGGATTTCAACTTTGCGAAGGCGAAGAGCGCGTATATTTTCAAGACCATCGTGGATCCGTTTATCGGGAAATACTCCCTGATCAAGGTAACGTCCGGCGTAATCAAGACGGACGATGTGCTTTACAATGAGGAGAAGGGAATGGATGACAAGATCGGCAAGGTCTATGTGCTGCGGGGCAACAAGCCGGAGGAGGTTTCCGAGCTTCACGCCGGCGATATCGGCGCCCTGGCAAAGCTGAACAAGGTAGCTACCACCGATACCCTTTCCACCAAGGCAGTTCCGCTGACCTTTATCAAGACCGCGATTTCCCAGCCCTATACATACAAGAGCTACAATCCGGTAAACAAAGGCGATGTGGATAAGGTATCCCAGGCGCTGCAGAAGATGATGCAGGAGGATCTGACCCTGAAGGCGGTGAATGACAGCGAGAACCATCAGACCCTGCTGTACGGTATCGGCGACCAGCAGCTGGATATCGTGGTGAGCAAGCTTCTGGACAAATACAAAGTGCAGATCACATTGGATAAGCCGAAGGTTGCTTTCCGTGAGACGATCCGCAAGAAATCCGATGTGGAATACAAATATAAAAAGCAGTCCGGCGGCCATGGCCAGTACGGACATGTAAAGATGACCTTTGAGCCCTCCGGCGATCTGGAGACTTCCTATGTATTCGACCAGATCGTAGTGGGCGGCGTTGTGCCGAAGAACTACTTCCCGGCAGTGGAGAAGGGAATCCAGGAAGCCGTTGACAAAGGCCCGCTGGCCGGATATCCGGTGGTAGGCGTGAAGGCAGTTCTCTATGACGGATCCTACCATCCGGTAGATTCCTCCGAGATGGCCTTTAAGACGGCTGCGATCCAGGCGTTCAAGAAGGGATTTATGGAGGCTTCCCCGGTTCTTTTGGAGCCCATTTCTTCCCTGAAGGTGGTTGTTCCGGAAAGCTATACCGGCGATGTGATGGGCGATCTGAACAAGCGCCGGGGCCGTGTGCTGGGCATGAACCCCCTGGAGGGCGGAAAGCAGGAGATTCTTGCAGATATCCCCACATCAGAGCTTTATGGATACAATACGGATCTCCGTTCCATGACGGGCGGAAGCGGAACTTTCTCCTATGAGTTTGCACGCTATGAGCAGGCTCCTTCCGATATCCAGGAGAAGGAAGTTGCTGCAAGAGCAGCGGAATAGGACTGATGTCCCATATTCTGGGATGAAAATGCAATATGAAACTGGAAAAGGCTGTCGTATCAATGAATAGTGGTAAGTGATGCGGCAGCCTTTCTGCCATATATGGTGATCTGCGGACCGCTTGATAAGGAGGACGAGTTGTGAAGAAGAAAATGATACAGATATTGCTGCTGACGGCTCTGATAATGTTAATGTCTGCTGCTGGAATTCTGGCGTATGGCGCCGAAACGGATACGGAAGATCCGCCGGAGCAGGAGATTCATACAGAACATGACTGGTCGTCAGGTGAAATCACAAAGGAACCCACGTATTCGGAAGCTGGAATCCGGACATGGTTCTGTTCCGGATGCGATGAGACAAAGAAAGAGGAAATTCCCCGTCTGGTAAAAAACGGTCTGGTTGAAGTAAATGGCAGTCTGGCCTATTACAATAACGATGTGATCCAGACATCATATACCGGATTTGCGTCTTATGGAGATGACTGGTGGTATGTGGAAAATGGAATTGTCACAGAGACAAGAACAGACATTCTTCCAGGCAAAGTAAATGGTGTCAGTGGCTGGTGGTATATGACCGGAAGCAAAGTCCGGTTTATGGATACAGTGGCAAAGAATGCTAACGGCTGGTGGTGTGTGCAGGATGGAAGAGTGAATTTTGACTATACAGGAATTGCGCAGAATCAGAATGGCTGGTGGCGTATTGTGAATGGAAAAGTAGACTTTACCTGCAACAGTGTGGAGAAGAACCAGAACGGCTGGTGGTATATCCGCGGCGGCAAGGTAGATTTTGGGTATACGGGAATCGCGAAAAACAGAAATGGCTGGTGGCGTATTGTGAATGGAAAAGTGGATTTTGACTGTAACAGTGTGGAGCAGAATCAGAATGGCTGGTGGTATGTGCGCGGCGGCAGGGTGGATTTTGGTTACACCGGAATCGCGAAAAACAGAAATGGCTGGTGGCGTATTGTGAATGGAAAAGTAGACTTTACCTGTAACAGCGTGGAGAAAAATGAAAATGGCTGGTGGTATGTGCGTGGAGGCAAAGTAGATTTCGGGTATACAGGAATCGGAAAAAACTCCAATGGTCAGTGGTATATCCGGAATGGAAAAGTGGATTTTAGTTATACTGGAAAGGTAACTCATCAGGGACGTACTTATCAGATCCAGAATGGCAAAGTGCAGAACAGAGGACTGATTGTGATCGACGCGGGACATCAGGCTTACGCCAATACCGGAAAGGAGCCGATCGGACCAGGATCTTCTACCTATAAGATGAAGGTGACTGCCGGGACAAGCGGAGTTGTTACCGGAATTGCGGAGAAGGATCTGAATCTGGCTGTCTCGCTGAAACTGCAGTCGGAGCTGGAGCGGAGAGGATATACGGTGATTATGGTCCGGACCACCAACAATGTGAACATGTCCAATGCGGAACGGGCGCAGATTGCCAATAACTATAACGCGGATGCATTTATCCGGATTCATGCCAATGGCTCATCCAACCGGAATGTTTCCGGCGCGCTGACGATGTGTATGACGTCCTCGAATCCTTATAATGCTTATCTCTGGGAGAGGAGTTATTCCTTGTCGCGATATGTCCTGGATGGTCTTTGCAGGGCAACGGGGGCGGCGAACAAGGGAGTCAGCCAGGTGGACAATATGTCGGGAATTAACTGGTCAAAGGTTCCGGTTACGATTGTGGAAATGGGATTCATGAGTAATCCGGCGGAGGACCGCCTGATGGCGACGGACAGTTACCGGAATAAGCTGGCAGGCGGAATCGCAGATGGAATTGAGAATTATCTGAATTCCAGGTAGAAATTGTATGAAAACCGGGAAGAATAAAAATTGAATGTGTGTTGCCGGGAGACCGGAGGGATAGATTCCTTCCGGTCTCCTGTTTTGTGATCCGCATGGCCCTGATCAGCAGAACAGACAGGGATGCCGGTAAAGAATCTCCGGATCATTCCCGGCGTTCAGGATGAAAATAAAAAAATTTCCGGAAAAGCGCACATTGCACCCAGGTCATCCGTAATACATGACAGGAAGGACAATTCAGAATGGATTACGAAGAAATCTACGATAAACTGTATCGATACTGTTATTTTAAACTGAAGCACCGGCAGGATGCGGAGGATATTACCCAGGAGGCTATCCTGCGTTATCTG
>CALWGM010000014.1 GCA_944380065.1 uncultured Lachnospiraceae bacterium
GACAACTGAAGGGAGTTTTATATAGGATGAGAGAGACTGAGGCTGCCGCAGATGCGGCAGCCTCTTCTGAAACTTACGAAAAACATTCCCACATCTTTCGTGAGTATGCACCACCAGAAGCTGTGAATTTTCTGTGATTTTACCATATATCTTCATCAACCTTGACATCTACTTCAAAATCCATCAAAATAATACCATAGAAAACGAAATGGACGCATGGCTGATGTTCCTCGGTACCGATGATCCGAACCAGATCCTGCAGCTGCTGGACCAGTATCCCTGGTTTGAGGATCTGTACCGGGATCTCTACACGGCCTGCCGCAACACGGAGAGGGTGATGGGTATGTTTTCGGAAGAATTGAAGATCCTTGACCGCAACACGGTGCAGTATATGATCGACGAGATGGAGGAGCAGATCAAAGAGCAGAAGCATCAGCTAAAGGAGAAAGATATCCAGTTGGAGAGTCAACAAGCTCAGCTGAAAAACCAGCAGACTCAACTGAAAAAACAACAAAATCAGCTGAAACTCCTGGAACAGCTCTGCCGCAGTCTTATTGCTGACTGCCAGGCCAGAGGCGACAGCCGGGATACTGCAATACAATTTCTCTGTGAACATACAGGGTTAGAAGCAGCCGCCGCTGCAGAAATTGTGGACAGATACTGGAACGCATAAGTTCCTGACAACGTATTTGAGGGAAGCCATTTGGCTTCCCTCAAACTATTCTATGGAAAACTATATCCGTTTTTCACACTTCTGTCGGTTTCTCTCCCCGACAGTCTACGCCATCCGGCCGCAGCAGTTTTTGTATTTCTTGCCGCTGCCGCAGGGGCAGGGATCATTGGGGTATACCTTCTTCTCCGCGCGTTTTTTCGGTGCGCTCTGGAGGGAGGTATCCTTGTTGGTTCCTGTCACTTTGGCCACCTCTTCACGTTCTACCTTCTGCTCCACCCGGACATGGAAGAGCATCCGCACGGTTTCTTCCTGGATGTTGGCTGTCATCTCGTCAAACATCTCATAGCCGGCCATCTTGTATTCCACCAAAGGATTCCGCTGGCCGTAGGCCTGCAGCCCGATCCCTTCACGAAGGATCTCCATGTCGTCGATATGATCCATCCACTTGCGGTCGATGGCTTTCAGCAGCACCACCCGCTCTAATTCACGGATCATATCCTCCTCCGGGAACTCTGCCTCTTTGGCCTCATACAGCTTCACTGCCTGCTCCTTCAGCAGATGCTTCATCTCATTTTTATTTTTGCCCTCTGTATCTTCCGGTGTCAGGGGCGTGATGGGAATCACGGGGATCAGCAGTTCATTCATCTCCTGGACATCCAGCACCTTGGAGCCCTCGCCGTCCTCCGCCATACAGGTGTCAACGGCCTTCTCTACCTGATCTGTGATCATCTTGTAGATCACGCTGCGCATATTTTCACCGTCCAGTACACGGCGGCGCTCCGCATAGATGATCTCCCTCTGCTCGTTCATCACCTGGTCGTACTCCAGCAGGTTCTTACGGATACCGAAGTTATTGCCCTCGATCTTCTCCTGCGCCTTCTCGATGGCGGAGGAAAGCATCTTATGCTCGATCTGCTCTCCCTCGGGAACGCCCAGTGCGTTGAACATGCTGATCAGCTTCTCGGAACCGAACAGGCGCATCAGGTCGTCTTCCAGGGAAATGTAAAATCTGGATTCACCGGGATCTCCCTGACGTCCGGAACGTCCGCGCAGCTGGTTGTCAATACGGCGGGACTCATGGCGCTCCGTACCGATGATCTTCAGTCCGCCTGCTGCCCTGGCTTCCTCATCCAGCTTGATATCCGTACCACGTCCTGCCATATTGGTGGCGATGGTCACCGCCCCGTGTACGCCGGCCTGAGCCACAATCTCAGCCTCTAACTCATGGAACTTGGCGTTCAGGACATTGTGCTGGATCCCTTCTTTTTTCAGCATCCGGCTCAGCAGCTCGGACGTCTCGATGGTGATGGTACCCACTAAGATGGGCTGTCCGGTCTCATGTGCCCGGACAATCTCCTGGACAACTGCTTTGAACTTTTCGTCTTTGGTCTTATATACCGCATCCTGCAGATCCTTCCGGATTACCGGGCGGTTGGTAGGGATCTCGATCACATCCATACCGTAGATATCACGGAACTCTTTTTCCTCCGTCAGCGCAGTACCGGTCATACCGGCCTTTTTCGCATATTTATTAAAGAAATTCTGGAATGTAATGGTAGCCAGGGTCTTGCTCTCCCGTTTTACCTTCACATGCTCTTTGGCTTCTATCGCCTGGTGCAGACCGTCGGAATAACGCCGTCCCGGCATGATACGTCCGGTAAACTCATCCACGATCATGATCTGGTCGTCCGCAACCACATAATCCTGGTCGCGGTGCATCAGGTTGTGGGCCCGCAGCGCCAGAATGATATTGTGCTGGATCTCCAGATTCTCCGGATCTGCCAGGTTTTCAATCTTGAAGAACCGCTCCACCTTCGCCACACCGTCCTGTGTCAGATTGACCACTTTATCCTTTTCATTCACAATAAAGTCGCCGGTCTCCTCGATCTCGATACCCATGATGGCGTCCATCTTGGAAAACTCCTGGCTGGCCTCGCCGCGCTGCATCTGGCGCGCCAGGATATCGCAGGCTTCGTACAGCTTGGTGGATTTTCCGCTCTGGCCGGAAATGATCAGCGGCGTCCGCGCCTCGTCGATCAATACGGAGTCCACCTCGTCGATGATGGCATAGTGCAGGTCGCGCTGTACCAGCTGCTCTTTGTAAATCACCATATTATCGCGCAGGTAATCAAACCCGAGCTCGTTATTCGTTACATAGGTAATATCGCAGGCGTACTGTTTGCGGCGCTCGTCATTATCCATATCATTTAAGACCACGCCCACAGTCAGACCCAGGAACTCGTGTACCTTTCCCATCCACTCCGCGTCACGCTTTGCCAGATAGTCGTTGACCGTCACGATATGGACGCCCTTGCCCTCCAGGGCGTTTAAGTACGCCGGACAGGTAGACACCAGGGTCTTTCCTTCACCGGTCTTCATCTCGGAAATACGTCCCTGGTGCAGGACGATACCGCCGATCAGCTGTACCCGGTAGTGCTCCATGCCAAGCACACGCTTCGCCGCCTCGCGCACCGTGGCAAAAGCCTCCGGCAGCAGGTCATCCAGGGTCTCCCCGTTGGCAAAACGCTCCTTATATTCTGTCGTCTTTGCCCGCAGCTCCTCATCGGATAGTGCCTGCATCTGAGGCCGCAGGCTCTCAATCTTGTCAACCATCGGCTCAATCCGCTTCAGTTCCCGTTCACTGTGCGTGCCGAAAATCTTTTCTATTAAACTCATAGGATTCTCCTGTCATTCTTCTGGCGGGGTTTCCTTTGGGAATCTGCTCCCTCTGTCCCGGCCTGTTTTTCATCAAATCTTAGATATTTTACCACTTTATAGCAAGCGAAACAATACACAAACCCGTGAACGAATTATGAACATTCTGTAACTATCACAGGCTGCAGACAGTAACTGCAGCCCAGATACTATATGGATTCCATCATTAAAATATTTTTCGTCAATGTTTTATAAAGAAGAACTGACCTTGTGCCTCCCTTCCGAATATAGTACAATGAAACTATATTTCGGAAGGGAGGCGTTTTTCATGGCGTGGACACCGCTGCCGATTGGCATAGATAATTTTGAAAAAATGATCCATGGAAATTACTATTTCGTAGATAAAACCCTTTTCATTAAAGAATTGCTCGATATGAAGGGGGAGGTAAATCTTTTCACCCGTCCCCGGCGCTTTGGCAAGACGCTGAATCTGAGCATGCTCCGGTATTTTTTTGACAGAGAGAACCCGGATGCAGGCAGGATTTTTGCAGGCACAAAGATCATGGACGCCGGGGAAAAGTACCTCAGGCATCAGGGGAAATATCCGGTCATCTCGATTACTTTAAAATCCATGAAGCAGGCCACATATGAGGACGCCTTTTATTGCCTGAAAGAAGAGATTGCGTCAGAATACAGACGTCATGACAGGATCATGCCGGATCTGCCGTATGAAGCGGACCAGGAGAAATTTCTTCGGATCATTGAGCGAAAAGCGCAGCCGGAGGAGTATCTGGGGGCTTTGAAATTCCTGTCAGAATGCTTTTTTCAGGTGTATGGAGAAAAAACGGTCCTCCTGATCGACGAATACGACGTCCCTCTGGAAAATGCTTATTTCAGCGGATTTTATGATCGGATGGTGGCGCTGATCCGTTCCCTTTTTGAGTCCGCGCTGAAAACCAATG
>CALWGM010000015.1 GCA_944380065.1 uncultured Lachnospiraceae bacterium
CTGATGCAGATCCGGCCAGGGAGAGAATACACGTTCACAGTAAGCGTCTTCCCTCTGATTCAGCATGTGGCAGAGGATCTGCATACCGATATGGCTCATGCCGATTTCGTAGACGTCCGGAAAGCCAAACACGACCCTGATTTTTCCTTCCGGGTCCTTTTTTACCATGTTGACCTCGTTCCCGATATAGCGGGCTGGTTGCTGGATTTTCAGTAAAATTTCATCACTTAACGCTAATTTTGTCACTTTTCAAACATCCTTTTTATATATTTTGCACAATTATATTTGTAATTTCCGTTGTTTCATTTTTACCGCCTTTTTTGTGGGTAAATGGGCGGCCATGATTGTTTTTGCGCCCCAAAATGGCAATTCTCAGTGAATTACGACATTTTCTGAGTTTTCCAAATATTTCCTACAATTTGGAAAATATGGTATTTCCTTGCACGAAACATACTGTTCTGCCTGATCAATTGTACTAAATGGAAAATGTAATGTCAATCTGGATTATTTAGCGGTTGCCGTCATCGATGAACCGGTTTAAGTCCACACCGAAATGACCGCCCGTCCCGTACATCCGAAAGGAAGGAAATTTGCCCGGAAATCTCCCTGTTCCCACGCTCTCGAATGAGGAGCAATGGCAGCCGAAAAACATTTGAGGCCCACAATAATACTTGATTTTATATATGATGAGACACATGTTTGACATTACAGCGTAACGAAAACCGGCTCTTATTTAGAGCCGGCCGGTATCAACACCTGTAGTTACACTTTTTTCAGTACATCCAGACGCGCCTGGAACATTTCTGCTTCCTGTTTCCGGTCACCGAATCTGCCTGGATCCACCTCCCGTTTCTGACGCAGCCCGATCTTCCTTACTCCCTCTACTGCCGCCTCCCGCTGGGACATTTTGACGGGAAGCACGGTCTGACACAAAGCGCCCTCTGTCGTATCATAGGCCAGGAAGCACTGATTAAAGTCCATGAGAGGATATAATGAAATGCAGCGATTGGTGTTGTTATCCACCAGAAAGCCCCAATTCTCCGGATGCCGGTCTGTATTCCCTGTAAGGTAGTCCAGGATATTCATTCCATAATAAGTGACCGGATCCAGTTCCCTGCAGAACTTCAGAGTATCCAGGTCATGATTGCAGGCGTAGATGTCAAAAGCCATTTTTGACACCATGGAATACCTCTTTGATGTCACAATTCTGCTCTCAGTCACAACCTGTCCTTCAAAAACATATGGGTGGTACTGTACCTGCGGAATATCAAAACACTGACAGATTTCACTGGCCAGCAGTTCTCTCGCCACTGCGTCCTCATCCCCATCCTTTAAGAGCTTAAATCCGCTTTCATCCCGGATCCATGCCTTGGGGAAACATCCCTTTGTTGACAAATCCGGAGCCAGCTCACGGTTTGTAACAGTCAGCGCCTTTCCTTTCAGTGACAACTCTACAATCGCTTCATTTAACGGATGATCATACAAATTAATCTGGGCAAACGAAACACGGTCATTCTGGTTTCTGACCCAGAAAACATCTGTCAGGGAGACGCAATGATACGACAGGGAAATTTCTGCCCGGTCTCTGTCTGTCACCGCCTGCGAGACTCCGATGCTGTTCAGAATCTCTTTTGCATATTTCCGGTCCAGGGACAGCACCCGGGACGCACACCAATGGTAAAAATTCACCAGATTGTTCATTCTTGTCTCTATATCATCCGGATCCGTTTCCTGTTCCAGATACAGATCATAGGGCATAAATTTTTCATTCTGTATCCTGACACTTCCAGTCGATGATATGACTGCCACCACTTTCTCCATATGCATGACTTCATATATAACCTGTGTTTTTCGCCCATTTACAGTCATTTCCAAACTCCCTTTCACAAAACAGAAATCTTTCCGCTTCCTTTACAGTATAATTGATAATATTCAGTTTCACAACCGGAGAAGCAGCTTCTATCCCGCTATTTTTGCAAAATTGCCCGTTACAGTCTGATCTGGTATCACAGAGTCGCTGGACAAGTCATCCACCACCACTTCAAGTGTGGGAAAATCTTCTGACCGATCTGCAGAACGGTTATCAGGAAGCCTTTCATACCAGAGAACAGGAAGCCACCGCTGGGACGCATGTATAAATCAAACTTTCAGATCCGTTATGCACAGATTGGAAACGACTGTATACACATTACGGATGATTTCTGGTCTTATCACTATGATACAGGTATAAAAACCTGTTCTGCAATCAGATATTACAGGAAGAGCAGCCTGTCCAGCCGAGCCATATATTCAACGGAAATGCGAAAAAAAATTTATTTCCATTCAGAATACTGCATGCAGATTCTTCATGGAGATATCAAGTATTGGGGCAGAATGCGTCAGCGCTCCGCTGGAAATATAGTCTACACCCAATTCCGCCAGTTCAGCAATATTGTCTCTGGTCACATTGCCGGAGCATTCTGTCTCAGCTCTTCCGCCGATCATCCGGACAGCCTCACGCATGTCGTCGGGCGACATGTTATCCAGCATAATAATATCCGCTCCCGCTTCCACCGCCTCGCGAACCATTTCCAGATTTTCGACCTCAACTTCAATCTTCCTCACGAAAGGCGCATACTCTCTGGCCATCCGGACAGCCCGGCCCACACCGCCTGCCGCGCCAATATGATTATCCTTCAGCAGTACGCCGTCAGACAGATTATAGCGGTGATTATATCCGCCGCCCACCCGAACTGCATATTTTTCAAAAATTCTCATATTGGGCGTTGTCTTTCGCGTATCCAGCAGTTTTGTACAGCTGTCTTTCAGAAGCTCTGCCACAGAATGTGTGTATGTTGCAATCCCGCTCATCCGCTGAAGGTAATTCAGCGCCACCCGCTCTCCGGACAGGAGGATACGGATATCGCCCTGCACCTTTCCCAGAAGCTGTCCCGGACTCACTTTGTCACCATCCTTACAGAAAAACTCTGTCACAGTACCGGAATCCAGCAATTCAAATACTCTGCGGAACACTTCCAGACCGGCCAGGACTCCTTCCTGTTTGCAGATCAGATCCACTTCTCCCTGTACAGCGTCCCGCATAACCGCATTTGTACTTACATCCTCGCTCGATATATCTTCCTTTAATGCTTCCAGAATCAGATGATCAGCCTGCAATGTCATAGTAATCCCGTTCATAATTGTCCTCCGCTTTCTGTTTTTCTTCTTTATCTTTACCGCAACTCCATTCTGACGCAATCTTCTGCGCCGCCCGTTCTGCAAACACAAGGCTTTCCAGCAGGGAATTGCTGGCCAGCCGGTTGGCTCCGTGAACTCCGTTGCAGCTTGTCTCGCCGACTGCAAACAATCTCTCCATAGAAGTCCGGCTGTCCCCGTCTACCCAGATGCCTCCCATAAAATAATGCTGGGCCGGCACAACCGGAATCCAGTCTTTCGTCACATCATATCCTTCCGCAAGGCAGTGCTGATATATATTCGGAAAATGATTCCGGATGGTATCTCTGTCAATCTGTTCCATAGACAGCCAGACATGATCTGTTCCGTCCTTCTCCATCTGTTTCCGGATTGCTCCGGTTACCATATCCCGTGGAAGAAGTTCGTCTACAAACCGCTCTCCGTCTTTATTTAAAAGGATCGCTCCTTCGCCCCGGACAGATTCTGAGATCAGGAATCTTCGTCCCGGTTTCTTCGAATACAGCGTCGTTGGATGAAACTGGACATAATCCAGATGTTCCAGACGGATGCCATGCTTTTTCGCGATGTGAAGCGCGTCTCCCGCTAAATGAGGATAGTTCGTGGAATGTTCATACAGACCGCCGATTCCTCCTGTAGCAAGAATCGTATAAGGCGCCAAAATACGCAGCACGCCGCCATCAGACTTCACAGCAATAACTCCGCCGCACCAGATATCGGAATTTTCTGTCTGCGTTTCATTGCTTTTTGCCGTGTCTTCTATAATATCTGTCATGACAGTGTGTTCCAGAATCGTTATATTCGGAAGCTTTCTGACCGCCTCAAGCAATTTCCCCGTAATTTCTTTTCCGGTTATATCCTCGTGAAACAAAATCCGGCATTCTGAGTGAGCCCCCTCCCGGGTAAATATGTAGTCCTCAAGAAAATCTTTCCCTTTTCTGCCCGTTCTGTTTTTCTTTTTCTGAAACTTCACGCCGTAACCAATCAGTTCCCGAATCACCTCTCTGGAGCTTCGAATCATAATATCAACGGATTCCCTCCGGTTTTCATAATGGCCGGCCCGCATGGTATCTTCAAAATAGCTTTTATAATCGGCTTCATCCCTGAGCACGCAGATACCGCCCTGGGCCAGAAAGGAATCACTGCTTTCCACATCTGCTTTCGTGATCATCAGCACCTTTTTATTTCGGGGAAGATGCAGTGCGGCAAACAGACCTGACGCTCCGGTCCCGACAATCACGACATCTGCCTGAATCTCAGTTTCCCCAATCTCTTTTTTCTTTTCCATCGTCCTCTGCTTCCTTTCCTTCATCCCAGCTGCAGCATCTTTTCCAGCGGTTTTTCCGCCTCCTGCCGGAGTGTATCATCCAGGAACACTTCATTCTCTCCCGTTTTCAGAACATGTGCGATCTGATCCAGTGTGATCCGTTTCATATCCACACACGTCGGTTCCGGTTCGGTAAAATAAAACTGTTTTCCGGGACAGTTCTTTTCCAGGGCGGCCCGCACGCCATTTTCTGTACAGATAATAAATTCCTTATGACTGCTTTTTACAGCATCATCAATGATACCGGAAGTACTGCCTGTATCGTCGGCAAGTTCCAGCACCTCTGCGGAACACTCCGGATGCGCAAGCACCAGAGCCCCGGGATGATCCGCCTTCGCCTTCCTGACCTGTTCTGTCCGGATCTGCTGGTGAACAGGACAATATCCCTCGTTAAAAATAAAATTCTTCTCAGGAATCTGATCTGCAGCAAAATGCGCCAGATTCTGATCCGGGATAAAATAAATATTTCTGTTGGGAAGCTTCCGGATAATTCCCAGAGCGTTGGCGGATGTCACACAGACATCAGCATAGCGTTTCAGTTCTGCTGTTGAATTAATATAACAGACAACAGCAAGATCCTCATATGTCTCCCGCATCTGCCGGATCCGCTCCGGATCTGCCATATGAGCCATGGCACAGTCCGCAGTAATATCCGGCAGAAGCACCCGCTTCTCCGGGCTGAGAATTTTAGCGCTCTCGCCCATAAAATAAACTCCACAGAAAACAATGGTTTCTGCATCCGATTTTGCCGCTATTTTGCTCAGATAAAAAGAATCTCCTATGTAATCCGCAATCTCCTGCACCTCCGGTCTGACATAGTAATGGGCCAGAATGATCGCATTTTTTTCTTTTTTCAATTGTTCT
The DNA here is from genome assembly GCA_944380065.1 of uncultured Lachnospiraceae bacterium. GTDB lineage: Bacteria > Bacillota > Clostridia > Lachnospirales > Lachnospiraceae > Eubacterium_I. The sequence goes on from CALWGM010000015.1 coordinate 5,384, forward strand.
ATCTCATCTTTTACTGTCATATCATATGTCTCCTTCTTGTGGGAATCTGATCATGAAGCCCATTATAGCACTTGATTTTACATATGACAAGACACATGTTTTTGCACAGAAACATGATAAAAACCGGCTCTTATTTAGAGCCGGCCGGTATCCATACCTGTATTTACATTTTTTTCAGTACATCCAGACGCGCCTGGAACATTTCTGCTTCCTGTTTCCTGTCACCGAATCTGTCTGGATCCACCTCCCGTTTCTGACGCAGGCGCTAAATATCCAGGGCCGCATGATACCCCTGGTATACGGCGTTTGTGATGGAAGATACTCTGTTCGCGTCACCGATTACGGCAGTATAGAGGGCGCTGTCACGGAGGCTTTCCACCAGCTTTGTCCTGGAACGCTGCCCAACAGCGCAGATGACTGTTCTTCCCGGAAGCAGCAGCTGTTTTCCCTCTTTATCTTTGCAGATTACCCCATCCCGCGTTATCTCCACTCCCTCGCATCCGGTGTGTACTGTGACATACTTTGCGACCTCCTTTAAAAGCAGAGGCCGATGACGCACATTTGCATCCGGCCAGACCGCCGCCCAGAGCCCGAGTGTGACAGTTCCAGAGAAGGAACTGCTCCGTGCCTCCGGATCGCATCAGCAGTATAAGCTGCGGCGGCCAGCGAATTCAAAATGCCCTCATCCAGATGATATGCGTGTGATCCATCAGTATCGGGATGCACCATGCATTCACTTACCGTAACGGCCGCCGCACCGCCTTTGGCTCTCAGTTCATAAAAAGCAGTGGATTTTGATCCGATGCAGCCGTCATTGGTAATATCAGTACCGCCCATGGGAACAGAAAACATTCGATTCCGGAATGTCGTTTTTCCTATTGTTATCGGACTGCATAAATTCGGATAGTTTCGTTTCATATAGAATTCACGCCTCCTGTTTCTGATTCTGCACGGTAAATTTATCAGATCCTGCTCATGATAATTTTCACACCGTTTCCGTTTTTTCTTCCGGTAAACCTCCCCGGCTAATCCCAGTTATCCTTCTGTTCCGGATAGATCTGCGGCAGAAGCCTGGCCAGATTCGTAAACTCCTTCATATTATGTGCCAGAAGCATTTTGGGCTTGATCAGCGACGTCATCTCTTCATCCGGCAGGATTTTCACCGGTTTTCCGCCTATGATATGCCAGCCCAGCCAGAATCTGGAGCGAAGTTCAATTCCGTTTTCTGTCTCCCGCACAAAATGGCACATAACCTCAGCGCTTGCCCCCGGATCCCTGCGAATGCCGGAATTAGCCGTAACAATTGTTCCACAGGCTTTCGTACCAATTTTTTCCTCATCAAATCCCATTTCTGATGGTTTTTTAAAACAGGCATACAATTCATCCGGGCCGCCTCCGATGTCTTCTGTAATCAGATGGGTGGTTCCCCAGTATTTCTCCTTTAACGAGAGCTTTAAGGAGCGCCCCTGCGCCAGATTCATACTGCATGCTCCGTAATGATCTTCCGGATCCCAGATCGTGTAACGCAGATCTCCCAGTCCATGCCACGCAAACCACCAGTCAAACATATCTACGGTCACGCCGGGCATTTTTGTGTGGTTTGCGATGTAGCCGCTTCCATCCTCCATGACACAGTATCCTGTTTCCACATCCATGTATCCCTCATCGAACAGCCGGTTTCTGTCATGGATGTTCAGAGCCTTCGCCGGATCCATCGGTGTTTCCAGCAGAGCCAGTTTGTCCGAAGGCACAGGCGCCATATCCTGATCGTAATATTTGGCGTAACTTAATCGTCTCTGCTCCTCTGTGATAGGTACTTTTTTCCCCATATTCCGTGTCCTTTCTGTCTCTTAGTCTCATCCATGCATTACTCTGATCAGATCCTGAATACGTTCTTCTGTCTCTTCCAGTTCTGCAGCGATTTCAGAGACAGACTTCCCTTTTGCAAGTTTTTTCTGAATCTGCTGTTCCAGAATCTGCTCTCTTCCTTCTTCCAGACCAGAACGCCGCCCTTCTTCCAGACCGGAACGCCGGCCCTCTTCCAGGCCAGAACGCCGCCCTTCTTCCAGACCGGAGCGCCGCCCTTCTTCCAAACCAGAGCGCCGGCCTTCCTTCCAGGCAGCCTCCCGTTCCTGGCGCATATGCTTCTCCTGATCGTATTCAAAAATACTCATCGCTCTCGCCTCCATCCTGTGGTTTTCAAGGAATTCCCGCAGAATATCCTCATGGATGCACTCCCGGATCGCGCGGTCTACCGCCTACTCCAGGGGCATCTCCTCTGTGTACTGCCGGATCTTGTCTGTGTATATGGCGTATTCCCGCAGCGTCCTGCACGCCGCTTTCAGTTCCCTGTTGTTCTCACCGGTAATGTTTAAAATCGTCACTTCCAGATCCAGTTTTACCGGACGATTCTTCAACGTAAACATATGGAACAGTTTTGCAATCTTCCGCTCCGGCATCTGCTCTTTCCCGT
>CALWGM010000016.1 GCA_944380065.1 uncultured Lachnospiraceae bacterium
ATATGGTTCTGACCTTAGAGGATATGGGATTTGAGATCGAAGCTTCCCATCACGAAGCCGCGCCGGGACAGCATGAGATTGATTTTAAGTATGTTCCGGCCCTGCAGGCAGCAGATGATGTGGTGACCTTTCAGCTGGCGGTAAAAACGATTGCCAAACGTCACGGCATGCATGCCACCTTTATGCCAAAGCCCAAATCGGACGCCAACGGCTCCGGGATGCATATTAATATGTCTCTGTCTAAAGACGGGCGCAACCTGTTTTCCGATCCTTCTGACCGGTACAAACTGAGCCGGGAAGGCTACTATTTTATCGGCGGGCTGATGCAGCATGTCTACGGGATGTCCGCGGTGACCAATCCGCTGGTGAATTCCTATAAGCGCCTGGTATCCGGATTTGAAGCCCCGGTACACATCGCCTGGTCCGTGAAAAACAGGAGCACACTGATCCGTATCCCTTCTGTGCGGGACGGCAGCATGCGTGTGGAGCTGCGGAGCCCTGACTCGGCGGCCAATCCATATCTGGTGCTGGCTCTGTGCCTGGCAGCCGGGATGGAGGGGATCCGGAATAAAATCCTGCCGCCGGATAATATTACGGAGAATATTTATGAAATGGCAGGGGAAGAGAGAAAACGGCTGGGGATCCGTGAGCTTCCGGCAACCCTCCATGACGCCATTGACGCCATGGAGAACGATGAATTTGTAAAAGGGATTTTAGGCGAACACATTTCCACCGTCTACTTAGAGGCGAAAAAGAAAGAATGGGATCGTTATTGCCGCACGGTCAGCGAGTGGGAAGTCAAAGAGTACCTGACAAAATTTTAGTAAAGGCGGATCGGGGACGTGACAGGGATTATTGTTGTGTTTCCCAGTCTGGATACTGGGAAAAAAATCAAGTCCATATTGACCCGGAGCGGTTTTTCGGTGGCCGGGGTCTGCACCAGCGGAGCGCAGGCGCTGCAGGAGGCAAATGACCTGACTGTGGGGGTGGTTCTTTGCACCTACCGCCTTCCGGACATGATGTACCGGGAGCTGCGGGACTGTCTTCCGGCAGAGTTCCAGATGGTGGCCATCTGTTCCCGGGAACAGTGGGAGGACAATGGGGATTCCGGCGTGGTCAGCCTGTCACAGCCCCTGAAGGTACATGAACTGATTTCTACCATGGAAATGGTAGTCAGCCATGCGGAGCGGATCCGCCGGAAACGACGGACGCAGCCGCGCAGGCGCACCGGGGAGGAAAAAGCACTGATCGACCGGGCCAAGGCGGTTTTGATGGAACGGAATAATATGACGGAGGCGGAGGCACACCGCTATCTGCAGAAAACCAGTATGGATAACGGGACTGGTTTTACAGAAACCGCGCAGATGATCTTAAGTATGATGGATCTGTAGGACTGCGCCTTGATTTTTCGGCCGGATATGGTATATACTAAGGTAAGTCAAAATATAACAGTACAAGAAGGAGTATACATATGTTTCAGGTAAATGATAATTATCAGAAGCTTCCGGGCAGTTATCTGTTCAGCACCATTGCGAAAAAGGTGAATGCATATTCTGACGCAAACCCGGATAAGAAGCTGATCCGTCTGGGGATCGGCGATGTGACGCAGCCCATCGCCCCGGCGATTCTTGACGCCCTGCATAAGGCGGTGGACGAGATGGGACGGCCGGAGACTTTTCACGGTTATGCGCCGGATCTGGGCTATGAGTTCCTGCGCAGCGCCATTGCGGAGAATGACTATAAGGCCAGAGGCTGCGACATCAGCGCGGATGAGATTTTTGTATCTGACGGAGCCAAGAGTGATTCCGGCAATATCCAGGAGATCTTCAGCGTGGACAACCGTATCGCCGTGTGCGACCCGGTTTACCCGGTTTATGTGGATTCCAATGTGATGGCGGGGAGAACCGGCACCTATGACCCGGCTACCGAGAGGTGGAGCAATGTGATCTACATGCCCTGCACAAAGGAGAATGGTTTTGTACCGGAGTTCCCGAAGGAGACGCCGGATATCATTTATCTCTGCCTGCCCAACAACCCCACAGGAACGACGATCACCAGGGCGCAGCTGCAGGAGTGGGTAGACTACGCCAATAAAGTGGGAGCCGTGATCATTTATGACGGCGCATACGAGGCATATATTTCCGAGGATGATGTGGCTCACAGTATTTACGAGTGCGAAGGCGCCAGGACATGCGCCATTGAGATCAAGAGCTTTTCCAAGAATGCGGGCTTTACCGGCGTGCGTCTGGGTTATACGGTAGTTCCGAAGGATCTGAAATGCGGAGAGGTTTCCCTCCATGCCATGTGGGCGAGACGCCACGGCACCAAGTTTAACGGAGCTCCCTATATTGTACAGCGTGCCGGGGAGGCTGTGTACAGCGAGGCCGGAAAGGCACAGTTAAAAGAGCAGGTGGCATATTATATGCGAAATGCATCTGTGATCAAGACAGGCCTGCAGGAAGCCGGATATGAGGTGTTCGGCGGCGTGAACGCACCGTACATCTGGCTGAAGACGCCGGGACAGATGACCTCCTGGGAATTCTTCGATTATCTGTTAGAGAACGCGAACGTGGTTGGTACTCCGGGATCCGGATTCGGCCCCAGCGGAGAGGGATATTTCCGGCTGACCGCTTTCGGCGCGTATGAGAATACCCTGGAGGCGCTGGAGAGAATCAAAGCGCTGTAAAAGATCATACAGAAACAAACAGGAAAAAGCTGTTCCGTCAGCAGAGGTTATTCTCTGATGGAACAGCTTTTTGTATACGGTAACTGTGTGAAACAGGGGTTACGCGTTCTGGTTCATCTGGTTCTTGCGGATGGCGGCGCGCTTGCGGAGAGTGGGATCCAGGATCTTTTTGCGGATCCGCAGGCTCTGGGGCGTAACCTCCAAAAGTTCATCGGTGTCGATGAAATCCAGCGCCTGCTCCAAGCTGAGGATCCGGGGCGGCGTCAGGGTCAGCGCTTCGTCCGCGGAGGAGGAACGGGTGTTGGTCAGATGTTTTTTCTTGCACACGTTCAGCTCAATGTCTTCCGCGCGGGAACACTGTCCCACGACCATGCCGGAATAGACGCGCTCGCCGGGACCGATAAAGAGGGCGCCGCGTTCCTGGGCGGCAAACAGCCCGTAAGTGACGGATTCTCCTGCTTCAAAGGCGATGAGGGAACCTAATTTCCGGTACTGGATGTCCCCTTTGTAGAGATCATAGCCGTCGAAAATCGTATTCAGGATACCGTTTCCCTTGGTGTCGGTCAGGAAATCGCCGCGGTAGCCGATCAGGCCGCGGGAGGGGATGCGGAATGTGAGGCGGGTATAGCCGCCGCTGATGCTTCCCATATTCTGCAGTTCTCCCTTTCTCTGGCTCAGCTTTTCAATGACAACGCCGGAAAATTCATCCGGCACATCCACATAGGCCATCTCCATAGGCTCGGTCTTTTTGCCGTTTTCATCGGTGTGGTACAGAACCTCTGCCTTGGAAACAGCGAATTCATAACCTTCCCGGCGCATATTCTCGATCAATACAGACAGGTGCAGCTCGCCGCGTCCGGAAACCTTGAAACAGTCTGCGCTGTCGGTTTCTTCCACACGCAGGGAGACGTCTGTGTTTAATTCCCGGAACAGACGGTCGCGGATATGGCGGGAGGTAATGTACTTGCCCTCCTGCCCGGCCAGGGGACTGTCGTTTACCAGGAAATTCATGGAGATGGTAGGCTCGGAAATCTTCTGGAACGGAATCGGTTCCGGGTGCTCCGGCGCGCAGATGGTATCGCCGATATGGATATCCGCAATACCGGAGATCGCAACGATAGAGCCGATCCGGGCCTCCTTCACCTCTACTTTGTTTAATCCGTCGAATTCGTATAACTTGCTGATTTTGACTTTTTTCAGTTTGTCCGGCTCGTGGGCGTTGACAATGACAGCGTCCTGGTTGACTCTGACGCAGCCGTTGTCCACTTTGCCGACAGCAATCCGGCCCACGTACTCGTTGTAGTCAATGGTGCTGACCAGCAGCTGGGTATTGGCGTCCGGATCGCCCTCCGGAGCCGGGATATAGTTGATGATCGTCTCAAAGAGAGGCATCATATCCTTCGGTTCCTCGTCCAGATTCAGAGTGGCGTATCCGTTTTTCGCGGATGCGAATACAAACGGGCAGTCTAACTGTTCGTCGGAGGCGTCCAGATCCATAAACAGCTCCAGCACTTCGTCCACCACTTCATCCGGGCGGGCCTCCGGGCGGTCGATTTTGTTGACGCAGACGATCACCGGGAGATTCAGTTCCAGGGCTTTCATCAGCACAAACTTGGTCTGGGGCATGGCGCCCTCAAAAGCGTCCACCACCAGGACGACGCCGTTTACCATTTTCAGTACGCGCTCTACCTCGCCGCCGAAGTCGGCGTGGCCGGGGGTGTCGATGATGTTGATTTTTGTGTCTTTATAGAATACAGCTGTATTTTTTGAAAGAATGGTAATTCCTCTTTCCCGCTCAATGTCATTGGAATCCATGACACGTTCCTGAACCTCCTGGTTGGCGCGGAATACGCCGGACTGCTTTAACAGTTCGTCCACCAGGGTGGTCTTGCCGTGGTCAACATGAGCGATGATAGCAATATTGCGAATGTCTTCTCTTGTTGTTTTCATGAGCATCCTTCCTTGATTTCTGTTGATTGCAAACTACAGGCAACTTACTTATTCTACCATAATTTTTCGGTTTGGCAAGTGGCAGATTGGGGAATGGCAAACGGTTGGTTAGGAAAATCTTCATAAATGGGAAATAAAATAGGAAAAATCTGTTACGATTTCTTCACGAAATATTCAGAAAACGGGGGTATAATAAAGAATATCCAAATCTTTCCTTGTCGACAGATTTGGTTATGATTCGCATTTCTCCCGTGATAAGATAGGCACGATCCGCGGATAAGCGTACCGTGAAGGTTCTAAAAAGAAATCACGTGAATAGATTTAAAGCACAGAGTGAAAGTACATGTGAAGAAGGGAGTATACGTAAATGACGGATAAATTGTTTGAGAACAACCAGGTGTCTATGATGGGAGAGATTGTGTCAGAATTCCGCTACAGCCATGAGGTTTTTGGAGAAGGGTTTTATATGGTAGATATTGCGGTAAACCGGCTGAGCAATTACGCAGATTACATCCCGCTGATGATTTCGGAGCGTCTGATTGACACGGAGCAGGATTACATCGGCCAGCTGATCCATGTGACGGGACAGTTCCGCTCCTATAACAGGCATGAAGAGAAGAAGAACCGCCTGGTGCTGTCCGTATTTGTCCGGGAACTGGAGTTCCTGGATGAGATCGACGAGGATGAGAAGACGAATCAGATTTTCCTGGACGGCTATATCTGTAAAGAGCCGATCTACCGGAAAACGCCGCTGGGCAGGGAGATTGCGGATGTGCTGCTGGCGGTGAACCGTTCTTATGGGAAATCCGATTACATACCCTGCATCTGCTGGGGCAGGAACGCGCGCTTTGCCGCAGGCTTTGAGGTGGGAAGCCATATCCAGATGTATGGCAGGATCCAGAGCCGGGAATATGTGAAAAAGATCAGCGAGACGGAGACAGAGCGGCGGGTGGCTTATGAGGTATCGGTCAGCAAGGTGGATCTGATACCGGAGGAATAGCAGGACAGAGGCGCGGTGCGGCGTTTTTGTGAGCGGTGCGGACAGAAACGGCGCAGCTGCCGGAATATGGGGAAAACAGAAGAAACAGTTGTCTTTTTGGGAACAATATGATATGTTAGCAGATAGATTTTTAAATTTACACAACAAAAGAAGCTGTAGATGGAAGGAGAAAACCATGAGTACAGGCAAAGTACGGGTATATTACGGCGATGGCCGGGGAAAGACGTCGGCTGCCCTGGGATGTGCCATACATGAGGCGTGTAACGGGGGATCTGTGATCATTATTGAGTTCCTGAAAAAGAAGAATGAAGAGGAGATCCGCTTCTTAAGCCGTCTGGAGCCGGAGATCCGGGTTTTCCGTTTTCAGAAATCGGATCGGGATTACCGGGATCTGGATGAGAAGGAACAGTTTGAGGAGCAGATGAACATGGTCAACGGCATGAATTATGCCCGCAAGGTGCTGCAGACCGGAGAGTGTTCTACCCTGGTGCTGGATGAAGTGCTGGGACTGGTGGATAACCACATTATTTCCGAGGAGGATCTGCTGCATCTTCTGGATCTCAGGTCGGAGGATACCGATGTGATCCTCACCGGCCGTGTGCTGGGGGACGCCCTGCTGGAGTACGCGGATTCGGTATACCAGATTTGCGTGAAAAAGGACGCGCCAGAGCACGAGTAGGGCGCAACAGTAACGGCCCCGGGGGAACATGGCTGCGAATTTGGCCGGAGTGGTTGACATTTCCCATATATCGTGCTATATTCACCATAGTGTACCGATAAAAATACAATTCTTTCGGTTACTGGTGAAAAGGATAATGAGATAGAGGTCGCGTGACCTATGAGTAGGCTGTCTGATGCGCCGGAAGCAGGGGAGGATAGCCCAAAGGAGATCATGCCGAAAGGGCAGACGGATTTCGGACGGATGTTTCTTGGGCGCAGCGTGAAGAATGCTGCGACTGTCATCGAATACGATGGAGCGCTATCACTGGATCATATCATATTTTGTTTGTGATTTCAGGGACCGGCACTTTCGTTGGTCCTTTTTACGTTGCGGCAGGAGCCGGATCTGTCATGTCCAGCATTCCCGGCTTCCGAATATTTACATGAAAAAGGAGGAGCTGAAATGTCGATTTTCAGAGGAGCAGGTGTTGCGATCGTAACACCCATGAAGGACAACTATGAAGTAAACTATGATGCACTGGAGACGAATATCAACTATCAGATTGATAACGGCACGGACTGCATCGTCATTACGGGAACCACAGGCGAGAGCGCGACACTCACCGAGCAGGAGCATGTCGATGTGATTAAGGCTGCCATTGAGTTTACCAGGCATCGGATCCCGGTGATTGCAGGAACCGGCAGCAACAGTACGCAGACAGCCATCGAGCTCTCCAAAGAGGCAGATGCGGCAGGGGCAGACGGCCTGCTGGTGGTTACCCCTTACTATAACAAGGCGACGCAGAAAGGACTGATCGCCCACTATACAGCCATTGCGAATGCCGTAAAGGCGCCCGTTGTGATGTACAATGTACCTTCCAGGACGGGATGCAACCTGATGCCGGCTACCGTAGCGGAACTGGTGAAGAATGTGGACAATATCGTTGGTATCAAGGACGCCACCGGGAATCTGGCGCAGGCTGCGCGGATGATGTATCTTTGCGACGGCAACTTGGAGCTGTACTCCGGTGAGGACGGACAGGTGCTGCCGCTGCTTTCCATTGGCGGAATCGGCGTGATTTCCGTGCTTTCCAATATTGCTCCCCGCCAGACACACGATATGGTGATGGAGTATCTGGAAGGTGACCAGGAGAAGGCGAGACAGATCCAGCTGTCCGCAACACCGCTGATCGACGCCCTGTTCTCCGAGGTGAACCCGATTCCGGTAAAAGCTGCCATGAATATGATGGGTATGCAGGCAGGGCCGCTTCGCGGACCCCTCTGTGAGATGGAGGACGCGCACAGAGAAGTACTCCGTCAGGAGATGGTGCGTTTCGGGCTGCTGAAGTAAGATATCAAAAAGAGTTTTAACCCGGTTTATCTGATGGCTGGATTATAAAACCGCCGGGGCTGTGATATGCAGGATCTTGTATATCGCAGCCCCGGCGGTTTTTTTGTTTTGGCCAGTTTTTTCTGTTTTGCAACAGCGTTTCTGCGATTTGTAATTGCCAAATGCTGCGTTTTTAAGTATACTGAATAAAAATGCAAAAATGCAACATGGAGATGCTGATATGGAAAAGGACAGACCGGATACGGTTTCAAAATTTCAATACTGGAATTATTTAGAGGATATACTGAATGGCATCCAGGAAGGTGTTTATATTACGGACAGTGAGGCAAATACCATCTATATTAATCATTCTTATGAATTGATCACAGGCCTGCTGAAAACAGAAATGTTGGGGAAGAATATGCGGGAGCTGGTAGACAGCGGGGCTGTTTCTGCCAGCGGAACCCTGATGGTTCTGGATTCCGGGGAACGGGTGACGATGGAACAGAGCTTTAAAACCGGGAAACGGGCGATTATTACCAGCGCGCCGGTGTACGCCGATCCGGTGAAACGGGAGCATATCCTGATGGTGGTGACCAGTGTGCGCGAGATCACGGAACTGTATTCCGTCCGCAAGGAGCTGCTGCGGCTGGAGCGGCAAAACCGCCAGTATGTCAGCGAGCTGCGCCGCCTGCACAGTGAGCTGACGGAGCATGTGGAGATTGTGGCGGAGGATCCGGCATCCGTCCGGCTGGTGCAGCTGGCCAGCCGTATTTCGATTACGGACAGTCCGGTTCTGATTTCCGGCGAACCGGGGGTGGGAAAAGAAAAAATGGCGCGTCTGATCCATAATGGTTCCGGGCGCTCGGATTTTCTCTTCCTGTGCATCAGTTTTGCAGTGATCCCGGAACATGACCCGGTGGGATATCTCTTCGGATACGAAGATCCGGAAAAAGGGGAATATCATATGGGGATCTTGGAGAGTGCGGATGGCGGGACGGTCTACCTGGATGAGATTGCAGATATGCCCCGGGCGGTACGCGGCCGTTTTCTTTCTCTTTTGCGGGACGGAACCTGTCTGTTGGGGGACGGCACGCTGCGCAGGCTGAATCTGCGTATCATTGCCGGGAGTCAGTATACACTGGAAGAATTGGAAAGCCGGAGGCTTCTGGAAGAGGAGATCCTGGATTATTTTTCCTTATTCGCGCTGCAGATTTTGCCGCTCCGGAAGCGCAGGGAGGATATCGTTCCCCTGATCGAGTATTTTCTGCGCCGGTATCAGAAAAAGACGGGAGAGAAAAAGCGTTTTTCCAGGAAATGTTACGAAAAGCTTTTAGAATATTCCTGGCCGGGGAATGTCCGCGAAGTCCATGCCCTGGTACAGCGGGCGGCTGTTGTCAGCGCCGGGGAGGAAATTTTGCCGGCGGATCTGATGCTGCCGGAGGATCCGTCACCGGCTTTGGATCCGGTATCCGGCGGGCAGGGGGAGAGCCGGGCTGTTCCGTCCTTTGGAACGTGGCCGGGCGAGGATAGCTGGGATGGAGCCGAGATCAGTCTGAAGGATGAGGTGGCGAAGTTGGAGGCCACCTATATGAGCAGTGCTTTTGCGAAATACAGGAATATCCGTGAGGCGGCGGAAAAGTTAGGGATGGACAGCTCGACTTTTGTGCGGAAACGGCAGCGCTATGAGAAAATGGGGCTGATGGAGCGTGACAGGAAAGCCTGACGCTGGCGAAACGTCAGGCGACGTGGAACATCCCGCAAAGCAGGATGGTTTTGTATCACGGATGTGGGCGGCAGGGATATATCCTGCCGGAAACCTTTGCTCAGGGATGTTCCTTCAATGCCAGGGAGATCTCTCCTGCGGCGGCTGCTGGAAGAGGAATACGCCGACTTGAAAGGGCGTTTTGTTTTCTGCCGTTATCCTCATGACCAGGCGGTTACAGACCGGCTTTGTTCGCTCTGCGATGTGCGCGTGATCTGGGGATCGGACGATTCTGTGACGGAGATCCGCCGGTCGCCGCTGCCGCCGCGGGCCGTGGATCTTCCTTTTGCGTCCCGGGGGTCGGCGGCTGTTTTTCTGGCAGATGCCGTCTGCCAGACAGAAAATCTGGACGGACTGGCACGGGAATTTTATAACGACACCTATCGGAATGACCAGAACGCCTGCTTCTCCCCGCAGATGATCTTCTGGCTGGGGACGAAGACGCAGGCGGAAATGGCGGCGGAGCGCTTCTGGCAGGCGGTATCAGAATTGCTGAAGGAGCGGCAGTATCCGGTTCCGGCATCTGTTGCCGTCTGGAAACTGGACGCCTCTCTGCGCCTGGCAGCGAAGTTTGACGGCGTGCAGATTCTGCATGACGAAAACCGCTTAGTGCGGGTGCAGGTTCCGGTATTGCGGGAAGCTATGTGGGATGACACGGCGCCGGGGGGATTTTTTATAGAGAGCTGCGGGGAAGACCTGCAGGATATGTCGGGAATCCTCAGTGGGCACTGCCAGACGCTCTGCGTCTGCGGGCTGAATCCGGAAGAAACGGCAAACCGGCTGGCCGGCTGGCGGGTATCCGGCGTGGATCGTGTCGTCCCTGTGGGGCATGCGCTGGACTTTTCCCTGACCTGGGACGGATTTGACCTGATTGCGAGTATGTCCAGGGAAATCAGCAGTTCTCTGTTTGCATTTGCGAATTTTACGTATTATAATTGAAATGAACTGATGGAAGCAGACAGAAAGAAACATCTGACCGGGGAAGGAAGAAGAACATCATGATGCAGAAAAAACTTCCGATTGGGATTGAAAGCTTTGAGGACATGATAAAAGAGGATTTTTATTATGTGGATAAGACTGGCTTCATTGCTGAATTGCTGCATAACTGGGGGTTTGTGAATCTCTTTACCAGACCCAGACGGTTTGGGAAATCTCTGAATATGAGTATGCTGGAATGTTTTTTCTCGCCAGACAGTGATAAACACGTTTTTGAAGGACTGAAAATTTCCGGGGAAACAGAATTGTGCAGCGCATATATGGGGAAATATCCTGTGATTTCCATTTCTCTGAAGGGAATCAATGCGCCGTCTTATGAACTGGCTTTCCAGCTTGCCGTTCAGCTGATCAACGAGACGGCGGCAAAAGTACAGTATCTTGCAGAGAGCAAACGCCTGAGTGAATACGATAAAACAGAATATCGGAAGCTTCTGGACAGCCATATGACAGAAGCGGCATTTTACGGGAGTATGAAAAAATTATCGGGATTTCTGGAGAAGCATCACAATGCCAAAGTGATTTTGCTGATCGATGAATATGATGTCCCTCTGGCCAAGGCGTATGAAAATGGTTATTATGAGCAGATGATTTTTCTGATCCGGAACCTTTTTGAACAGGCGCTGAAAACAAACGGAAGCCTGAAATTTGCAGTTTTGACGGGATGTATGCGCATATCCAGGGAAAGTATCTTTACCGGTTTGAATAATCTGAAAGTACTGACCGCTTCGGATGAGCGTTTTTCCGGATATTTTGGGTTTACGGATCAGGAGGTAAAAAAGCTTCTGGAATATTATCACGTGGAAGATCACTGCGATGAAGTAAAGAAATGGTATGATGGTTATCAATTTGGGGATACCCATCTGTACTGCCCATGGGACGTTTTGAATCACTGCGACAGAATCCGGCATAATCCATCGGTTCAGCCGGAAAACTACTGGATCAATACCAGCAGCAATGACGCGGTGAAAAAGTTTATTCAGGAATCTGAAAATGCTGCGGTGAAACGTGACATAGAGCGGCTGATTGCCGGAGAAACCATTATAAAAGAGATTCATCAGGAACTGACCTATCAGGATATGTATCGGTCGGCGGATCATATATGGAGTCTGCTGTACACAACGGGGTATCTGACGCAGAGAGGCAGGCCGGACGGAAGAAAATATAAACTGGCAATCCCTAATCAGGAGATACGCGATATCTTTCTGACTCAGATCATGGAGTATTTTAAGGAGAATGTCCGCAAAGACGGAGAAATGCTGCATAAATTCTGCGATGCGTTGAAGAGCGGGGATGCGGCGGCAGTGGAATCGCTTTTTACAGGATATCTGAAAAAGACCATCAGTATAAGGGACACTTTTGCGCAAAAGGAAAGCAGAGAAAGCTTTTACCATGGAATTTTGCTTGGAATACTGGGAATCAGGGAAAGCTGGGGAGTTTCGTCTAATCAGGAAATGGGAGAAGGATACGGCGACATTCTGATTGAGCCGGATGATGCGGATCTGGGGATTATCATTGAAGTAAAATATGCCAGGGACGGAAATTTGTCTGCGGCCTGTGAAAAGGCTTTGCGGCAGGTGGATGAGAAGAAATACGAAGAGTATTTCCTGGATGATGGAATAGAACATATTTTGAAATATGGGATTGCCTGCTATAAGAAAAGGTGTAAGGTGGAATTGGTGAAGTGATCATTTTGGGAACAGAGGAGCAAAACTATGGCGGGGACAGTAGGAATCGGGCTGCAGGATTTTGGCAAAATCCGGCGGGAACACGTTTTTTATATCGATAAGACGAGATTTATCAAAGAGTGGTGGGAGTCCAAAGATGAGGTCACACTGATCACCAGACCGAGACGCTTTGGAAAAACCCTGACCATGAGTATGGTGGAACAGTTCTTTTCTGTCGAATATGCGGGGAATGAGAACTTCCAGGGGCTGGAAATCTGGAAAGAGGATGGATACCGGAAGATGCAGGGGACATATCCGGTGATTTCCCTCAGCCTGTCGTCTGTCAAAGAAAAAAGTTATGAAGAGGCCAGGAAAAAAATATGCTCCCTAATCCGGATGCTGTATCAGAAAAATAGTTTTCTTCTGGGGGGAGACTGGTTAAACGGCCAGGAAAAAGCAGAATTCAGACAGGTTTCTGCCGCAATGCCGGAGTATGAGGCGTCGCTGACGATCAGAAAACTTTCCGGGTATCTGAAACGGTATTATGGAAAGAACGTGATTTTGCTGATGGATGAATATGATACCCCCATGCAGGAGGCTTATGTGAAGGGGTACTGGCAGGAACTGGCAGATTTTATGAGAAATCTCCTGAATGCGGCGCTGAAGGATAATCCATATCTGGACAGGGGCATAATGACAGGGATTACAAGGATCAGTAAAGAATCCATCTTCTCAGACCTGAATCATCTGCAGGTGGTCACCACGACTTCGGATAAATACGCAGACTGTTTTGGATTTACAGAAGAAGAAGTGTTTGCAGCGCTGGAAGAATACGGATTGGGAGACCGGAAAGCGGAGGTAAAAAAGTGGTATGACGGCTTCTGTTTTGGAAAGAGAAAGGATATTTATAATCCATGGTCCGTTTTGAATTATCTGGACAAACGGGAGGCCGGGCCGTACTGGGATCAGATCTATGAGCTGAGCGTCACAAATTTTGAGGTGATGATTATGCTGAAAAAGCTGGTGCGGGGATGGTTTGCCCCGTCCTCTGCCAGCTATAACGAGTTTATCAGGGCGCTGCTGCAGGATGATATACAGGCGATGAACGTCTATATGAACCGGATCGCTCAGGCTACGTTCAGTTATTTTGACAGCGGAAAGCCGGAGAACATAGAGCGGAATTGACGCTTGCATTTTCCCCGCGAAAAGTTTATCCTTAAAACAGGATATTTCGACGGGCTGACAGCCAGCCTGGAATGAAGGAGGATTTTATCATGACAAAAGTAATCATGAACGGATGCAACGGCCACATGGGACGTGTGATCAGCGACCTGTGCGCGCAGGATGCAGATATTGAGATTGTGGCAGGGATCGATATCAATACGGAGCAGAACTATGATTATCCGGTATTTGCCCGGATTGAGGACTGTGACGTGGCGGCGGACGCTATCATTGATTTCTCCCATGTGAGCTGTGTGGACGCCATGCTGGCCTACAGTGTCAAAAATCAGATCCCGGCGGTTGTCTGCACCACCGGTTTATCTGAGGAGCAGAATGCGGCGGTGAAGGCTGCCAGTGAGAATGTGGCGGTTTTAAAATCCGCTAATATGTCCCTGGGAATCAACACTCTGATGGAGCTTCTGAAATCCGCGGCGAAAGCCCTGGCACCGGCTGGATTTGACATTGAGATCGTGGAGAAGCACCATAACCAGAAGTTAGACGCGCCCAGCGGGACAGCGATCGCGCTGGCGGACTCCATCAACGAGGCCATGGACAACGCTTATGAGTACAAATATGACCGCAGCCAGGAGCGCAAAAAACGTGAGAAACAGGAGATTGGCATCCAGGCTGTCCGCGGAGGCAATATTGTGGGCGAGCATGAGGTGTTCTTCTGCGGTACGGACGAGGTAATCACTTTCAAGCATACTGCCTACTCCAAGGCGATTTTCGGCAAGGGAGCGATCGAGGCGGCCAAGTTCCTGGCAGGAAAACCGGCAGGTTTTTATGACATGGGCGATGTGATCCGCGGCAAATAGGAGAAACAGACAGAGCAAATATCACAGGGGTCGGACTTTCCTGACCCCTGCGCCTTGTTTTTATGGGGGATTTTATTGTGAAGAACGCAGATATGAAATATTTAAAGGTGCTGGCCACCCAGTACCCCAACATAGCGGCCTGCGCGACGGAGATCGTGAATCTGAACGCGATCCTCAACCTGCCGAAGCCAACCGAGCATTTTATTACGGACGTACATGGAGAATACGAACAGTTCCGCCATATTATGAGCAACGCTTCCGGGGCGATTGAGCGGAAGATCGAGGACGAGTTTGGCAACAGCCTGGGGATCCCGGAGAAGCGGACGCTGGCTATGCTGATTTATTATCCGGAGGTGAAGATCCGTCAGATCGAGGGCAAGATCAAGCATAAAGAGAATATGGATGACTGGTACATGGTCACCATCTTCCGCCTGATCCGGGTGTGCAAAAACGCCTCTTCCAAATATACCAGATCCAAGGTGCGCAAAGCGCTGCCGAAGGATTTTTCCTATATCATTGAAGAACTGATGGCGGGGCGTCCGGACGTGGCGGATCAGGAAGCATACTATAATGAAATCATCCACTCTGTGATCCGCACGGGCAGGGCGGCGCAGCTGATCTGCGCTTTCTGTCATCTGATCCGCAGGTTTACGGTGGATCACCTGCATGTGCTGGGGGATATTTTCGACAGAGGCCCGTATCCGCATCTCATCATGGATGACCTGATGAGGCATCACTCTGTGGATATCCAGTGGGGCAATCATGACATCCTCTGGATGGGGGCGGCCGCCGGCTCGGTGGCCTGCATGTGCAATATGCTGCGCAATTCCGCGCGTTACGGCAATCTTTCCATCATCGAGGACGCCTACGGCATTAATATGATCCCGCTGATGCGCCTGGCTATGGACTGTTATAAAGGCCCGGTCAGCAAGACGTTTGATATCCGTGTCAGCGACGACGATTATGACCGGAGCTTCGCGGAGATCGATGCCAAGATGCACAAGGCGATCACGGTGATCCAGTTCAAGATCGAGGGGCAGCTGATCAAAGAGTATCCGGAGTGGGATATGGAAGACCGGATGCTGCTGGATAAGATGGATCTGAAAAAGGGGACTGTGGTGGTGGAAGGCGTGGAATATCCGCTGAACGATACCTTTTTCCCTACCATTGACCCGGAGCATCCCTATGACCTGACGCCGGAGGAGCAGGATGTGGTGGAGCGCCTGAAAAACAGCTTCCAGCGCAGCGAACGTCTGCAGCGCCATGTCCGTTTTCTGTATACCAAGGGCAGCCTGTACAAGATTTATAACGGCAACCTGCTGTACCATGGCTGCGTGCCGATGAATGAGGACGGCAGCTTTATGGAAGTGGGGCTGTTTGGCAAGACTTACAGCGGGAAAGCCCTCTATGACATTTTAGAGCATTACGCCAGAAAAGGATATTATTCCCTGGATCCGGTGGAGAAAAAGCGGGGACAGGATATCCTCTGGTTTATCTGGAAAAATAAGAACTCACCGGTATTTGGGAAGAAAAAAATGGCCACCTTCGAGCGGTATTTTATTGACGATCCTGCGCCCCATGAGGAGCCGAAAAACGCGTATTACCATCTTTACGAAAAAGAAGAGATCGTGGATAAGATCCTGCGGGAATTTGACCTGGATCCGAAGGGCGCCCATATCATCAACGGCCATGTGCCGGTGCAGGTGAAAAAGGGCGAGTCCCCGGCCAAATGCAACGGCAAGCTGCTGGTGATCGACGGCGGCTTTTCCCGGGCGTATCAGTCCAAAACCGGGATTGCGGGCTATACGCTGATCTATAACTCCTATGGCCTGATTTTAGCGGCTCATGAACCCTTTGAGTCGCTGGAAAAAACGGTGCTGACGGAGACCTGTATCCATTCCCATATTGTGATGGATGAGAATGTGGTGAAGCGAAAGACCGTAGCCGATACGGATACCGGGCGGAAGCTGAAGGAGCAGATCGAGGAACTGGAAGAGCTCTTGGAGGCTTACCGGAGCGGTATTTTAGTGGAGAAGGCGTAGGGGCTGCAGACAGGCAGAAAGTGAAGTGAACAGGAGAGATTTTGAAAGGAGTTCCGGTTGCCGGAACTCCTTTGTCATGGTTTTATAGAGAGGTTTTGGTGGATCTCATAGTAAAATAGTCCTGCCTATAAACAGCCGATCAGCTGTTCCAGCAGCTCATCACAGACCTTCAGGATTTCCTGAATCTGTTCCCGGGTGGCATGGTCATAGTGAATGCCGGCGGATACGATCACAGGAAGACCTTTTTTGTGCGCGATGGCCAGCGCCCATTTCTGGCTGAGCGTATCCTCTTTATGGCCGTCGAACGCTGTCGTATTGACCTGGCCGCCGGGCTCGACGATGGTTACCGCGCCGATGTGGCTCTTTTCCCCGCCATAGAGAAGGACATGAATCCCCTCGTCCAGCGCGGTGGCATCTGCGGCAATCTCGTATCCATATAACGTTTTTGAAACATGTCTCTGTCTGATCATTCTGCACCTGCTTTCTGCCGGGCATCCTCACCGGGAAGGAGAACCGGCACCTGGAGCTGGCAGAAATCCGTCTGCCGCTCTTTTGTATAAAAAGTAGTATCTAAAATACATTCGTTTACTAAATCCCCGCATACAGTATAACACTGTTGGCGGATCCACTGATACAGTTTTTCAAGAAAAGACGTATCGTAGGGCATGGCGTATACGTTCATGCAAACATAAGTGCCTGCGGGGGCGACCACACACTGACAGTCAGAAAATGTGCGGGTCATATCAAAATCATCCGGCAGGCGCACATAAGCACCTGCATGCCGGATCGGGTCATTTGCCTGAATATCCGCATCAAAGAGCAATGCGCCCCATCCGTAATCAACTTCAAAGTCCAGATCATGCGCCAGGTTGCGCAGATTCATGTGGGAAATATGCATTTGTTTGCGCGTCATCTCCTGACATCCCCAGGCCTGAAACAGCAGGTTCCTTTTGGGAAACTGTTTCAGGTAGGGCTGTTCGATGTGCGACAGCTCGATTTCGGCCTGCTGGTAATAAAGGATCCGTTCTGTGATGGACCGTTTCTTTTCCTGCAGCGCAAGAATCTGCTGGTCAAGATTCTTCTGGTGAAGGATGAGCAGATCCATAGCGGTTTCGATATTGCGGTTATCCAGGTTGGTT
The DNA here is from genome assembly GCA_944380065.1 of uncultured Lachnospiraceae bacterium. Classification (GTDB taxonomy): domain Bacteria; phylum Bacillota; class Clostridia; order Lachnospirales; family Lachnospiraceae; genus Eubacterium_I. Next base: position 17,269 of record CALWGM010000016.1, read on the forward strand.
GCGATATCCTTCAAATAGAGGCTCTTATCCTTCAAAGCACAGATTTCACGCAGAAAAGGTATCTGGTAAATGGAATAAAGGCGGTAGCCGTTTTTATTCGTATATACAGGTTTGAAAATGTTGTTTTTGTCGTAGTAAATCAGGGTCTGTCTGCTGACATGACATATTTTTGCCATTTCGCTGATGGTTAAAGTGGCATCCTCGTGATCGGTACTCATAGCTGCTCTCACTTCCTCTCCCTTCAGCAAATCTGCGCCAACCTTTATCTGAAAAAGATTGTACGCTATGTTGTAAGAATACAGTCAACCGAAATCGACAAATTTCTGCCCTTATGTTGAAAAAATAGCAGGGAAGGATTGACAGTATATTTACTATACTGTTTATAATGAAATCCAACGAGGAGGAAAAAGGAGAGGAACAAATGAAACGGTTAGTGATAGGAATGAGCGGCGCCAGCGGCGTGCCCATCGCAGTGGAAATCCTGAAAACGCTGCAGGAATGTCCGGACTGGGAAAGCTGTCTAATTGTGACGGAGGGTGCGAGACGTACCATTGAGCTGGAATCGGAATATACGGAAGAACAGATTTTGGGGCTGGCAGACCATGTTTACAATCTTCACGATATTGGGGCTTCGATTGCCAGCGGGACCTTTCAGACAGAGGGCATGGTTGTGGTTCCCTGCAGTATGAAAACGGTGGCGGGAATTCACAGCGGATATTCCGATAACCTGCTGCTGCGGGCTGCGGATGTGACCTTAAAAGAACGAAGGAAGTTAGTGTTAGTGGCGCGGGAGACGCCGCTGCACACGATCCATCTCAGGAACATGATGGAGCTTTCCCAGATGGGGGCTATTATTTTGCCGCCGATGCTGACCTTTTATAACCAGCCGGAGGGGATTTCCCAGATGGTGGAGCATATCGCGGCGAAGGTGCTGGATATTTACGGGATTGAGCACCGAAGATTCCGCAGATGGTCATAATTATAGGAAGAAAAAGGAAGGGATTCTGTCCTGACAGGATAGAGTCCCTTCCTTTTTTTCTTCCATAAATAGAAGCGGGAAAGCATGGATGCTTTCCCGCCGAAATCTGTTAAGAACCACTCTTTTTCTTCTGTACTGCGGCTGTCTTATACTCCGCCAAGCAGTCCAGTTGCGATTGGCATGAACAGTAGGCAGACGAAGAAGGAAATCACAACGAAAATCGTCGTATATTTTACGGTAGTCTTCATCGTCACATGCCCCGGGCCGAAGAACAGCGGTGAAGGAACCGCCGCGGACGGCGTAACGGCAGCCATACCGGATGCGATAGAAACCATGATGGTGAATGCAGCCATGTTTACCTGGTCAATGGACAGCAGTACGGCACCGATATTGAAGAACAGTACCATGGTAACTGTATTGGACAGGAAGTTTGTCATGATGATGGCCAGCAGGAACAGTACCGCGATGATACCGAACTGCGGAAGACCGCCAAGCACCGGCTGCAGCACGTTGCCCAGCCATACGTTGATACCAGTTGCCTCAGAAGACAGAGGTACTGCGAAGCAGGATACGGTACCTGCGAAAAGCAGGGGCGGCCAGGGAACCTGTTTCATAGCTGCGGGAACGTTCAGGACTGCCTTGCCGTTGGAACGGATCAGCGCCAGGAAAACGATACCCATAATAGCCGGGATCACGACGCCGATGCTGTTTAAGTAAGAGAAGAAGCCTGATACATTCTGCAGCAGTGAAGGAGCCAGTACGAAGAACACAACAATGATAAATACAGCTGCGGAAATCTTGCCTTCCTTGCTCAGCGGCTCCTGCTCTGCTTTTACTTTCTCTACATCGTAGTTTTTGAATGCAGAGGTGTCCGGATGCCAGATCAGTACAACCAGCATGATGACTACATACATAACTGCCGCATACGGGATACCAACCGCCAGCCACTGTGCATAGGTGATGGTAATGCCGAATACGGACTCGCAGGAAGCCATGATGATGTTCGGCAGTGCGTGGGCGATCGGGGAGCAGATGGACAGCAGTACGTTACCGAACATTACGCCGGTGAACATACAGGTGTAGAAAGGATCTCCCTTCTTCAGTCCAAGGTGCTTGCACAGAACCTCTGTAATACCGATGTAGATAATTGCCAGGGACAGGTTGTCTACGAACATACCAATGATAACATTGGAAGCGAAGAACATGGCCATGAATGCATAAGGCCTGCCCTGGACAAATTTACGTGTTACAAACCATATGGCGATTTTGTCAATGACTCCCGTTTCCTTCAGACATACATTCAGGATCATGTAGCAGAGAACGGTGATCACTACGAAGTGACCGAGGGAGTTTGCCCATACTTCATTGGCTGTCATGGCCTGGGTCATAACCAGAAGGCCGAGGGCCAGCAAACTGGTCCAGTGTGTGTTGGTTGTCAGCCACAGATACAGACACGGAATCATAATAGCGACAACACGAACACCGATATCTGTCAGCCCATTGCCCGGTTTCAGCGCAACCGCGATGACAATACCGATAATCAGGGCGATCAGATAATGTATATATTCTTTCTTAAAAACTTTCATCTTATCAACCTCTTATATCTTTCCTTTTGCGTTGTATTCTGTTTTTAGAACATATCCGGCAGCCAGTGCTTCGGATCTACATCCAGGAACTGTGATCTCTCAAAGTGTTTCTTCTGGGAGAACGGCATCGTGCAGTCAAAGATAGTCTTGCAGGAAATACCGTTGTCACGGATCATCGGATTGTAGGACGGCTCCTGTGTATGATCCAGCGGATGGCATCTTACGCCGGGGATCATCACCGTATCAATGTCTCCCTGATAACGGGTGTTCAGAGCCCATAAAACATCGTTGCTGTCGAACGGATCCACATCTTCATCCACCAGAATCACATGCTTCAGCTCGCTGAATGCGGAGAAGGCAAGCAGCGCAGCCTGGCGCTGACGTCCCTCATCGCTGGGGATGCTCTTCTTGAACTGGATGATAGCCATGTACTTTCCGCCTCCTGACGGATGAGCGTATACGTTCATCAGACGTCCGGGCATGGCAGTCTCCACCATGTTGATGATACTTGCCTCTGTGGGAAGTCCGGCCATATGCACATGCTCCTCGGAAGGACCGATGGTCGTCTGCATGATCGGATTTACCCGGTGTGTAACGGCTTTTACTTTGATGATCGGAACCATCGGAGCAGGACCTGTCTGTCCGGGGAACTCCGGCATGGCCTTTCCTGTTCCTGTGGAGCGATCCTCCGGAACACGCTCGTGAGGCAGGAGCTCGCCTTCGATGACATACTCGGCGTTGGCAATGGCTTTCTCGCCGATGGTGATGCAGTTGCACAGCTCAACCGGTTTCTGGCGGATCGCGCCTGCGCAGCCCAGCTCATTGTATCCCAGCGGTGTTGTCGGCGGCTCGAATCCGGAAGCAAGATAAACAGCCGGATCCAGTCCGATGCTGATGGAGATCGGCATGGGCTTATTCAGCTTTTCATACTTGTCGTAGAAAACGCCTAAATGTCTTGCGCCCGGGGTAATCCACATGGAAAGTTCATCCTTGCTCTGCAGGCAGAATCTGTGAATCGTCACATCAGAGATGCCTGTCTCCGGATCGCTGGCGTAAGCCAGACCCATCGTGATGTACGGACCGGCGTCTTCCGGTGTGTTGGTGGGTGCCGGAACCAGATCGCGGATATCAAAGCCTTCGTCTGTTGCGTAGTGTACGACTTCCTGACAGGGGGCTTTCTCTCCGGTAAAGTCGATCGGATCAATGGGATGCTGCACCGCATCGCGCAGGTAAAAGCCCAGCTTCTCCGGCTCTGTGTCCAGGAGCGCGGCAACTCTCTTTCTGCTTGCCAGCATACCGATGATTACTCTTGCGCCAGGATGTCCCTTTACATTATTGAACATCATGGCAGGGCCGATTTTGGTAGGTCTCATTACCGTTCCGCCAGCGCCCACATGACGGTATACGCCGGAAAGTTCCGCTTTCGGATCAACTTCCACGTCGGTCTCAACATACTCGCCCGGGATTGACTGAATCAATTCAATGGCAGAACGTAAATCGTCTACTTTGTTCATAAATACTTTCCCTCCTTCATAAACTTGATGTGTTCAGTCTATACCTGTATAGCAGGAATATAGCAAAATGTATTTTTTCACAATTTTTTTAGAAAATTTTTGGTGATTTTTTATAAAGGTAATTCTGAATTTATGCTTGACAACCGAAGAAGGATGCGCAGATTGAACAAAGAAAACGGAGCGGAGAAATCCCATTCGCGGAGTCAATTTTCGGCGGATCTGCGAAGTTACTGTGAACGGGACGTACAGTAAGAAATTGTGAAAAAATAAAGAAAAAATATCGGAAAATACCTTGACTATTGTATGGTGTGAGCATATAATCATCATTACGAGATACATATGGTATACCAAAATAATTCAGCGATGTATACCATGCAGAAAATGCTGTGGAGGGATAAGATGGGAGAAAAAGTAGAGATTTCCAGCATGGACTTCCTGGCGGCCACCAGTGTGAGGGGGCTGCGGTTTGCTACCGGAAATACCCGGATGTTCCGGAAAGCAAAACAGGAACGGAAAGAGAAGGAAGATGAGATCCGCAAGGTAAAGACCTGCTGTCGGGCCTGTATCGCCAACTGCGGCGTGATCGCCACTGTGAAGAACGGGCGTGTGGTGAAGTTGGAGGGCAATCCGGAGGACCGCATGAGCAAGGGGCGGATGTGCGCCAAGGGGCTGTCCGGAATCCAGGCGCTGTATCACCCGAACCGGAACAAATATCCGATGATGCGAGTGGGGAAGCGGGGAGCCAATAAGTGGCGCCGGATTTCCTGGGAGAAGGCGATCGATATTATCGCCCGCAAATTAGTGGAGACAAAACAGAAGTACGGAGCCGAAACGGTATTTTGTTCTACCGGAGGCGGCGGGAATCCGGAGATCTGGAGTATTGCCCGGTTCTGCAATATCTTCGGGACGCCGAACTGGTTTGAGCCGGGATGCGCCCAGTGCTATCTGCCCAGAGTGCTGGCATATACCATGATGTACGGAGGCGTCGATCCCAGTATCGCGGATTCCAATTCCCTGGAACTCTATGATACGGAAGACACACCCATCCGGACCCTGGTTCTCTGGGGGACAGACCCGTCCTATTCCTGCCCGGCCAGCGGCGGAGGCGCCGTGGTGGATCTGCGGGCAAAGGGAGTGCATACGGTTGTCATCGATCCCCGTCTGACGCCGGATGCGGCGAAGGCGGATGTATGGCTGCCGATCCGGCCGGGTACGGACGTGGCTCTGATGCTTGCCTGGATCCGCTTTATTATGGAAGAAAAACTGTACGATGAGGAGTTTGTCATGAAATGGACGAACCTTCCTTATCTGGTGGATACAGAGACGAAGATGTTCTGGCGGGATCAGGTCAGTGAAGATCCGGATATCCCGGATATCTTCATGGTCTGGGATGAGAAAAGCAATCAGCCGAAACCGATGGAATATCCCTGGAATGATGAACTGCAGCCTGCGCTGCAGGGTACATACACCTATGAGGGAAAGACTTACAAAACAGGATTCCAGCTTTTGTGGGAGCAGGTAGAGCAGTACACGCTGGAATATGCCGGCGGGATCTGTGAGCTGGAGCCGGAGCGTATTGAGAAAGCGATCCGGATGTATGCACAGCAGACGCCCAGCGGTATCGCCATCGGCGTAAGTACGGATCAGACGCCGAACTCTGTACAGGCGGCCATGAGTACCGCCACCCTGGATCTTCTGATGGGAAATGTGGAGCGTCCCGGCGCGCTGCTGCAGCGCTTCCAGACCAGCGGGGTCTTTGATATGCCGAACTATCCGGTTCCCATTGCGGCAGACAAGCTGCCGGACGAGCAGCTGAAAAAGCGTCTGGGCGGTATTGAGCATAAGGGGCTGCATATCTGGTACGCAGGCCATATCACCAGCATCATGGATGCTGTACTGACCGGGGAACCATACAAGCCGAGAGTCTGGATCGACCGTTCCGGAAACAAGATGGCGGCTGTGGCGGACAGCCAGAAGGTAAAGCGGGTGATTGATGAACTGGATTTCATTGTCCATATGTATATGTATCCCACATCGTTCTCCGCTTATGCGGATATCCTGCTTCCGACAGAGGAATGGCTGGAAACCGATATGATCGTGGAAACCTGCAACACGCTCTGCGCCAGACAGCAGGTGACGCATCTCTGGGAGACCATGGATGAGACGCTGATCTGGTCAAAAATCGCGAAACGCTGCGGTGAATTGGGGGATGAAGACTGTGCGAAAGCGTTTGATGCGGAGTACATGGGAAAAGATCTGCCTTACTGGGATAAAGTGACGGATCTGTGGGATCATTTCCTGGGAAGGATCGGCCTGGATTTTGAGACATTGAAAGAGAACACTCCCTATACCTATATGCCGAAGGAAGAGTGGAAGGAATACTATGTGTATAAGAAGACAGATCCGAAGACGAATCTGCCGCAGGGATTCCCCACGCCTTCTAAAAAATGTGAGGTTTACCTGGAGAGCATGATTACCCTGGGACGTACCGGCAGGCCTTTTGCAAAGTGTGATCTGCCTCCGGCCTCGAAGGATTATGAACCCCTCCCCTATTATCTGGAGCCGGCTGAAAGCCCCAGGGATACGGAAGGGCTGGCAAAAGAGTTCCCGCTGGTTATGACGAATGGCCGGGTGCCGTTTTTCCATCATAATACGCTGCGCAACATTCCCTGGCTGCGGGAGATTTATCCGGTTCCGGAGCTGTGGATGTTCCCGGACGATGCCGAAAAGTACGGCCTGGAAGATGGCAGCTGGGCCTGGGTAGAGTCAAAGCGCGGAAAGATCCGGGCGATTGTATCGGTTACCCAGGGGATCAAGCCGGGGGTTGTCTATATGGAGCGGTTCTGGAATCCGGAGACGCTGGAGACAAAGACCCACGGCTGGACGGAGATGAATGTGAATATGCTGACGAAGGCGGACGCGCCGTTTAACGATGTGGTCGGGACCTATACGCTGCGCGGCTTCCTGGTCAAGGTATATCCGGCAGAAGGGGCGCCGGAGGGAATCTGGCAGTCACCCCGGGATTTCACCCGGTGGCTGGCGAAACCCAGCGACAGTACAGAGGAGGTGTCCTTATGAAACAGTATGCATTTGTAGTAGAACTGGACCGCTGCATCGGCTGTAAGGGATGTCAGGTGGCCTGCAAAATGGAAAATGGAACAACACTGGGCTCTGACCGGACCAAGGTACGTGCAGTGGGACCCTTCGGGACATATCCGGACCTGCAGATGTACTTTCTGCCTACCATGTGCCAGCAGTGTGAAAATCCGGTGTGTGTGCGTGTCTGTCCTTCCGGAGCTGTTTACAAAAGCAAGGAAGACGGCGTGGTCCGCATAGAGACCAGGAAATGTATTGGCTGCCACAGCTGCAATAAGGAATGCCCTTATCATGCCAACACATTCAGCGAGACCCTGCGGGCGATGGATAAATGTACGATCTGCGCACAGCTGCGGGAGATCGGCGAGGAGCCGGCCTGTGTGAAGAACTGTTCCGGGAAAGCGCTCCATTACGGGGATATCAATGATCCGGACAGCGAGGTTTCCAGGCTGCTGCGGGAAGCGGGGGAAGAACATGTATACCGCCTGAGAGATTTCGGAAACGGGCCTTCCACCCGTTATATTCTGAAGAATGCACAATGGCAGGATATTCTTCCGCCGGAACTGGATGAGGTTTCTTTTGTACGGGGAGGCAAATATTATGAGCATTAATAAAAAAGCGGATTTTCAGAGACTGATGAAAAACCGGCGTGATCTGTATCAGTTTTTTGCCAGATTTTTCGCGTCGGAGATTGACGAAGAGTTTTATGAGCAGCTGAAACACATTGAGTTCCCGGCAGACCGGGCGGAGAATGCGCTGACAGAATTCCAGGATGCCTTGATCCGTCTGAATGAATATTTTGAATATGATGCCGGGGAGACGCTGGAGGATCTGGCGGCGGATTATGCAAAAACCTTCCTGGGGGCGGGGGTCGCACAGGGAGATGCCGCATTCCCCTATGAATCGGTGTATACCAGCCCGAAGCATATTATGATGCAGGACGCCTGGAGTGAGGTCTGTGAGATTTACGAGGCAAAAGGCATCGAGAGAAACGATGATGCGGGGGACTGGCTGGAGGATCATATTTCCATGGAGATGGAATATATGGCTTATCTGTGTGACGAGATTAGTGAGTATACAGAGACTCTGGCGGGACTGGAGGAACAGAAATCCTTCCTGAACCGGCATCTGCTGAACTGGGCGCCGGAATTCTGCCTGAAGATCAAGGATTGTGCGGATACAGAGTTCTACCGCATGGTAGGGCAGCTGACCACCGGCTTTCTGCAGCTGGACAGCTTTATCCTGGACCGGATGATCGTGGACCGGAAGTCCGGGATGGCCTATTCCAGAAGCTGTACCGTCAGCCGGGAGATGATGAACCGGATCCTGCGGAAGCTGCAGAATGAGTACCGTATTTTTGCACCGGTGCACCGGCCGGACCGGGGAAGGTGGGAGACAGACGGACTGATCCGTTACCAGGAGATCAGTTCCCTCGAAGAGATTGTCACAGACCGGCAGTCTGATTTCTCGCCCAAGGAAGTGATTTTCCCGGTTGCGGAACCGATTTTCAAATTTGATGAGGACAATTGCCGGGAGTGTGTCTCGACGGACCCGAAGGGAATCATTATTTTTGCAAGACCCTGTGATATCAACGGCATGAAGCGTCTGGACAATATGTTCCTGGCCAACGGAGGCGTGGTGGATCCGTATTACAGCCGGGTGCGCGGCCGGGTGAAGTTTTTTATGATGGAATGTGAGGAGAGCTGGGATAACTGCTTCTGTGTATCCATGAAGAGCAACATCGCGGATTATTACAGCGTGGCCTGCAGGATTGGGAAAGACGAGATTCTGCTGAAGATCAAAGACGGAGAATTCGCAGACTATTTTGACTGGGCCAGGGACTGTGATTATGAACCCCGTTTCATTCTGGAGAATGAGAAAAAAGTCAGGGTGCCGGAAATTGCGGACAGCAATATGCTCAGGCAGATTGCGGATCTTGACATGTGGAAAGAGTATGACAACAAGTGCATTTCCTGCGGTGGGTGCAATACGGTCTGCCCGACCTGCAGCTGTTTTGAAACGGTAGATTACCTGAACCAGGAAAACAGCCGCAAGGGCGAGCGCAGAAGAATCTGGTCTTCCTGCATGATCCCTGATTTTTCCAGGACAGCGGGCGGGAATATCGCGCGGAAGTTCCCCAGACAGATGATGCGTTATAAAACACTGCACAAAGTATACGACTATAATAAGCGGTTTGGCGGAAATGAGCATATGTGCGTTGGCTGCGGACGATGCCTGCAGCGGTGCCCCGAGGAGATTTCTTTTGTGGATACGATCAACCGGCTGAGCGAAGAGACGGACAGGCTGAAAGGCCGGGATGCTGAAAGAACAGGAGGAAGCTATGGAAAATAATAATGTATTAATCCCCAAACCCCACAGGATCCTGAGTATGCTGCGGCATACGTCGACGGAATGTACCTTCCGTGTGTCCTGTGAGAACGATCCCGGCTACGGACAGTTTTTCATGCTGTCCCTGCCCAAAGTCGGAGAGGCCCCGATTTCTGCCAGCGGAAAAGGAGCCGGATATGTGGAGTTTACCATCCGCAACGTGGGGCTTCTGACACAGGCGATTTTCGACCTGGAACCGGGCAATTCCATTTTCCTGCGGGGACCCTTTGGAAATTCTTTCCCGGTCAAGCAGTTTGAAAACAAAGATCTGCTGGTGATCTGCGGCGGTACCGGCATGGCTCCGGTTATGACCATGATCAATCATTTTTATGACCATCCGGAGGTCTGCAGGTCGCTGTATCTGATTTCCGGCTTTAAGAATTATGACGCTGTGCTGTTTCGGGATGAAGCGAAGAAGTTTGCGCAGAGATTTCATGTGATTACAACGCTGGACAATGAAGAACGGGAAGGATTTGCAACCGGCATGGTGACTGCCCATATCGGGAAGGTGCCGATTCGGGAGTTCGACGATTATAATATTGTCATTGTGGGACCGCCGGTGATGATGCATTTCGCCGCCCTCGAATGTCTGAAAAACGGGGCGTCCGAGGATAAGATCTGGGTATCTTTTGAGCGGAAAATGTGCTGCGGAATCGGAAAATGCGGGCACTGCAGGATCAATGATACGTACGTATGCCTGGATGGGCCGGTGTTCAATTATTCCAAAGCGAAAGATATGTTTGACTGACGGAAACGGAACAGGGGAAAATAAGGGACTGCCGCATGGAAACGTGTGATTTCCATGCGGCAGTTTTGTGAAAGAAAGAAAAAAGTTAATATAATATATCCCAGTCGGAGGGGAAGCGTACCGCTCCCAGGAGCATGCCGTCGCTGATGCGGCTGTGCCCGTCGGGAATGGTATATCCCATACTGTTTAAGTCTTCCTCAATATAGCGGATCAGCTTATGGTTGGTGGGAATGGCCCGGTAAGTGCCGGGGGCCAGTACGCCGTGCTTGTCATGCTCCCCGTAAAAAGCAATGTTTTCTGTCTCGGGATCATGCCAGATCCGGTAATAGCCGATGACTTCGTCGTTGTACTTGACTTCAAAACGCATGATCCGGAAGACGCTGTATTTTTCGATTTCTTCCCAGTGAATTTTTACAGGTTTTAATTCTGCCATTGTAGATTCCTTTCTGATTTGTTATTTGCCGAACCCGCAGTTCGGGAAGGTACAGACTTTGCAGCTCAGGCACAGACCGCCTTCGCCCAGCCCGGCGATATCTTCCCGGGTGATCTCGTCATCTGCCATGACCCGGGGAAGAACCAGATCAAAGATCGTGCGTTTTGCATACATGACGCAGCCGGGAAGCCCGAGGATGGGAACGCATCTGCCGTCCGCTGTCTGATAATAGGAGATCATCATCATGGCTCCCGGAAGGACGGGCGCGCCATAAGTGATCACCCTGGCGCCGGTGGCCGCGATGGCGCCGGGCGTGCGGTCATCCGGATCGACGCTCATGCCGCCGGTGCAGACAATCAGGTCGGCGCCCTGTGCAAGGAACGCAAGGATCGCGTCTGTGATATGTTCTTTTTCATCGTCCACATACGTCTGTCCCAGGACTTCGGTGGGATATTCTGCCAGTTTTCCGCGGATCACAGGGCCGAAGGTGTCCTCGATGCGCCCTTTGAATACCTCGCTTCCGGTGGTGACTATGCCGACTTTTTTCTGGCGGAAGGGGAGAATCCGGAACAGGGGAGCGTCCCCGCCGGCCTTTCTGGCAGCTTCCATCTTTTCCTTTTCAATGATCAGGGGAATGATCCTTGTCCCGGCCAGTTTGTCGCCCTTTTTTACAGGGAAATCGCCGTGGATAGAGGCAATCATCATTTCGCCCAGGCTGTTCACGGCCCGCAGATGCTGGCGGTCGATTTTCAGAAGGCCGTCCATATCGGCAATCAGCTCGATTTTTCCTTCTTTGACGTCTGTGCCGTGGATATGTTCCCCGGCGCAGATGTCATACAAAACAGCGGCCGCGTCGTTTTCGTGGAGCATATTTTCGTCTTTTTCCCAGACGTAGAGGTGCTCTTTCCCCACAGAAAGCAGAACCGGAATGTCCTCTTCGCGGACAACGTGCCCCTTGCGGAAAACAGCGTCTTTGGTGACTCCGCGGATAATTTGTGTAATATCATGGCAAAGTACATGCCCTACGGCATCTTCTGTAGCAATCAGTTTCATAATGCATAAACTCCTTTGTGGTCAGATTTTGAAAGATTCAGGAATGGGAGGGGCGGGCGCATTCACTGTCCAGTCCCAGCATGATCTCCAGGCCGTGTTTCAAGGAGGGCAGGATGTACAGGAGAGCCTCTTCTACCGCTTTGGGGCTGCCGGGCAGATTGATGATCAGGGTCTGTCCCCGGATTCCGGCCGCAGCCCGGGAAAGCATGGCCCGTTCCGTAATGGAGAGCGAATAAGAAAGGATGGCCATGGGGATGCCGTTGACCTCCTTTTCGATGACCATCCGGGTGGCCTCCGGCGTAACATCCCGTCTGGCAAACCCGGTTCCGCCCGTGGTCAGGATCAGATCGATCCCGCTGTCGCACATGCGGATCATTTCGTCTGCCAGCATCTGTTTTTCATCAGGCAGGATGACGGAATCCGCCACCTCATAACCATGTTCTTTCATAATAGAAGCAATCTTGGGGCCGCTCAGATCTTCGCGTTCTCCTGCGTACCCTTTGTCGCTCGCTGTAATAATACCTACTCTCATAGCAAAATACTCCTTTTTCCCGGTCTGTTTTCTGCAGACGCCGGTTCAATTCTCTGTATGTTACAGTATAGCAGACGGGGAGGAGAAATGGTATCATAAAACGGGGACAGCTTATGCACAAACGGAATAATATGTTGGAAAAGCTGGATGGAAAAAACAGCATGAAAAACGTATAATAGATACAATGACAGAAAGGGGATTTTCTATGTTGCAGATCGAAGAAGCGCAGGCAATGTTAACTGCGCAGGTTCAGAAAATCGAGGAGACAGAGCGTGTTTCGCTGGCGGAGGCGTATGGCCGCGTACTGGCAGAAGATGCGGCGGCCCGGCGGGACCAGCCGCCATTTCCCCGTTCGCCGCTGGACGGCTATGCGGTGAAAGCGGCAGATGTGGCGTCTGCCTCAAAGGAAAGTCCGGCGGTTTTGCAGGTGATCGGAAAGATTTATGCGGGAACCGCGTTTGCAGGCACTGTCGGCGCGGGACAGGCGGTCCGGCTGATGACGGGCGCCCCGATTCCGGAGGGGGCAGATACGGTGATCCGGCAGGAGGATACGCTGGCGGAGGCGGAGACGGTTCAGATCTTTGCTTCCTCAGAACCATACCGGAATTATTGTTTCCAGGGAGAGGATTACAAGGCGGGAACCGTGCTGCTGCAGAAAGGCAGGCGGCTGAACGCGGGAGCGATTGCCGTATTATCGTCTCTGGGAGCGGCTGAGGTGAGTGTTTACCGGAAACCGCGGGTGGCCGTGATCTCCACCGGGGATGAAGTGCTCGCACCCGGCACGCCCTGGAGCCCCGGGAAGATTTATGATTCCAACCGGGCCTATATCTGTGCCAGGCTGGCGGAGGCGGGAAATCCGCCGGTGATTTCCATGCATGCGGCAGATGAGGGAGCCCGCGTGGCAGAAGAGATCCGGAAAGCGGCCGCACAGGCGGATTTTGTGATCACCACGGGCGGCGTTTCCGTAGGGGAAAAGGATATCCTGCATGAAGTGGTCAGGCTGCTTCCGGCAGAAAAACTGTTCTGGAAGGTTCGGATCAAACCGGGATCCCCGACGCTGGCTTTTGTATATCAGGGGACACCGGTGCTGTGTCTGTCAGGGAATCCGTTCGGGGCGATCGCGAATTTTGAACTTCTGGCGCGCCCGGTGCTGGCAGCGCTGACCGGTCAGCAGGACTGGCTGCTGGAGAAAGAAGAAGCAATCCTGCAGAATGATTTTAAAAAGCCTGCGGGGGCCAGGAGATTCCTGCGTGGCTGCCTGAAGGACGGGAGGGTTTCCGTAAACAGCGAAAACCAGGCGTCCGGGGCGGTTGCTTCCATGGCAAACTGCAACTGCCTGATTGAGATCCGTCCGGATATGGCCGGGGCGCAGGCAGGGGAGACGGTAACCGTGTACCGTTTTTAGAGGATACAGGAAGAGAGAGGTACATATGAGAGACAGTTTTGATCGGGAAATTGATTATATGAGAATATCGGTAACAGACCGCTGCAATCTTCGCTGCCGGTACTGTATGCCGGAGGGCGGGATCAGGACGATTCCCATGCCGGAACTGCTGACGTATGAGGAGATTGCCCGTGTCTGTCAGATCGGCGTGGGACTGGGAATCCGCAAGATCCGGCTGACCGGAGGGGAACCGCTGGTCAGGACTGATCTGCCGAAGCTGATAGCGATGATCAGCAGGATTCCCGGGATTGAGCGGGTGAGTATGACAACGAACGGGATACTCCTGCCGAAGTATTTGCCGGAACTGACAGCCGCCGGTCTTCACGGCGTGAATATCAGCCTGGACACGCTGAATCCGGATATGTTTTGCCGGATTACCAGAGTGGACGCGCTGCAGAAGGTGCTGGACAGTATCCGCGCGGCGCTGGATGCCGGACTGAAGGTGAAGGTGAATACGGTGCTGCTGCCCAGGGACTTTTTCGATGACGCGGTGGTGGACTGGAGAGAAATGCTGGCGCTGGCGAAGGAATTGCCCGTGGATCTGCGCTTTATCGAACTGATGCCCATCGGCGAAGGAAAGCAGTATTACCATGTGACCGGCGAGGAGGTGCTCTCCTCCCTGAGAGAGATGTATCCTGCCCTGCAGGATGACCATACCGTACATGGCAGCGGCCCGGCGGTCTATTATCGGATTCCGGGGTTTGCCGGCAGCGTGGGGCTGATCCTGGCAATGCATGGAAAGTTTTGCCATGAATGCAACCGGATCCGTCTCAGCGCAACAGGGAAGATCAAACCCTGTCTGTGTTATGCGGAAACCTTTAATCTGCAGCCGGTGATCCGCGGCGGCGGCAGTGACGCGCAGATCCGGGAGATCATGAAAAAAGCGATTTATGCAAAACCGGCGGCGCATTGTTTTGAGACATTGCAGGACGTTTCGGAAGAACACCGGATGGTTTCGATCGGAGGTTAGGCAGATGGGAGAAGTAAAAGGGATTTGCATCAGCAAGATCCGGGGGATCCAGAAGCATGAGGTTGCGGAGGCAACGCTGAAGGAGAACTGGGGGATTGAGGGAGATGCCCATGCGGGCGACTGGCAGAGACAGATCAGCCTGCTGGATTATGCGGAAATCGAACATGTGCGTTCCAACGGAACCGATGCGGACTTTGGGACTTTTGGGGAAAACCTGATTGTGGAGGGATACGATCTGAAGCAGCTGCCCCTGGGAACCAGGCTGCGGATCGGAGAGGACGCTGTGCTGGAGCTGACCCAGATCGGGAAACAATGCCACAGGACCTGTGGACTGGATAAAGCGGTGGGGGAATGTGTCATGCCCCGGGAGGGGATTTTTACCAGGGTGCTGCATGGCGGCGTGATCCATGTGGGAGATCCGGTTGCCCTTGAAAAGGAATAGAGAACAGTTATAGAAATACAGATGCTCTGACAGATGATGTCAGGGCAGATAAACTTCATAATCTCACTTTTTTACCCGAAGAAGGGGATCGGCCGACTGGCCGATCCCCTTCTTACGTGGAATAGAATGTATGAAATTACATTTCTTCTGTATTGTCTTCCTTGTCGGCACCGGATCTCTTCGCGCCAATGATGCACATCAGCGTCAGAATAATACCTACGGCAAGAAGATATAATGAAACGATAGTTACTGCCATAAAGCAATGCCTCCTTTATAATTTCTCTCCTTTATGTCTGATTTTCCAGATACCGAAAATGATGATGCAAAGGACGATACCAATAATATACTGTGTAATAATATCCTGAATGACAAACATATGGTTTACCTCCGTTCCTATGCCTGCGTCTGTGCGTGGCTGTGGTCAATTTCCGCCTGCTCTGCGGCCAGCTTCTGCGCTGCCTTTGTTTTCTTCCAGCCCGGTGTTCCGGGAAGAATTAGATGAAGGACAATTCCCAGTACCAGGGATACCACCATGGTTGCGTACAGGTTCATGCCCCAGATGCTTCCGGCTTTCAGGTGAAGGATGGACTCCATGGGCAGGAAGGTCCAGATACAGTCAACAATGTAGGATACAATAATCGTGATCCAGGCCGCTGATTTGCTGACCTTGAAATTGTATCCGATGATGAAGACAATGAACACCGGCATACCGAAGGAGAATACCCACAGGAACAGGTTAAATACAAACTCGTGAGCCATCAGCAGCGCGCCGGGGAGCAGCAGCAGGGCTGCGATGATAATGCAGACCTTTGTCGCTACGAGGCGTCCGTGGTCGCTCAGGTTCGGTTTTACGCATTTGTAGAAAATGTCGTGTGACATAACGTTTGCGTTTGCCAGTACGATTCCGCCGCCGGTGGAAAGGGTCGCTGCCAGCAGAGCAATCATCAGAAGGCCGATGGCCGGAACCGGGAGACCTGCCGCCGCAATGTTCGGAACTGCTTCCAGACCATTCGCGCTTACGGTAGAAGCGATGGCCGGGATGGTCATAGCCGCCATACCCAGGAAGATCCAGGGAAGGGAGGACATAATATTGAAGGAACAGCCTACGAATACACCTTTCCGGCAGGAGCTGGTATCTTTTGCAGCGAAGAACGGCTGCATCATGGTCTGGGATACGGCTCCGGCTGTGGTATGTAAGACAATAACCGGGATGATGACGGAGAGCCATACCGGCATCTGGGTCAGGGTGCTCACCTGTGTCAGGATGTTGGAATATCCCATCTGCTCATATACTGCCTGAACGCCTTTCCAACCGCCGAACTGTGCCAGGTAATTAACGGCGATGATCGCAATTGCGCTGTAAGATGCTACGATCATAACAACGGCGTTGATTACATTCAGCCATGCCATCTGAAGCATGCCGCCGAAGAATACGTAGCAGATCACCAGAACAAAACCAATGATAATGGCTGCATAAATGCTCAGGTCAATACCGCTGGCCTTGCACAGAGTATAGATCGCGGCGCCGATGGCAACGGTCTCGGAGCATCCGATACCGGTCCAGGTCATGGTCTGGAAACCTGCATGGAACCAGGCTAATTTCTTTCCATATACACGCTCGATAGCCTCCGGTACGGTGGTTGCCCGCATTTTTTTGTAGATGGGTCCGATCCAGAGCATTGCGATGGGAAGGAACACAGCGCCTGCGCCGATCGCCCACCACATGGCGCCTGCGCCGATACCGGTGAAGTTCGCCCAGTCAGTGAAGCCGCCGCCGGCAGCTTTCTGCCACAGGGACATGGTATGGCCGGAACCAAGGGGCGCCAGTACGAAGGTAAAGGTAACCATGATCCAGCCCATGCCGCCGCCTGCGTTTGCGAAATCCTCTGCGGATTTCGTTTTCTTCTTTGCGTATAAACTTGCCACAATAAACAGTGCGACATAGTATACGACAGCAATCAATAGAGCCATTTCTCAACTCCTCCTTATATAGCATATTTCCTCTACTCTGAATTTTACGATACGGTGTATAGCCGCAACACAGTCAAGCGGAAAATACAAAAATACAGAAAAATACCATACAAAACTGTGCAATGTGATGAAAGACGAGGGAAGCGGTATACCAACGGAGTGACAGTAAGGTGCAAAAAGCATATTTTTGGTTTGCACTTCTTGACAGAATTGCTTTTGAACGTATAATAAAAAAGAGAAATAACATCATAAGATAATGTAAGAAAAAACAGACAGATGAAAGGGGGAAGATCTATGAATGATTTGCAGATCCGCTGTTTCCTGGAGGTGGCAAATTGCCTGAGCTTTACAAAAGCGGCCAAGCATCTGTTCATCTCGCAGTCGAATATCAGCCGGCAGATTTCCTCCCTGGAAGAAGAGTGGGATCTGGTTTTGTTTGACCGGAATACGAAAGGGGTAAAGCTGACTGCACAGGGGCAGATGCTTGCCGAGACCCTGGAAGAGATGCTGGAAAACTGGAACACCGTGATGACCCGTGCGAAGAATTCTGTCCGGAAATATGCGGGTACGATTACCATCGGCTGCCAGAATCATATCAAGGCGAACAGCTATCTGTCCCAGGTTCTTTTCGGGTTCCGCGAAGAGCATCCGGAGATTCAGATCATTAAGGAGAGGGCTTCCCAGAAGAAGATTGTGGAAGGGCTTCTGAACGATTATTATGATGTGATCCTGATAGCGGACCATGATGTGAAAATGGTAAAGGGTGTGGAAAAGCTGACGTTGTTTTATTCGCGGGTGGGTATTGCTGTCCATAAAAAGCATCCGCTTTTCTTTAAGAAAAATGTTACCCTGGCAGATTTTAAGGACAGCGCCTTTCTGCGTTATCTGCCGATGGAACTGAAGCCGGAAGACGATTATCTGATCAAAGTCTGCGGCGTGTTTGGCTTTTATCCGAAAATCACGGCCCAGATTGAGGATTTTGACGAGCTGTTGTATCTGCTGGAGATGGGGGAGGGAGTCGCCCTGGTGTTTGAGGAGGCGGAGGTGATTTCCAATATGAATCTCCGTTTTATCCCTATTGAGGAAGATGTGCCGCAGAAATATCTGCCCATGCAGCTGACGCGCAAGGAAAAGAACCGCACGCCGGTTCTGAATGAACTGTTCGACTATGCGCAGAAGTATTCCAATCTGCATGAGAAAAAGGATTTCTGAC
>CALWGM010000017.1 GCA_944380065.1 uncultured Lachnospiraceae bacterium
CAGAAATCCCAGCCTGAATATGGTAAAAAAACTTGCCCAGGGATTAGGGATGCAGCTAAAGCTGGAATTCATTCCAACACCCACCAAAAAATAAAAGATATTATGTAAGCAAAAAGGCTGTCCGGAAGAATTTGTGCTATGCTCCCGAACAGCCCTTTTTTTGACTCCATATAGGATCGAGGTACTTTTACACCGCCCCATACTTCCTGCAGGCCTCCACGAACCGCTCCGGGAATTCCGGGTTGGAATAATAGTACAGATGCGGAAACCCTGCGGCGAAATTTTCCCCGGCTGCCATGCAGTCCCAGTTCCGTTTCCCCACCGGTTTCTGCGCATGGAACGCATCCCCATTGTGGGAACAGTCAAAATAATGAAACTCGTGCGCCCGGATCTGCGCGCCTGGCTCCCCGAAAATCTGAGGGGTCTTCGCCGTCAGCGTAATATAGCCGAACCGCCCCAGGCGGTCTGTTTTCTTCACATGCCCCGGCAGCACGCCTGCCACAGGCCAGCTTCTCCCTTCCATATCCTCCATCGTTTGCTGCAGATACATAAAACCGCCGCACTCCGCCAGATAGGGCATGCCGTCCGCGGCTGCCTCCCGGATGGAGGCCAGCATGGAAACATTCCTGCTGAGTGTTTCCGCGTACAGTTCCGGATAGCCGCCCCCGATCAGGAATCCCTGCGTCTGCCCCGGCAGCGCTTCGTCATGCAGCGGAGAAAACTCCACGATCTCCGCCCCCAGCCTCCGCAGCAGTTCCAGGTTATCTTCATAATAAAAGCAGAAGGCCTCATCCCGGGCCACAGCGATTCTGACAGGTTCCTTTCGGATCAGATTCTGTAGCTTTTCCGGCACAGGCGCCGACAGTTCCGGCGCTTCCCCTGCCAGCCGGAGGATCCCGTCTATATCCAGGGTCTGCTCCAGCGTTCCCGCCAGGCGGGAAAGCCGCTCCTTCAGATTCCGGATCTCCCCCGGAGTCACCAGTCCCAGATGACGGCTTTCGATTACGCCGTCCTCCAGGCGCGGCACATATCCCAGCGCCCTGACCGGCAGCTGGCTTTCGATCTCTTTTTTGAGCATCGTGTATACGGAGGCGGTGGCCTGGTTGAGGATCACGCCGCGGATCCTGCTGTTCCCCGCCTGTCCCGGCGCTGACTCTAAAAATCCCCGGATCAGCGCCAGCACGGACAGACTCATTCCCCGGGCGTTGACTACCAAGATCACCGGCGTATCTGTAACCTGCGCCAGATCCCAGGAGGACGCCCTGACTGTCACTCCGCCCAGGCCGTCATAAAATCCCATGACCCCTTCCATCACCGACAGCTCCGCCCTGCGCGCCTGTCTGGCAAACAGATACCGGGTGGTTTCCCCGTCGGTAAAAAATGGATCCAGATTCCGGGAGGGCGTCCCGATCACCTTCCGGTGAAACATGGGATCGATATAATCCGGCCCGCATTTGAACGATATGACATGGATTCCCCGGTTGACCAGCGCCTGTAAGAGGCCGCAGGTGATCAGGGTTTTTCCGCTTCCGCTGGAAGGGGCTGCCAGCATGATCCGCGGCAGCCTCCCGTTGTTTTTCTCTCTTAACATAGGTATCCGGTACTTCTCCTTTTTCCTGTTTCTTCTGCAGGATCTGTATCCTCTCCTGCGTATCCTGACAGGACATGTTCCTGTAAAATCATCTGTTTACGGCTGCTCATGCCAGAGCACCATCACATAGACCGGATTCTGCCCCATCATCATATGGTGCCCGCCCACCGTTTTGGACTTCGCCACAGTGACGCTGGCAATATCCTCCACCGTCAGCTCCAGATCCTTAGACGCCTCCAGCACTTCCTGCACCGTCTCTAAGGTGATGCAGTTGACAACCACCCGCACCTGCGGGTTTTTCCGGAGGAGCGTCCGCAAAATCGCTTTCAGGCTGCCGCTGCTGCCCCCGATAAACGCATGCGTGGGAGCCGGAAGTTCTTTTAACACCTCCGGCGCCCGCCCGGGAACGATCTCCAGGTTGGCCGCGCCGAATTTTTTACGGTTCTCCGCCACCAGCTTCCAGGCGTCCTCTTTCCACTCGATGGCGTAAACCCTGCCCTGATCCGCTGCCAGCGCGCACTCAATGGAAATGGATCCGGTTCCCGCGCCCACATCGTACACAACGGAATCCCTGCGCAGGCGCAGCTTGGAAAGGGAAACACTGCGCACTTCCTCCTTGGTCATCGGCACTTTTCCCCGCAGGAACTCCTCATCCGGGATCCCGTGGGTACAGAAGACCTCCCCGGCTGCAGGATTCCGGAAAACTGCGGCGCAGATGCCCGCACAGTCAAAGTCCGCAAAGTCTCTGACCGTTCCGCTTTCCACCTGCTCGGTGGGATAGCTCAGATCGACACCCACATACATCTCCACATCTCCCAGCCCCAGCGAGAGAAGCTTCCCGGCGATGGCACGGATACTGGCAGCATCCGAGGCCAGCGTAAACACCTTTTCATTCCTGCGGATCGCCCCGGCCAGGTTCTGCTCCCGGCCATGGACACTGACCAGCGCCATGTCTTCCCAGGACATATGCAGCCTGGACGCCAGGTAAACCACACTGGAAATGCCGCAGACGGTCCGCACCTCATATTCTGCCAGGCCTTCTTCCTCTTCGATCAGACGGAGCAGCTTTTTCGCCCCGCTGTAAAAGCCCACATCCCCGGAAAAAGCAATCACCACATGCTCATTCTGTGGATGCTCCAGCAGGAACGTGCCGATTTCCTCACTGCGGGTGAGGGGTATCTTCGGACAGCCAAAGGCTTCCATGCTCTTTAACATCCGGGGCGCGCCGATGATGCAGTCCGCCTGTTCGCATGCCCTGACTGCCTCCACCGTCATGTTGTCCGGATTCCCCATACCAATTCCCAGAAGTGTGATGGTTTTTGGTTCCTGGGGATTTTCATCCTGCTCCCCTTCTTCCAGCCAGCCTCTGAGTCCTCCGGCCATCTGTGCCGCCACCTCTGCGCCGATCTGGGCCTCGATCTGCGAGGCCGCCGTATCTGCGTCCTGCGCCGGCGTCATTCCGGCGGCTTCCGTATCCACATCCTGCGGCTCTCCGGCTGTCTCCGCCTTCTGCTGTGCCGCTTTTTCCTCCGGCGTCAGCTTAAGCTCCTGTCCGCCTTCAGCGGCGGTTCCGGCCTCCGCCCTGTCCTCCCGGTTCATCCACTCCGGGATCCGGTAACGGTTCCGCTCCTCCAGACGGCTTTCCTTCCATATCCGCACAGTCAGGCGGCGGATCTCCTCCGCAGAGTAGCCGGTCTCCTGCACCGGCCTGCGGATCACCACGCAGACCGCCCCGGTCTCCTGTGCCGCTTCTGCCTTTTCCGAAAAACCGCCGTTTGCCCCGGACTCTTTTGTTACCAGGAAAGCAGCGTCTGTCATCCGAATCGTCGCCACGTTCATCTCCCTGGAAAACGGCCCCTGCATACAGATCACCTGTTTTCTGGACAGCCCGTACTGCCCGATCCGGTCAAACACTTCTTCCTGGAGCAGCACCCGGGCATAGATCCGGCCTTTCTGGTCCACTGCCTCCGCAAACAGCGGAAGCTCCTTCATTCCGGTTGTCAGGAGGATATTCCCCGTCTGCCCGTTCAGCCATTCCGCCGCCGATTCGCAGTCGTCAAACACACGGATCCCCGGCTCTTCTTTCAGCTCCGACTCCGCCCGGAGCAGGCGGTAATATTTTGTCTTTGTATTTTCACAGGCCTGTTCGATATTTTCCGTGACCGCCTCCGCATAGGGATGCGTGGCGTCAATCACCGCCAGCGGGCGCATCTCATTCATCTGCTCTTCCATCTGGATCTGATCCATCCGGCCGGCCAGCACCCGGATCCCCGGCATGGGAGGAAGGATCTCTTCACCGTATTCTGTGGCCACACAGACCGCAGCCGGGATCTTCTGTCCCGCTAAGAACGCCGCTAACTCGCGGCCCTCGCTGGTTCCCGCAAAAATCAGAAATCCGTTTTCCAGACTTTTTTCCTGTTCTTCCATCCTGCTGTTCTCAAATTGTTCTGCCACTTTTTTGTCCCCTTCCTTCGTCCGCTGCAACAAAGCCCGTACAAACAACAGCCCCTTTTATACCCGGTATCCCCGGGGCGTTACCATACGACCGTCTATCACCCTGGTCTGTGAATTGCCGATAAATACTGTCGTAAACATATCCACCTGCATTCCCTGCAGCTCCTGCAGGGTGCAAAGACACATCTGCTCCCCCTCCCGGCCGATCTGGGATACTGTACCGCAGACCGTCTCCGGCGACTTGTGGCGCAGCATCAGTTCGCAGGCCTTCTGCAGATAATCGTGCCGTTTTTTGCTGGAGGGCTTGTACAGGCAGACCACAAAATCTGCCTCTGCCGCCAGCAGCAGTCTCTTTTCGATCTTCTCCCAGGGTGTCAGAAGGTCGCTCAGGCTGATCACCGCAAAATCATGGATCAGGGGCGCGCCCAGCACAGCCGCGCCGGACACAGCCGCCGTCACGCCGCAGATGGTTTCCACCTCCACGCCGGGATATTCTGTGCCGATTTCCAGCATCAGCCCGCTCATGCCGTAAACCCCGGCGTCGCCGCTGCAGATCATGGCGACTGTTTTGCCGGCTGCCGCCTGTTCAAAGGCCAGCCGGCAGCGCTCCGCCTCCTTCCGCATGGGCGTGGTCAGGAATGCTTTCCCCGGGAAGTGCTCCCTGACCAGATCCACATAGACGGTATATCCCACGATCACATCGCAGCTTTCCAGCGTTTTTGCCGCCTCCACCGTCATTTTTTCATATGCTCCCGGGCCGATGCCCACTACATAGATTTTATTCACAGTTTTCCTCCCCTCCGGGCGCTGTGCCCTTCCGGAATTCCGTCGTAAACGCCGGGTTATATAGTTCGGAACGCTGGTACTGGCTGTGGGTTACCACATCGCCGATGATCATCAGCGCCGTCTTGGTAATCCCGTTTTCCTCTGCCGTCTGCGCTAATGTTTCCACCGTACAGATCAGGGTCTTTTCCTCCGGCCAGGTAGCCTTATAGACAATCGCCGCCGGAGTATCCGGCTCATATCCGCCTGCAATCAGTTCCCTGCTCAGTTCCTTTAACAGTCCGGTGCTCAAAAACACCACCATCGTTGCGTGGTGCGCCGCAAAAGAGGCAATGCTCTCCCGCTCCGGCACCGGCGTCCGTCCTGCCATCCGCGTGATGATCACGCTCTGGGAAACATCCGGCAGCGTATACTCCAAATTCAGGGCAGACGCCGCCCCGCAGAAGGAGCTGACGCCCGGACAGCTCTCATAGGCAATCCCCATCTGATCCAGCGCGTCCATCTGTTCCCGGATCGCACCGTACACGCACGGATCCCCCGTATGGAGCCGCACGGTCATTTTCCCGGATTTCTCCGCATCCTCCATAACCGCCAGGACTTCTTCCAGCGTCATCCTGGCGCTGTTATAAACCTCGCAGTTCTCCTTTTTTTCCTCCAAAAGCGCGGGATTCACTAAGGATCCCGCATAAATGATCACATCCGCCTGACGGATCAGACGCTGTCCCCGCACGGTAATCAGGTCAGGCGCGCCGCTTCCGGCTCCTACAAAATAAACCATCTGTTATTTTCTCCTCTCTTGTTCCTCAGTCAGCAGAGACAAAAGCTCCTCCGCTTCCTCTGTCCTGCCCAGTTCCCCATATACATGGGAGAACACAATGGCTCCGATTTTCAGCTGCTCCCCGGCTCTCCGTTTCAGGCAGGTATGGATCCGCCCAAGCAGGATCTGCATGGTCTTCTCCCATACTCCCGCCTGCCGGATCACCCGCAGTCCCTCGTCGGTGGTCACACAGGAAAGAATCTCCCTGACCTGCCCGGCGTCCGCCTGCGCCTGCAGGGCGCAGGCCGCTAAAATCTCCATGCGGGCGTCCGCCTCCCTGGAATGGGTATTCATAATCCCTCCGGCCACTTTGAAAAACTTCCCGATATGGGCCACAAAGAGAATACCCTTCAGCCCTAAGTTCACGGCCAGATCAATGGTCTGTCCCACATAGTTGCTGCATTTGACAGCCTCCTCCGGGGCAAAGGGGAAGTTTCCTTTCAGGTAATCCGTCCCGTAATTGCCCGGCGTGACCAGCAGATACTCCCGGTCTGCCGCCTTCTGCCGCATCTCGGCCTCAATCGTCGCCACCAGCGCCCGTTCGCTCATGGGCTCCACAATGCCGCTGGTGCCCAGGATGGAAATCCCTCCCACAATCCCCAGCCGGGGGTTGAAGGTTTTCTCTGCCAATGTTTCCCCTCCGGGGGCGGAAACGGTCACTAAAATCCCCTCCGTGTATCCGGCTTCCCGGCAGACCGACTGCACCTCTTTCCTGATCATCTTCCGGGGAACCCGGTTGATGGCCGGGGCTCCCACAGGCTGCTCCAGCCCCGGCAGGGTCACCGTTCCGATACCGGCACCGCCCTCTAAGGCAATCACAGCTTCCCTTTCCCCTGCGTCTTTCTCCCAGCCATATTTTTTCAGGCAGGATACCGCCGTCTCCCGGCTGCACTTCTGCACCCGCGCAAAAATCAGCAGCCCATCCGTCACATCCGGGTCATCCCCGGCGTCCTTGCGGATGGCGCACTGCGCCCCGTTCTCTTCCCGGGCCGCCTCCACGGGTTCTAAAAAAAGTACCAGGCCCTTTGGTGTCGCCAGTCTGACTGCCGCCGGAATTTCCCCGGAAAACAAAAGCTTCGCGGCAGCCTGCGCGGCAGCCGCGGCACAGCTGCCTGTGGTATAGCCAAAACGCAGCCGTTTATGATCCTTGATAATATATTGATGTTCCAGTCCGTGATTCATCCTATTTTCTGTCCCCCGACAATGCTTTCTTACTCAACAGGACCGGCTCCTGCTCCCCGATTTCCTCGTCGGACAGCCCTCCTTCCAGGAAGGGCAGAATCCTCTCTAAGGACGGGCTGGCCTTATCCGGCATCCACCCGGCGATAATGTCCACCTGGTCGGTCACGCCGCCGAAAGGAACCGCCGCCAGACGCCCCCTGGTATACACAGAAGCAGTCAGGTAGGCGGGCAGTATGGTGATTCCCATATTGACAGAAATCATAAAAAAAATCGTTTCCACATCCTCAATCGGCTCTAATACCTGCGGCTGATATCCCCGCCGCAGAAAATTCTCCAAGATCATCTTTCCCTCGCCGACTTCCTTTTCCGGCGAAGCCGCCAGGATCAGCGGCTCATCCTTCAGTTCCCGCCAGGTGATATACTGGTTCTGCGCCAGCCGGTGATTTTTCGGGAGCACCGCGATCAGATTATCCCAGGCAATCTTCCGGTAAGCGATGTCCCCGTAAAACGCCTCGTCAAACAGCGGCATTAAAATCAGGTCCACCTCCCCCGACCGGAGCGACTTCATCAGCATGGAGGGGCTGTGGTTTACGAACTTCATGGAAATATTCGGGTATTTCTGATGGAACGCCTGAATGCGTTCCGCCACCTCCGTATTTCCGATCCCCAGGGCAAATCCCACATTCAGGGATCCGGTAAAGCCGCTGGAAACCGCCCTGGTCCGCTGCGCCGCCAGGTCGATCCGCTTCAGGATATCCACCGCCTCTTCCTGGAACACCCTGCCCGCCGGGGTAAGCGCCACCTTCCGTTTCGTCCGCTCAAAAAGATGGACCCCCAGCTGCTCCTCCAACACCTTGATCTGCTGGGTCACCGCGGTCTGGGACACAAACATGGACTCCGCCGCTTTTGTAAAGTTCAGTTCTCTGGCAACTGCCAGAAAATATTCCAGCTGCCTGCTGTTCATCTTCTCCCCCTCTTCCCCGGCTGCCGGCCATATCCATGGCGGCAAACCCTGTTTTTGCCTCCGTAACAAACGATGGGATCAGTCTTTGTCCTGATTGTATTTCACATAACCGGGATGTCTGCCCGGCAGCCGATAAACCTTTTCCCTTAATTCCAGCAGGTCGTCAATCCGCTCCCGGGACAGATCCGGCGTTCCGCCCAGCAGATGGATATACAGGGATGTCTTTGCGTACATCTCCAGGGATTCCATGTTGAAATACGCCCTGGTCAGCGTCGGCCCCACGGTCAGCGCCCCGTGGTTTGCCAGCAGCATGGCGTCATGGTTTGCCAGCAGCGGCGCAATGGAATCCGGCACTTCATCTGTGGACGGCTTCGCGTAGGGCGCCACAGGAACCGCTCCCAGATTGGTAATGTTTTCTGTCATAAAATAGCCGTCCAGCGCCTTCCCCATGGAAGCATAGCTGGTGGCAATGGGCGGATGGGCATGCACCACCGCATTCACATCCTCCCGCTCCTGGTAGCAGCGCAGGTGCATCTTCATCTCCGAGGAAGGCTTATATCCCTCCATGGTATGGAGCACGGCGCCGTCGGCTGCCAGGTGCACTAAAATCTCCGGCACCATATCCCCCTTGCTCACCCCGGAGGGCGTACACAGAACCGTACCGTCCTCCAGCCTCACCGAAACATTCCCGTCGTTGGCCGCCACAATCCCTCTCTGCCACAGCTTATGACAGACGTCACAGATTTCCTCGCGTTCTTTCATATATACTTTCATCATAGCCTTCGCTCCTTCTATTTCCGGTCACGGAAACATATGTATTCATGTCCGTAATTTCCCCACCAGCTGGTGCGCCTGCGTCCTTCCGGGTCCGGCTGCACAAAATAAATTGTGGAAAAAAGCATTTCCCGGGCGTTCAGCCGCACGATGATCTGCAGCAGCCGGTCGTCCAGCGGGAAAATGATCTCCTCCTCCGTCTCTTCCGGAAACGGCCTGATAATCTGCAGATAATCCATCTCGTCTGCCGTCAGCAGCTCATCCACCATTTCCCTGGACTCCTCGTCCAGGCGGAAATAATAAAAATCCGCAAACGCATGGTCTGCCCCGTATTCCTTTTTCAGGCTCTTAAAATGATCGTAAGCCCTCTTTTCGTCCATGACCAGCTTTACATCTGCATAGGAGCGAAACCCTTCCGTAATTTTTTCAAAATAAATCGCTCCCTGTTCCTTTAACTCTTCTGCTGTCACCAGTAATCTCCTCTCTGTCCTTCCGCCGCCCGGGCTTCCCCCTGAGGCAGGAAACAGCCTGTATCTCCCTGCATCCTGTTCACATCAGATCCGCCGGGACATAAGCCTCCACATAGATGCCGTCCTCCCTGTAATCCTCACAGAGAAGCTCTCCGTATTTGCGGATACGCTGGATCTCCCCCGCCTTTCCATAGGGAAACGTATGCCGGAACAGCACCTTCCCTTCGCGCAGGATCTCCTCTAATGTCTCCTTCAGCTTTTCCAGGCCGGCGCCTGTCTTTGCCGCGATCCGCAGCGTCCGGTCCGCACGGAAATCCTGATAGATTTCCCCGCCTTTCAAGCGGTCGCATTTATTGAATAACGTAATAATCTTCTTATCGGTCACTCCCAGCTCCTGCAGCGTCTCATAAACCACATGCATCTGCGTATCCCACTGCGGGCTGGAAGCATCCACCACATGGAGGATGATGTCCGCATACTTCGCCTCCTCTAAGGTGCTTTTGAAGGCATCCACCAGATGATGGGGAAGCTTGCGGATAAAACCAACCGTATCGGTCAGAAGCACCTGCTGATCGTTGGCCAGCTCCAGCATCCGGGTGGTGGGATCCAGTGTGGCAAACAGCTGATCCTCCTCTAAAACCCGCGCCCCTGTCAGCGCATTCAGCAGTGTGGACTTGCCTGCGTTGGTATAGCCGACGATGGCAGCCACCTTCGTATAATTCCTGGTCCTCTGCCGCCTCGTCACTTCCCGGTGCCGAACCACTTCTTTCAGCTCCCGGTTCAGCAAAGCCACCCGGTGACCGATCAGGCGGCGGTCAGACTCTAACTTTTTCTCACCGGGTCCCCTGGTGCCGATCCCGCCGCCCAGCCGGGACATGGAACGTCCGAATCCGGTCAGGCGGGTCAGGCGGTATTTTAACTGAGCCAGCTCCACCTGGATCTTTCCCTCGCTGGTAGCCGCCCGCGCCGCAAAAATATCTAAGATCAGCAGCGTCCGGTCCATCACCTTCGTATCCAGCGCCTGCTCCATGTTTTTCATCTGCGCCGGGGACAGCTCATCGTCACAGATAATCCCTGTGGCATCCGTCTCCCAGATCAGTTCCCGGATCTCCTCTAACTTTCCGCTGCCCACATAAGTGGCCGGGTGGATCTGCGGCAGATTCTGGATCACGCGCCCCACGGTCACAGCCCCCGCCGTTTCCGCCAGATCAGAAAGCTCGTCCAGGGAAGCCTCCGTATCGTCGTCCTCCCGCTGACTGACCCCTACCAGTATCACCTTTTCTGTCAGTTGGTCATTTTCATACATACCGTATTCCTCTATGATTCACTCCCGGAGTCGCCCTCCTCCGGCTCCTGCCCGGAAGCCGCGGTATCCTCTCCGTCCCCGGCGCTCTCCTCCTCTGCCTCAGGCGCGGCAGCGCTGTCGGAACCCACACGGGTCTTTAAAAACTCATACTCCCGCTCCACATCCGGATCCGAATGATGCTCCAAAAATTCCCGGGCCAGATTGGAAGCGCTCACAAAATCTCCGCTGTATTCATAAGCGGCGATCAGATTTTTCTCTGTCTCTGCGTCCTCATTGCCTTCCGAAGCGTCCAGGGCGGATTGCAGGTAAGTCACTGCGTCCGCATACTCTCCCGCTGAAAGGGCGATCGCGCCCAATTCCCCCAGGGCGTCGGCATCCTCCGGATATTTCTCCATATAGGCGGCAAACGCATTCCTGGCCTCCTCATCGGAGCCCTCCGCTTTATAAATCTGCCCCAGCATCAGAAGCGCGCGGTCATAGCCCTCCTCCTCAGCCTTCTGCAGATTCGTTTTTGCATTCTCATAATCCCCCGTCAGGAAATACATATCCCCGACAAAATAATATTCCTCCCCGCTGGAAGGACGGATAGCCATCACTCTGTTATAATATTCCTGCCCGCGGTCCCCCAGCCCGGCCTCTGAAAGATCTTCATAAATGTGGACGTACAGTTCCACATCATCCTGATTGAGGGAAACCGCCTTTTCATAATCCGCCAGGGCGTTTTCATTCTGCTGCGCCTGCAGATACAGGTTCCCTCTCAGATAATAAACCTCCCAGTTCTTATCATCATAATCAATCAGCGCTGTGCAGGCGTCCAGCGCCCCCTGGGTATCCCCCGACTTATACAGCGCCATCGCTTTATAATAACAGATGTCCAGTTCCTGTGCTCCGATGCTTCCCACAGACTGGTCAAGCGCTTTCTGGAAACTGTCCACGGCGCCCTCATAATCTCCCGATTCCATCCGGGCGATCCCAAGTTCTTTATACTCCTGCGCTTTCTGCGCTGCTTTCCCGGTACATCCGGATAAAAGCAGCGCGGCGGCCGAAACTGCCGCCAGACAAAACGCCGCTGTTTTTTTCATTTTCATCTGCATTCCTCCAACCAAAGCCGCATTCCCGGCTGCTCTCAGAAATCCCTATACATCGATACAGGAAGAATTCAGATACGCCTCCTGTTCGGGCGTCAGGGTATCGATCTCCTTGCCCAGAAAACGGAGTTTCCGGTTGGCCACCTCCAGGTCAACCTCCCGGGGTACGGAAATCAGCTTCTCCGTCAGGCGGTCTGCATGCTCTGCCAGGTATTTCGCGCTCAGCGCCTGGATCGCAAAGCTCATATCCATGATCTCAGCGGGATGTCCGTCCCCGGCAGCCAGGTTCACCAGCCGTCCTTCCGCCAGCACGTAAATCCAGGTATCCTCTGAAATCTGATACCCGGTGATATTTTTTCTCTGGTCAATGGTATCCAGCGCGATCTCCCGCAGGCGCTTCATGTCAATCTCCACATCAAAATGGCCTGCATTGCAGAGAACCGCCCCGTTTTTCATCACCCGGAAGTCCTCCTCGTCAATCACGCCGGCACACCCGGTTACAGTAATGAAGAAATCGCCGATCTTTGCCGCCTCGTTCATCGGCATCACATCGAATCCGTCCATCACCGCCTCAATGGCCTTGATGGGATCGATCTCTGTCACAACGACTCTGGCGCCCAGACCCTTCGCCCGCATGGCAACGCCCTTGCCGCACCAGCCATATCCGGCCACCACCACAATCTTCCCTGCCACGATCAGGTTCGTGGTCCGGTTGATACCGTCGAATACAGACTGGCCTGTGCCATAACGGTTATCAAACAGATGTTTGCAGTCTGCGTTATTTACCATCACCATAGGGAAACTCAGCTCCTCATTTTTCGCCATGGCGATCAGACGGATAATGCCGGTGGTGGTCTCCTCACATCCTCCGATCACATAGGGGATCTTATCCCGCATGGCGGTATGAAGCATATGCACCAGATCCCCGCCGTCATCGATGATGATATTGCAGTCATGCTCCAGCACTTTTGCAATATTCGCGTCATATTCTTCCGGCGTGCAGTTATACCAGGCGTAGACATTCAGCCCGTCCTCCACCAGGGCAGCCGCCACATCATCCTGGGTAGACAGCGGATTGCTGCCTGTAATATACATCTCGGCCCCGCCTGCCGCCAGCACCTTGCACAGATAGGCGGTCTTCGCCTCCAAGTGAATGGACAGGGCGATCCGGAGTCCCTCAAACGGACGTTCCCTGCCAAAATCCTCCTCTAAGGATCTTAACAGCGGACAGTTTTTCCGCACCCAGTCAATTTTATGCGCCCCTGACGGAGCCAGTGAAATATCTTTGATCGAACTCATACTTTTCCTCCTTGCTTCTCCTGCCGTCCCTTGGCTTCCATGATCGCCTCATTCAAAGACAGCATTTTCTCATCCAGGTTGGCGACGATCGTTGCGCACGCCTGCAGATCCTGGCTGATGTAATCCGGGGCGTCCCCCTCAAATTTATAATAAATCTTATGCTCAAGGCTGGCCCAGAAATCCATGGCAATGGTGCGGATCTGGATCTCCACCTTGGTGGGCACTACGCCTTTGGTGGTCTGGATCGGCACGGTAATATGCATGTGATAGCTGCGGTATCCGCTCTCCTTCGGGTGCTTCATATAGTCCTTGATATAAAGGATATTAAACTCCCGCTGCCTGCCGATCATCTCCGCCAGACGGTAAATGTCTGAGGTGAACGAACACACCACCCGGATCCCCGCGATATCATTGATATGCTCCACCATGTTCTGGATCGTACTCTCGTAGCCATTGCGCTTGAGCTTATTTACAATACTCTCCGGCGTCTTGATCCTGGATTTGATATATTCAATCGGATTATACTGATGGATATACTGGAACTCATCGTTCATGATATCCAGCTTTGTCCGGACCTCCTTGATCGCCGCATTATAAAGAAACATGATGTTCTGCCAGTCGTAAATGTCTTCCTGTATTTCCCTGTATTCTTCTGCCATACGTCTCCTGACACCCCTTCTTTCCAACTCATACTAAGCCTGAAAACACTTCGCCAAGTGTCCATATAGTATATCATACCGCAGTCAGATTTTGTCAGATTATCACAGGAATTCATACTTTTTTAAGAAAGTTTTTGTAACTGTAAACAAAAACGTTTGCCCTTCCTGCGGGCCTGTTTTACCGCAGCCCCGGCATCAGATATACGGTAATGACCCCGTTTTCCATATCCACCTTCCGGACACATTCCTTGATGGCCGGAAGCAGAAGATCCGGCTGCCCGTCTTTTTTTACCACATAGACATCGTTGGCGCCTGTCTGTATCACATCCGCCAGTTCCCCTAAGTCTTCTCCCTCTGTGGAAACGACGGACAGGCCGATCATATCCGCAATAAAGTACTCATCTTTCTGAAGCTTCACCGCGTTTTCCCGGGTCACATAGAGGCTCTTCCCCCGGAACCGCTCCACCTCATTGATATTCTGGAATTCTTTAAACTTAAGGATCACCATCTGCTTGAAAAAGCGGACACGCTCTACCTGCAGGGTCATTTCTTCTTTCCCCGTATCCAGAATCACCTGTTTCAGTTTCCGGAAACGCTTTGCGTCGTCTGTCGTGGGATATACCTTTACCTCGCCGCCGATCCCGTGGGTGCTGGATATGATACCTACCTGAAATCTGTCTTC
The DNA here is from genome assembly GCA_944380065.1 of uncultured Lachnospiraceae bacterium. GTDB lineage: Bacteria > Bacillota > Clostridia > Lachnospirales > Lachnospiraceae > Eubacterium_I. The sequence continues at coordinate 14,070 of CALWGM010000017.1, forward strand.
CATCTTACGCTCCTTTATTTCCGCTGTATAAGCTAAAAGGGACATGGCAAACGTCATGTCCCTTTTTGTGTTATCGGTTTCAAAACAAAGCCTTGTTGCATGTCACAGCCTGACTGAACAGCCTGATACGGCCATCCCCCATCACTGCACGATCTCGACAATTACCTTTTTGTCTTCTCTGGATGCCGCAGCTTTCACAACGGAACGGATTGCCTTGGCAATTCTCCCCTGCTTACCGATCACCTTACCCATATCGGCCTGTGCAACGTGGAGTTCCAAAACGGTCACGTGCTCCTTCTCTGTCTCTGTAACAGAAACCTCATCTGGGTTCTCGACTAGTGATTTCGCAATTACTTCCACTAATTCTTTCATTACTTTTCCCTCACTAATCCATTACTTCTCGATGCCAGCGTTCTTTAAGATCTTCTCTACAGTCTGTGTGGGCTGTGCGCCGTTTGCAAGCCACTTCTTTGCAGCTTCCTCGTCTACACGGATCTCAGAGGGCTCTTTGGTCGGATCATAGTAACCGATCTCCTCGATGAATCTTCCGTCACGGGGGCTTCTGGAATCTGCAACAACGATTCTATAGAAAGGCGCTTTTTTCTGTCCCATTCTTCTTAATCTGATTTTAACTGCCATGTCACTTCACCTCCTCAGATATTCTAAAAGTATATTTCATCTATCCTACCGGGGTATCCCGGTATTTGCTTAAAACGGAAGTCCCTTAAAGCCTCCCATTTTACCGCCAAATCCACCGAAGCCGCCCAGCCCGCGCTTTCCCTTTTTCATGCCGGACATCTGCTTCATCATCTTGCGCGCCTGCTCAAACTGTTTCACCAGCCGGTTGACCTCGCTGATATCCACGCCGGCGCCTGCCGCGATCCTGCGTTTCCTGCTGGGATTCAACAGGGAGGGATTCTCCCGCTCCGCAGCCGTCATGGAATAAATAATCCCCTCAATGCGCGCCATCTTTTTATCATCCATGGCTTCCTCGATCTGTTTCATCTGGGGACCGCCCATGCCGGGCATCATGCTGAGCACGCTGGCCAGCCCGCCCATCTTTTTCATCTGGTTCATGGACTCCAGATAATCATTGAAGGAAAACTCTGCCTTGCGCATCCGCTGTTCCATCTCGGCAGCCTTCTCCTGGTCGATCTCCGCCTCAGCCTTCTCGATCAGGGAGAGCACATCGCCCATCCCCAGGATCCTCGATGCCATCCGGTCCGGATAAAACTGCTCCAGGTCAGAGAGCTTTTCTCCCATACCCACATAGAAGAGCGGTTTGCCCGTCACCGCGCGGATAGAAAGCGCCGCGCCGCCTCTGGTATCGCCGTCTAACTTGGTGAGGATCACGCCGTCGATACCGATCTTCTCATCAAACGTGCTGGCTACGTTCACCGCGTCCTGTCCGGTCATGGCATCCACCACTAAGACAGTCTGCTTCACATCCACCTGCTTTTTGATGCCGATCAGCTCATCCATCATCTCCTCATCGATATGAAGACGTCCGGCTGTATCCAGGATGATAATATTGTTTCCATTCTTCGCCGCATGCTCCACCGCAGCCTTCGCGATATCCACCGGACGGTGGCTGTCTCCCATGGAGAACACCTCCACGCCCTGTTTCTCGCCGTTGATCTGCAGCTGTTTGATGGCCGCCGGACGGTATACGTCACAGGCCACTAAAAGCGGCTTCTTGCCTCTCAGTTTGTATTTTCCGGCCAGTTTTGCCGTGGTGGTGGTCTTACCTGCACCCTGCAGACCCACCATCATGATAATCGTCGTCGCCTGTCCCGGATTCAGCTGGATCTCCGTAGTTTCAGAGCCCATCATTTTAACCATTTCCTCGTTGACGATCTTGATCACCATCTGCCCGGGGTTGAGGCCGTTCATCACATCCGAACCCACAGCGCGCTCCTGCACTGCTTTTACAAACTGTTTGACCACCCGGAAATTCACATCCGCCTCCAGAAGAGCCATCTTGACCTCTTTTAAGGCGGCCTTCACATCCGCCTCTGTCAGCCGGCCCTTGCTCCTCAGGTTCCGGAATACATTCTGCAGTTTTTCTGATAAGCTGTCAAATGCCATAAAATGCCTCACTCCATTCGCCTGTCGCGCCTGTCAGGCGGCGCTGCTGCAATCTCCCGGCTACAGTTCCTCAAGGATCTGCCCCGAGATCCTGTAAATCTCCTTCAGGGTCTCCTCCGTATGGTCCGGATCATGGTGTCTGGACAGTTCACGGATCAGACGGACATCCTCCTTCGTTTTCAGAAAACGCTCCACCAGATGGAGCTTCTCCTCATAACCGGACAGGATCCGGTCGCACCGCCGGATCAGGTCATGCACGCCCTGACGGCTGATGCCCTGTTCCTCGGCGATCTCACTGAGGGACATGTCGTTGAGTACCACATCCCCATAAACCTCTTTCTGATGATCCGTCAGCAGTTCCCCGTAAAAATCATACAGGAAAACCCGGCGTCCAATCTGTTCCATTTCTATCACCCTGGCTACTCTACCACAGAAGCGCATGGGTGTCAAGTATTTTTTCTTGACGGGTTTTGTGGTTTTTACTGTGTCGTTCCAATTCGCAGCCGCTTTGCCCCTCATGCGCAGAAACAGCCCCGGCACATGCGCAGACTTGCTGCTGCCACAGCCGGGGCTGTCGTCTTTTCACCCTATCTGTAATAGATGGAATTCCATCTCAGTTCATTTTTGAACTGGCGGATGGTGGTATCTTTGTCGATATACACGGCTTCGATTCCCATGGACTCCGCCCAGTCGCCCATCTGCTCTGCCGTCAGGTCGTAGGAGAAGGCCGTATGGTGCGCGCCTCCCGCCAGGATCCAGGCCTGGGCGCCCACCTGGAGGTTCGGCTGCGGCGTCCAGAAATTGGTGGCCACCGGAAGCTTCGGCATGGGCTTTTCTGTCTTCCTGCAGTCCACATCATTGATAATCAGCCGGAAACGGTTCCCCAGGTCAATCAGGGACGCGGCGATACCCGGGCCTTCTTTGGACGTAAATACCAGACGGGCCGGATCCTCCCGGTCTCCCATGGAAAGCGGCTGCTCCTTGATATAGATGGGGCCGTCCGCGATAGATGGGCAGACCTCCAGCATATGCGCCTCTAAAATCCCCTCTTTCCCGGGAACCAGATTGTAGGTGTAATCCTCCATGAAGGAAGTCCCCTTCGCGTCCTTTTTGCCCTGGGTCATGATCTTCATGATGCGTACCATGGCCGCCGTCTTCCAGTCGCCCTCGCCGCCGAATCCATAGCCTTTTTCCATCAGTCTCTGGATGGCCAGGCCGGGAAGCTGCTGAAAACCTCCCAGGTCGCCGAAATGAGTGACGATGGCCTGATAGTTCTTCTCCTCAAGGAAGCGCTCCAGACCGATCTCCATCTGTGCCTGTACCGCCACATGGCGGCGGAACTCCTTCTCATCCCGTCCTTCCAGGAGAATGGTATATTTACTGTAATATTCCTCCACCAATGCGTCCACGTCCGCCTGGGAAACTGCCTGCACAGCCTCCACCGCTTCGTTCACCGGGTAAGCGTCCACCTCCCAGCCAAACCGGATCTGGGCCTCCACCTTGTCGCCCTCGGTCACGGCCACATTTCTCATGTTATCCGCGATCCGCATCACCCGCACATGGCTGCTCTCGATCACGCCGATGGCCGTGCTCATCCAGGAAGCGATCTGTCTGTGAACCTCTCTGTCATCCCAGAAGCCCACGATCACTTTCCTCACCTTGTCCAGGCGGGAAAAGATATGGCCGTACTCCCGGTCTCCGTGGGCAGCCTGGTTCTCGTTCATGAAATCCATGTCGATCGTATCATAGGGGATCTCACGGTTAAACTGAGTGTGCAGGTGAAGCAGGGGCTTTCTGTACTCCTGCAGTCCCAGGATCCAGGACTTGGCGGGAGAAAAGGTGTGCATCCAGGTGATCACCCCCGCGCAGTTTTCATCGTTATTGGCCTCGTTAAAGGTTTTGCGGATCAGTTCGTTGGTGATCAGCGTCGGCTTCCATACCACCTCATAGGGCAGCTCCCCGCTGGCGTTCAGGGCATTCACAATGATTTTGGAATGCTCCGCCACATGGGCGAGGCACTCGTCCCCGTAAAGATCCTGTGATCCGGTACAAAACCAGAACTGATAATTTTTCTGTGGAATCATGTCTGTATCCTCCTCTATTTCAGATGATTCTGTCCATAATAGGCATTTGCGCCATGTTTTCTGTAATAATGTTTATCCTGCAGTTCCTGAGGCGCAGGGGTGTTCTGCGGATTGATCCACTCGCACCGCGCCGCCATTTTCGCCACTTCCTCTAAGACCACTGCGTTGTGAACCGCCTCACGGGCGTCCTTTCCCCAGGTAAACGGCCCGTGGTTCTTGCAGAGCACCGCCGGAACCGCCAGATAATCCCTGCCCCTGGCCTCAAATTCATCCGCGATCAGCACGCCTGTGTTCCACTCGTAGGCCTCCTCGATCTCTTCCTCCGTGAGGTTGCGCACGCAGGGAACCTCCCCGTAAATATAGTCCGCATGGGTCGTCCCGTAACAGGGAATATCCCGGCCCGCCTGCGCCCAGCTGGTGGCCCAAGGAGAATGGGTATGCACGATTCCTCCCACCTTGGGGAAACGGTTATATAAAACCGTATGGGTCGGTGTGTCGGAGGAAGGGTTATATCTTCCCTCTACCTTATTCCCTTTCAGATCCACAACCACCATATCCTCCGGCGTCAGCAGGTCATACTCCACGCCGCTGGGCTTGATTACAAACAGCCCTGCTTCCCGGTCAATCCCGCTGACATTTCCCCAGGTAAAGGTCACCAGGCCATATCTGGGGAGAAGCATATTTGCCTCATACACCTGTCGTTTCAGTTCTTCCAGCATAAAAGTGTACTCCTTTTTGTGTCATGTCCGTTCTGTTTTCTGCCGCAGCCGCCCTTCAGTCCAGCTGCTTTACGGCTGCCCGCTCGATGGCCAGCCCCCGGTTATACCGCTCCATAAAAGCGTCAAATCCTTTCACATCCGCCGGATCCGGCATCTCTGAGATACCATCCTCTCCATGGAATACCGCCCGGTTCAGATAAGCAGCCAGTTCCTCATCCGCCGCCCGGTTCTTCATGTAGGAGGCCAGAAGCGCGATCCCCCAGGCCCCGCCTTCCCCGGCGGTTTCCATCACATACACCGGCGCGTCAATGGCGGCAGCCATGAACCGCTGCCCCACGCCCCTGGTCTTAAAGAGCCCGCCATGGCCATACATCTTTTCCAGACGGATCTTTTCCTTTTTCATCAGGATATCCATACCGTCCTTTAAGGCTCCCAGGGAGGTAAAAAGATGCGTCCGCATAAAATTAGCCAGGTTAAAGCGGCTGTCCGGCTTCCTCACAAACAGCGGCCTGCCCTCCTCAAATCCGGTAATGCTCTCCCCGGAAAAATAATTGTAGGCCAGCAGCCCGCCGCAGTCCGCGTCGCCCTCCAGCGCCTTCCGGTACAGATTGCCGTACAGGGTATCCGGATCTGTCTCCACCCCAAAGGCGTTCAGCGCTTCCCCGAAAAGCCCCACCCAGGCGTTCAGATCCGAGGTACAGTTATTGCAGTGAACCATGGCCACCGGGTCTCCCGACGGGGTGGTCACCATATCGATCTCTTCATAATACGTGGAAAGCGGTTTTTCCAGGACTGCCATGGCAAACACACTGGTTCCTGCGGAAACATTTCCGGTGCACACCTTCACGCTGTTGGTGGCCGCCATCCCGGTCCCGGCATCGCCCTCCGGCGGGCAGAGCGGGATCCCGGCCTTTAAATCGCCTTCCGGATCCAGGAGCCTCGCCCCCTCCTCCGTCAGGGTGCCGGCGTCCTCTCCTGCCACCAGGACCTGCGGCAGGATCTCCCGCAGCTTCCAGGGATACCCCCGGTCTGCAATCAGGCCGTCAAACTGGTCGATCATGCCCTGGTCATAGTCTTTTACCGCGGAATCAATCGGGAACATGCCTGCGGCCTCTCCGATGCCAACTACCTTCCTCCCGGTCATCTGCCAGTGGATATATCCGGCCAGCGTGGTGAGGAACCGCACATCCTGCACATGGGGCTCCTCGTTCAGGATCGCCTGATACAGATGGGCGCTGCTCCAGCGCTGGGGGATATTAAACTGAAACAGCTCCGACAATTCCTTCGCCGCCTGCTCTGTCATGGTGTTCCTCCAGGTACGGAACGGAACCAGGAGTCTCCCCTCCCCGTCAAATGCCAGATAACCGTGCATCATGGCGGAAAATCCCATCGCCGCCAGTCTGGTCAGCCGGACGCCGTATTTTTCAGCCACATCCTCCTTCAGCCTGCGGTAACAATCCTGCAGCCCGTCCCGGATGTCCTCCATGGTATACGTCCAGATCCCATTCTCCAGCCGGTTCTCCCAGCCGTGTCCGCCCTCCGCCACCGGACGGTTCTCCTCATCAATCAGCACCGCCTTGATCCTGGTGGAGCCAAGCTCAATGCCCAGGATCGCTCTCCCCTGCGCAATGGCTGCCGCTGTCTCTTCTCTGTTTATCATGTATAATCCTCACTTTCTTTCCTGTCCCCCCGCCGGTCTTCTTTTAAAGATGGCCGGCCGCATGGGCGTCCAGAATCAGTTTCACGCTGCCATAGATCCCGGCGTCGTTCCCAAGCTCCGCCAAAAGGAACTTCGCGCCGGTTTTAAAGGCATACTGATCATAATACTTTTCAATCACATCCGTCAGCATCGTGCCCGCTTTTGACACGCCGCCCCCAAAGACAAAGGCCTCCGGATCCACTACCGTAGCGATCCGGGCACAGGCCATTCCCAGTGTTCTGCCCAGCTGTTCCACCATCCGCAGCGCAAAAGCGTCTCCCTCTTTTGCCGCGTCAAAAATATCTTTGGCCGTGATCTTTTCCAGTTTTCGCAAAACCGTCTCTTCCTCCGTCTCCCCAAGCGCCAGCGCGGTCACCCGGGCAATGCCGTTGGCGGAGGCGTACTGCTCCAGACAGCCCTTCCGTCCGCAGCCGCAGACCGCCGTCTCATGCTCATTCACCGTCATATGGCCGATCTCCCCGGCCGCTCCGGTATTTCCCGGAAGGATCTTCCCGTCAATGACAATGCCTCCTCCCACGCCGGTGCCAAGCGTGATCATCACCAGATGCCGGTAGGCGCTGGCACAGCCCCTGTACATCTCTCCCAGCGTGGCCACCGTGGCGTCATTTCCCGCCCGGCAGGGCAGCCCGGTGGCTGCTTCCACTGTTTCCTCTAATTTGAACGTGCCCCAGCCCAGGTTGACGCAGTTGCGCACATAGCCTGCCGCGTCCACCGGTCCCGGCACATCGATCCCCACTCCGATCACTTCATCCTTTGAAATCCCGCGTTCCTTTAATTTCCCGTCTATGGCAGCCGCCACATCCGGGATCACATTTGCCCCGTGATCCGTGGTATCCGTCTTTATCTCCCATTTTTCCAGCAATTCTCCGGCGGCTGTAAAAAATCCCATTTTTACAGTCGTTCCGCCCACATCAATACCAAACGCATATTGTTTCATAACCACGTCCTCCTGCTTCCTTTTCTGCCCATAGTATACCATGTCCACTAACCTCATCGTTCGCCTCCGGCTCCGATTCGCTAAGTGGACAGGTATGACTCGCACTAAGCTCGAAAAAACCTCGCTAAGTGCTCATATTATACCATAAAAAAATACACCTTTCTGCAAAAAGATGTATTTTTTCATAATTGTTATTGATCTTTTTCATGCTCCGCCAGGATCCCTTCCAGATCCAGTCCGTACCGCCTCGCGATATCCCTGGCGTAGCTGAGCCCGTCCGGCGTTGTCCGGACAACCCGGTAGCTTCTGGTCCCGTCCTCCTTATTTTCCATCTGGGCCACCAGGTTGTCAATCTTCCCGCGGTTTCCGGGATAACTGTTATATTCCGCCACATGCAGGGGCAGGTCATGGATATGCGTCACATACAGGCCGCAGCAGCCGATCACACCAATGGCCGTCAGCACTTCAGACGCAATGTATCCCGCCTCCAGCCCGCTGGTACTGGAAAAAGATTCATCCATCAGCAGCATGTCCGTATCCGTCAGCGCGGCCATAATCCCGCTCAGACGCGCGCATTCGCTTTCCAGCCGCCCTTTTCCGTAATTATCCTCATCAGAAGCCGGAAAATGCGTAAAAATCCCGGTCACCGGACTCATATACGCCTGCTTTGCCGGGACAAAAAGCCCTAACTGGAACAGCGCCTGCGCCATCCCCACGGAATAGGCAAAAATGGACTTGCCGCCGTGGTTCGGCCCGGTTACCAGATAGAAACGTCCCTTTTCATCCAATTCATAAGAATTGGCCACCACCGTTTTTTCCACAGAGCGAATTGCCAGCATGGGATTATACACCTGTTTCAGCGCGCATTTTTTCTCCTCCACCGGCGCGATCCGCGGGCGGCACATTTCAAAGCCCCGGTCTTTCATATCGAGAACAAACTTCACCCCTGCCGTCAGGAAACGGATATCATCCAGCAGGGAAACAAAAAACGCCGTATGGATCTTGAAATAGTTCTGCACCACCGGTTCAAAATCCCTGAGGGATTTTTTAAATATGGTATGCAGCGCGCTGCTGACCGCGTAATTGAGACTCTTTAACTCTTCCCCGTGAAGCCCCTTCGTCAGGGGATACAGGGAGGATATCATCGCCTGGTCCGACGCTTTTTTGCGGAACAGCTTGTCCATCAGGCTCCCCGGCTTGAAGGCATCCACATTCACCGACAGGATCCCGGCCTCCTTCGGGCACAGGTTTTCATCCAGGTTCACCCCGATCGTCACGCTTTTCAGGTTGCCGAAATCCGTCTCTGTTTTTCCCAGCTCCTGTTTCAGCCCCTGGAACTCCTCCCCCTTCACAATCTCCCGGATCCGCTCACGGAATGCCAGCAGACCTTCGGAATGCACCTCATACTTTTCAAAGGCTCCGGCAAACAGCTCCACAATCTCCTGGTACAGCTCCAGATAACGGACGGAGCCCAGCGCCGAATCCACCGAAAAATCCGGGTTCAGGACCTTTTTCAGGTCATTGATATGGTAGATCAGGGAAACCGCATCACAAAACACCTGGTACAGCTCCCGGTGTTCTGTCAGATCTTCTACAATACCAAGGCGGTACTCCAAAACCCGGGGATCTGAAGAAAAAAATTTCTCCAGGGACAAATCTTTCCCTCCCCGGTAGTTCTCCTGCGGGATCACCACCATATCGTCGATCTGCAGTGAATGGATAAAATCATAATTTCCCCATGGTTTTTCTCCCGCCACATCATAATCCGGCGGGTAAATCAGCCGATACGTATCTTTCATGTCGCACTCCTGTCACAAATTCACAAATAATTTACTGTAATTATCTGACAAAATGCAAAAAAAATCAACCTTAACCGCCGGATATCTTCTCATTCCGGCAGATACTGTACGCCCGGGTCTGTATCCGCACTGTTTAAGCGCAAATATCCATATGTTTTATTATATCATGTATCATATACGTGTCCGAACCGGAAAACACAGCGAAAAGGTTCCGGCAAATCAGGCTCCCCGCTAATCGTCCCTGAATCTGTTTAAAAAGTCTTGTTTGATTACTCTTCCTATATCTAATGTCCCAAAATTCTTCTTCAGGGAAACATAATTGTTCACCGTATCCACGGCGCTAATAAATCTGCGGTTTACAACAGTACTTCTGTTGCACTGCAGAAAATAGCGGGGGTCCAGCTCCCTGGTAAAATCCGCCAGCGGAACATACGGCAATACCATGGTGCCGTCCACACAGTGCAGATAATTCTTTTTCGCCCGGATTTCAATATAGACAATTTTTCTGGTTTCCACAGAATACAAGATCCCGTCCTTTCTGAAATAGAAATTTTCCGTGATCTCCGGCCTGTTTCTGGTTGATTTCAGCACCTCTGTAAAGAGGAGTGCCGCCGCATGGAAATCAAACGGCTTCTCCAGATAGCTGTAGCAGTGCAGCTGGCTGTAGGCATAGAACTTGGGATCCTCCAGCCCGGTAATAAAAATGACCGGAGTCAGCTTGTAGTACTCAATCTCCCGGATCCGCTCCACAAACGCCATTCCTGACACATCGGAAGCTTTCCTGTGATCCAGCACAACATCCACCACAAACAGGTCATAAAATCCGCCCACCGCCAGAACATAAGCGTCTTTTGCCGAATCCGCAACCGAAATCTGGCTGTGAATCTCCAGACGGCTGAAAATATTTTTCAATAACTCCTGCGTACTTTTGTTGTCTTCTAATATTAAAACATTCTTCACTTTCATTTCCTCATTCATGATCATATTATCCGTAATACAATTATCCTTTTTACTGGCCGGAAATGCAAGAGAACTTTAGTTCAATCTGAAATTTTGTTGCGCTGCGGGGCAAAAAAACTGCGTCAGGCGCCATAAATAAAACGCCGCAGACAAAATCTGCGGCGTAAAATGAGTTCTGTTTGATTGTAGACTGCTTACATCATTCCCATGCCCGGGTTTCCTGCCGGCATTGCGGGAGTCTCTTCTTTGATGTCTGCCACAACGGACTCTGTGGTCAGAAGTGTGCTGGCAACGCTGGTAGCGTTCTGCAGTGCGCTTCTGGTTACCTTTACAGGATCCAGAATACCGGCCTCAACCATATCTACGTACTCTTCCTTCGCGGCGTCGAAACCGATACCAGGCTCAGACTCACGTACTTTGTTGATGATCACTGCGCCTTCCAGTCCTGCGTTTGCCGCAATGTAGTACAGCGGAGCCTCCAGGGCTTTCAGGATAACCTTCGCGCCGGTCTTCTCATCGCCTTCCAGGGTGTCAGCCAATTTTGCAACATCCTTTGCTGCGTGGATATAAGCGGAACCGCCGCCTGCGATGATACCCTCTTCTACCGCCGCCTTGGTGGCTGCCAGGGCGTCCTCCATACGGAGCTTGCTCTCTTTCATCTCTGTCTCTGTGGCTGCGCCAACACGGATCACAGCTACGCCGCCGGCTAATTTTGCCAGTCTCTCCTGCAGCTTCTCACGGTCGAAGTCAGAAGTCGTCTCCTCGATCTCTGTACGGATCTGGCTGATCCTTGCCTGGATCTTATCGGAGTCGCCCTCGCCGTCCACGATGATGGTGTTCTCTTTCTGAACCTTTACAGACTTTGCACGGCCCAGCATATCGATGGTAGCATCTTTCAGCTCCAGACCAACCTCCTCGGAGATCACCTGGCCGCCTGTAAGGATCGCGATATCCTGCAGCATCGCTTTTCTTCTGTCGCCATATCCGGGAGCCTTAACCGCAGCTACCGTGAAGGTACCGCGCAGCTTGTTGACAATCAGTGTGGTCAGAGCCTCGCCCTCAACATCCTCTGCGATGATGAGAAGCTTCTTGCCTGCCTGGACGATCTGCTCCAGCAGGGGAAGGATCTCCTGGATGCTGCTGATCTTCTTATCTGTAATCAGGATATAGGGATCATCCAGAATTGCTTCCATCTTATCCATATCAGTAGCCATATATGCGGAAATATAACCGCGGTCAAACTGCATACCTTCTACCAGGTCAAGCTCTGTCTGCATGGTCTTGGACTCTTCGATGGTGATCACGCCGTCGCCGGTTACCTTTTCCATAGCGTCCGCAACCATGTTGCCCACCTGCTCGTCACCGGCAGAAATTGCAGCAACCTTTGCGATATGATTCTTTCCGTCTACCTTCTGGCTCATAGCGGCGATGGCATTCACTGCAGCCTCTGTGGCTTTCTTCATACCCCGTCTCATAATGATCGGGTTTGCGCCTGCCTCCAAGTTCTTCATACCCTCTTTGATCATTGCCTGCGCCAGAACAGTTGCTGTTGTGGTACCGTCACCGGCAACGTCATTTGTCTTGGTTGCAGCCTCTTTTACCAGCTGTGCGCCCATATTCTCAAATGCGTCCGCCAGTTCAATGTCCTTGGCAATCGTTACACCGTCGTTGGTGATCAGCGGAGTACCAAAGGACTTATCCAGTACTACGTTTCTTCCCTTCGGACCCAGTGTAACCCTGACGGTATCCGCCAGCTTATCTACACCTGCTTCTAATGCTTTTCTGGCCTCTGTGCCATATTTTAATTCCTTTGCCATGATGTCTGCCTCCTGAAAATCAAATTTATTTCTTATCTGAAACTATTTCTTTTTCTGTCTGCGTTTATTCTACAATTGCCAGAATATCATTCTGTTTTACAATAATGTACTCCTCGCCGTCTAACTTGACTTCGTTGCCGGCATATTTGGAATAGATGACTTTATCTCCCACTTTCACCTGCATCACAACTTCCTTGCCGTCAACCATACCGCCGGGGCCAACTGCGATGACCTCTGCCTCCTGGGGCTTCTCCTGCGCGGAACTGGTCAGGATAATACCGGATTTGGTAGTCTCCTCTGCTTCTAACTGTTTTAATACAACTCTGTCACTTAAGGGTACTAACTTCATGATAATTCCTCCTTGCTCTGGATCTGATCTCTGCATTCTTATGATTTGTTAGCACTCATTTATTTCGAGTGCTAACCGCTAATCAGTATAATATGCATTTTGGCAGGGATGCGCAAGTGAACATTTTTCCGTATTTTTGAGTTAATACCATGTATATCTCTTCCTATCTCATTTTTTCTCTTATTTTCTCACTTTTTCATTTTCTCTGTAAACTTCCTGTCAGATCAGGCCAAAATGCCTGCAGGCACGGTAGATCCCGTCCGCATGGATATCATCTGTGATGTAATCTGCATGCGCTTTCGCAATATCACTGCCATTTCCCATCACAATCCCGGTTCCTGCAAAATCCAGCATGGCCAGGTCATTGGCGCTGTCGCCAAAGGCAAAGGTTCCCCTGCGATCCGCCCCCAGCTTTTCACAGACCGCCGCAATGGCCGTTGCCTTGGAACAGCCTTTTGGAACCGCCTCCATAACCACCGTCCCATGCACTAAAAAGTCAAAATCGTCCTGAAGCTTCTTCATTACCGTCTCATAATCCCGGTTCCGGATCACCAGGCTGAACTTGCTGGCCTCCCAGTTTTTCTGGTTCCCGCGGATCGGCTGAATATGTTCTTTCATCGTCTGCATCAGATATTTTCCATATTCATCCCTGCTGATCAGATCCTCGTCCATATAGAGCCAGTCCCGTCCCTCCATCAGAGCCGGAATATCCGCCTCATAAAAAGCCTCCACAGAGCGCTCCATCAGCTCAGGATCCAGCTTTTTATAAAAAATTTCCTCGCCTTCGTAATCAATACAGGTGCCGCAGCCGCTTAAGATCCCGTCGAATCCCTGCGCCAGCAGCTCTTCATCCCGGATAAATACCCGCGTCCTGCCGCTGCATAAGAAAATCTGGTGCCCGTTTTGCTTTAACAGCCGCAGCGCCTTTTTCGTACTCTCCGGAATCACATTTTTCCTGTCCCAGAGCGTGCCGTCTATATCAAAAAACATCAGTGCCATAGCTTTCATCCTCTTCTTTCTTCTGATGCACAGCCTCATTTTCCGTAACGATTTTACTATGAACCTTACAGATTCGCAAATAAATTCTTAAAAAATCCGAAACTTACATATTTCGCGGCTGAAATGTAGTATACTGAAAGCGTCTGGCAGGAAATTTCCATTTCCATGACCGGAAAAAAAGACCCGGCGCGTTCAGTCAGGCACAACATGGGTCCGGATCTTACCTGGAAAGGAGAAAAACATGTCCAACAGTAAAAAGCGCAGGAAATCCCGCGCCCTTCAGAAATTGATTGTTTTTGCGATCGTTCTTGTAATTATCATTTTCGTCGGTTTTTTCTGTGTGTACAAACCGCTGAGGGAAAAAGCTGTTTCCACCGCGGCCACCCAGCTGATCGAGTCCCAGCTTCCCTCTGACACACTTTCAGAGGAGGAAATCAGCGCGCTCCTGGATTCTATGGATCCAGAAGACAGAGCAGCCGTGGAGGATATGATCAGCAGCCATATTTCTTTTCGCACCATCTCTGATCTTCTGCCCTATCTCTCCGGCAAAGATATGGCCGGACTGCGGGAATATGCGAAAAATGTCCTGACTGATGAAGAGCTGGCACAGCTTCAGGAGATTTATGAGAAGTATCAGGATGAGGTGGATGCTTATTTAAAGTAAGCACTCTCCATCCTGTAATCATTCACGCCCCTGCATCCTGTCATACACCTGCCGGGCCACTTCCCGCAGACTTTTTCCGTCACAGTCCACCGTCACGTCCGCGTACTGTTCATACAGCGGGCATCGCTCCTGATAGAGGCTCTCCAGCGTCTGCCCCGGCTCCATGGCCACGCCCCGCTCATGGAGATCCCCCAGACGCTCCCGGATCTCCCCGCAGGACAATTTCAAATAAACCACTACGGCTATCTCCCGGAAATGCTCCATAGCTTCCCTGCCATACACGGCGCTTCCTCCTGTGGCGATCACAGCATGGTCGGCCGTTATCCCCGCATTCACCTCATTCTCGATTTCCCGGAAGCGCTCCAGGCCACAGGTATCCAGCAGCTGATACAGCAGCTTCCCCGTTTTCTCCTGGATCACCAGATCCGAGTCTACAAAACGGTATCCCAGCATTTTGGCCAGCACCACGCCCACCGTGCTTTTCCCTGCGCCGGGCATACCAATAAAAACAACATTATTCTTTTTCATTTGTTCCCTTTCCTGTTTCCTTTGACAGTTTCGCCTCTAAAATCTTTTCCAGTTCCTATAATTCTTCAATCAGACACTGATGCCGCTTATGTTTCTTATCATAAGTAATCCCGACAGCCAGAATTCTGCCTGTATAGGGTGACGGCTTGCGCAGTTTCGCGCTGCAGATATTTCTCATACAGCCCGTCCACTTCAGATTCTGTAAACCCGAAATACTCACAGTATTTTTCTTCCGTTACCATCGTATACTCTAAAAACATATTCAGTTCCGAACCGCTGGAGTACTTTGCAATCGGCAGGATACCAGTCATATAGACAAGAGAAATATATGGTTTATCCTTCAGCAGGTTTCTCAGGAACAGGAGAAACGCTTTTTTATCCTTTTCCCCGGCAAAATCTGATGAAAAATATAATCCCATTCATCCAATACAAAAATAAACTTCTCCCCGCCTGTTGTTTCATAAATCTCAGATAAGATATCCCATACCGCATCATTTTCGTCCATCCTACTTTGTCCATAGACAGTTTCCAAATCCCTGACCAGCCGTTTTCGTATCCGCTGGATATACTGACTGTAATTTTCACAGGGATCCGGCATCTCATTAAAGGAAATATGGATGACATTCCACTGATTGAGATACTCACGGTATTCTTTCGCATCTGCAATCGACAGCCTGTCAAAAATCTCATGGCTGTCTGCCCCTTTCCCAAAGAAAGAGGATATCATATTTGCGATCACCGTTTTCCCAAAACGCCTGGGACGTGTGACACAGATGTAATTGCTGCCCTCACGGATCAGGGGAAACAGTTCCTCCAGCATGGCAGTCTTATCCACAAAATACGGCTTTCTCATTTCATTTCGGTATAAAGTATGAGCGCTCAGACTGTTTAAATAGATTCCCATAGTGATTCCTCCTGGTTCCCTTTCCTATTCATACTTCCCTTTCGCCACTTTTCTTCCAAGAAGCGCTTTCTGGTTCTTATTTACAAAAGATCTTGTCCTGGCGCGCAGCAGGATCTGCCTGCCTTCCGGCGTCCTCGTATAGACCACCCGGAACCGCCCCAGCGCCCTGCGGATCTGCTTTTCAAAAATCAGCGCCCGCTCCTTCTGCCTGCCAAAAATCTCCGGCACAGAGTAATACTCGCTGCCCCGCGTCCGCTTTGTATCCCGCAAAAGAAGGTAACGGGGATTGTCAATGATTCCCCACAGTTCCTCCATGCAGCAGGCAAAGGTGGTTTTATCCCGCATGGTCCCGCCCTGCATCCAGACTCCGATCAGCAGTCCGTCCGCAGACTCCGCTTCCGCCCGGCAGTGCTCCGGATCCTCCAGCGCACCGATCTCAGCCAGCGCCGCAACCGTGGCCTGTCCGATCCGTTTCATCCGCCGCTGCGGCGTACTGAACCGGAACAGGCGGACGCCGAACCTGGCCATCCCGAAGGCTGCGGCAATCATACCGATCCCCAGCACAACCGGCAATGCCGAGCTTCTCCCTGCCATAAGATAGGAACGGCCAAACTGCAGAAGCAGCATACAGACAAAACTTAGAATCTCCATCCCCAGGGCGTGGACAAACAGATAGCCGGTCTGAACCTCTTCTTTGGGCACAGCTTCCACCTGCGCCACTTCCATCTCCCCGTGGATTTCCCGCAGGGATTTCTGCCAGCGTGCCCGCAGCTGCTCCCGGTCTGTAGCCCGTCCCAGCATCATCCGGTTGATCTCATCCATTTCCCTTTTTGAATCAAATTCCGGGATTCCCAGCCGTCCAATCCCGCTCTCGATCACATCTTCTTTCCAGGATACTCCCAAAAAGGTGTCAAACCGCCGCACTAAAGTTTCATAGTCACCGGAAAAATCCGCATGCCGCAGTTTTCCTTCTTTCTGGGGGAATATGCAGGCCAGGTGCCAGATATTCCCGGTTTTCCCCGGCTGATCCCGGTCTGTGCGGATCGTTCGCCCGCGCATCTGGTTGCTCAGCATAAACGAACCCACATAGGTAGCCAGGATCAGGGAATTGATGCACGGGGCGTCCCAGCCCTCTCCTAAAAGGGACTTTGTACCAACCAGCACCTGGATCTCCCCCTGGCGGAACAATTCCGTCACCACCGCCACTAAATGTGTGCTTTTCCCTTTTACCCTCAGCTGTCCATATCCGGTATCCGCAAGGGGTGTCAGCTCACCCACGCAGTCCCGCTCTTCCAAAAGCACATTCAGCTTTTCTTCCGTATCCATGGGCACCAGGATCACGCTGCCGCTCAGGCATCCCAGCCGGATGCCTGGAATCTGTCTCCTGACATGTTCAAAAACCGGCACGGCTCCCAGCCCCGATCTCAACGCCTGCTCTGTTCCCACCGCCGGCAGACTCTCTTTTTTGATATAATCGCATAAAATCAGCAGACGCAGGCCATCCCCCAGCGTCTGGTATTCTGCTTCTGTGATTTTTACAATGCTTTCCATTTTTCCCTGGCTCTTCACCAAAAGCTTCTGCAGGACGTCCTTCTGCGTCAGGGAAACCTTCCCCCGGAAAATGCATCCGGCTTCCTTCAGTTCCCTGAGCACCTGCCGGCGGTCTTCTTCCAGAACCGCATAAGAATCCGCATCGTCGAACAGGAATCCCTGAAGAAGCACCTCCAGCCATGACAGATCTAACTTCGGCAGCCTGCCCTCCGCCCCGATCAGTTCCTTCAGCCCATGCGCCACAGGAATCCCCTGATCCTGGCAGAAGATCAGCAGCGCGGAAAAATATTTCGGATGATCCAGAAATGTTTCACTGTAGGCTCCGGGATCCTGCAGTCCCGCATGGGCAGCGATCATCTGCGCCAGTCTTTTCCCGTCCAGCAGTTTCCGGCATAGTTCCTCTGTCTTTTTCTGATATTCTTCAATCCTGTCCAGTTCTTCTTTTTCCGGCCAGTTAAAATATATGTAATCCTCATGCGGGCAGAGACTTCCCTCCCGCACCAGCTCCGGCGTAAAAATTTCCTCGTCGATGGGTCCGCACAGGTCTATGTAGCGTTTCCACTGCCCGGGCGTACTGTCATAGGGCGGCGTGGCCGTCAGGGCGATGACTTTAACGCCCTCCATCTCTTTCATGAACTGTTCCAGCGCCTTCCACCACTCGCTCCTCAAATGGTGCGCCTCATCCAGGCAGATGGTCCCGATCCCGGCTGCCCTTACCGCCTGCAGAAGGTCAAAATCCCGGAAATCAACCGCTTCCTGTTCCTGCGGGCCGGCCTCCGTGTCCTCCTCTTCTGTCCCGTCGTCCAGCTCCCCCTGTTCCTTTTTC